>JAKAOO010000088.1 GCA_021812165.1 Pseudomonadota bacterium | reverse complement strand
ATCTGGGGCGCGGGGCATCGGCTTCGCGGCGGCCCGGCTTCTCGCCGCGGAAGGCGCACGCATCGTCCTCGTCGACATCAACGGCGAAGGGGCAGTCGAAGGGGCGAAAAAGCTCGCGCATGAAACGGGGGCGCAAGCGCTCGGCCTGCGGGCGGACATTGCGCAGGGCGAGGAGGTCGACGAGACGGTCCGACACGCCACCGAACACTTCGGAACGATTGACATCCTTGTAAATTGCGCCGCGATCGCCGCCGACAAGCTGTTCCTCGAATCGGACGCCGGCGATTGGGACCGCATGCTCAAGATCTGCCTCTTGGGGCCGATGCATCTCTTGAAAGCCGTGCTGCCGATGATGGCGGCGAGGAAATACGGCCGCGTCATCTGCGTCGCTTCCGACTCCGCCCGGCTCGGCCAGGCGCGGCTCTCCTATTATGCCGCCGCAAAGGCGGGCGTCATCGCGCTCGTCAAGTCGGTCGCGCAGGAAGTGGGAAGAGAGGGCATCACGCTCAACGTGGTCTCGCCCGGCGCCACCGACACGGAACTGCGCCGCGAGCGCGAGGAGAGCCTCAGACGGCAGATGGGCGAAGAGAAATACGAACGGCGCGTGCAATCGATCCTGCGCATGTATCCGACGCGACGCCTCGGCCGGCCGGAGGATGCGGCCTCCATGATCGCCTTTCTCGCGAGCGAACAGGCTTCGTGGATCACGGGCCAGGTGCTGAGCGTCAACGGCGGATTTGCGATGCCATAGGAGCCGAGATGGATTTCGCGCTCTCCGAAGAACAAAGGATGTTGCGGGATTCGGCCCGCCGGATGACCGAGAAACAGATCGAGCCCGTGCTTTTCTCGCACGACCGAAACCGCCCCTTGCCCAAGGAAGCGGTGTTGCAGATTTTCCAGATCTTGGCGGAGGAGGGACTGACGGCGCCGCGCCTGCCGGTCGAACTCGGCGGCTCCGGCATGCGCATGCTCGATTATGGGCTGGTGTTCGAGCAGCTCCCCGCGGTCGTCGCCATGGGGCTCCTCGGTCAGGAAGTCACGGTCGCCCGCATCGGCCTCGAGAGCGAAAGGGAAGAGCGGCAGCGCTTTCTTCCCGACCTCATCGCCGGCCGCAAGATCTGCTGCACCGGGACGACCGAGCCCGATGTCGGCTCGGATCCGCGCGGGGTGAAGACGCGGGTGCGCGAAGAGGGCGACAGCCTCGTCATCAACGGCCGCAAGATGTGGATCACCAATGCGAGCGTCAGCGACATCATCCTCGTCACATGCTCCGCCGGAACCGATGCGAACGGGCGCAATCTTCTCCGGCGGGTCGTGGTCGAGCGCGCCGCCTCGCCTTACGAGACCCGCGAAATCGAGCGTCTCGGACTTCGCCAGGGTCATTTGAGCGACGTCCTGTTCGAAGAGTGTCGCGTGCCGAAGGAGAATGCGATCGGCCGGAGCGGCGACGCCGCGAGGCTCCTGACCACGACATGGAACGGAAACCGTCCCCTGATCGGCCTGATGGCGGTCGCCATGGCGCAGCGCGCGCTCGACGCCGCGATCGAATACGCCGGCGTGCGCCGGCAGTTCGGGCAGTATATCGGAAAGAAACAGCTCGTGCAGGCCAATCTCGCGGACATCGCGGCGGCGGTCGAGACGAGCCGGCTCCTCTGCTATGCCGCGCTCGCACAGATCGACCGCGGCGCGCGCGCCAACGGCATTTCCGCGATGGCGAAACGCTACGCCACCACGGCCTCTCTCCAGGCGATATCGCTCGCGATGTCGGTCCATGGGGCGATGGGGATCAGCGCCGAGCTCGGGCTCGAAGAGCTGTTCCGGAATGCGCGCATGCTGATGGTTCCAGACGGCACCAACGAGATACTGGCGCTCATCGCCGGCCGCGAGCTCACCGGTCTCGACGCTTTCCACGACTGAGGACGCGGCGCGTCGGCTCCGACGGACGAGAGGGGAGGGGGAAGGATGACATACCGCAACATCGAGACGGCAACGGATGGCGCCGCGTTCGTCATCACCTTCAATCGGCCAGAACGGCGCAATGCCATCAGCCGCGACACCATGGACGAGCTGGAGGCGGCCGCGCGGGCCGCCGACCGCGATCCTGCCGTGCGCGGCGTCATCCTGACCGGCGGCGCGCAGTACTTCTCCGCGGGCGCCGATCTCAACGACGCGCTCGCGCTCTCAGGGGCGGCCGACGGCCTCGCCTACTTTCGGCGCTGGCACCGCTTGTGCAACGCATTCGAAACGCTGTCGAAGCCGGTGATCGCCGCGATCGAGGGGTTTTGCATGACGGGCGGGTGCGAACTCGCGCTCGCTTGCGATCTGCGCGTCGCCGGCCGCGGGTCGAGCTTCGCCATCACCAGTTCGCGGATCGGCACCGTGGCGGGCGCCGGCGGAACGCAAAGGCTCCCCCGCCTCGTCGGGCCGGCAAAAGCGCTCGAAATCCTCTTCGCCGCCGAGCCGATCGACGCGGAGGAGGCGTACCGGATCGGCCTCGTCAATCGCCTCGTCGACAAAGGCCGCGCGCTCGAAACGGCGAAAGAAATGGTGCGACCCTACAAATCGAGGGCGCCACTCAGCCACGCATTCGTGAAACAGGCGGTCTATCGCGGCATGCAGATGGATCTGACTTCGGCGCTCGAATTCGAGGCCTTTCTCGTCGCGACCATTTACGGGACTGCGGACCGCACCGAGGGCATCGGCGCGTTTCTCCAAAAGCGGGCGGCGAAGTTTCAAGGGCGTTGATGAGCGGGGGCGCGACGGGCGAGCTCTCGGGCTGGCTTGCCGGTCTCGGTCATGGCGATGTGCCGCAGGTGACGCGGCTCGCGCTGCGCCGCCTCGCTCTCGACACCATGGGCGCGGCGCTTTCCGGGCGGGCTCGCCCCCGTGGCAAGGCCCCCCGATAACGAAAGGCAGGAATGAATTTTTCGATAATCTCTTTGAGCAAGAAAAATTGACTATTGGGGAGGAAGCGGGTGGGACCCATATGGTTTCCGCAAGTGGCCCCGGATGGGCGGTCGCAACCATCCATCCGAGGGCTTCGATTCGTTAAAGTTGAGGCCGGCGGGTCGAGAGGATGGCGAGCAAAACGGTCATCGACAAAACTGTTCCCCTCGACTCGAACGATAACGTCATCCGCAAGACCGAACTCATCATCAGCGGAGTGCTGCGCGGCGGCGTGCTTTTGAGCGTCGCCGTGATCCTCATCGGGGCCGTCTATTTCTACGCGCTGCGCTTTGCCGGCGAGTTGCCGCATCCGACATTCCCGGACACCCTGCATGCGGTTGTGCGGGGCGTCTTGAACGGGGACCCGCTGGCGATTGTCGTGCTCGGGCTTCTGATCCTTCTCGCCACCCCCGTGCTTCGGGTCGCGGTTTCGATCGCGGCTTTCGCCGTCGAGGAGGATCGCACCTACGTCATCATCACCACCCTCGTCCTGGCGATCCTGATGTTCAGCATCTTCGGCGTCGGCGCCTGGATCGGCCGGCCGGGCGCGACCGAGGTCCAGGACGACACGTTGATGTTTTTCTTTTTTGTTTTCTTCAGTTCGACTTTTGCCGGTTTTATCGGGGCACTCGTCGGTTTGGGCGGCGGGGTCTTTATCGTGCCGATCCTCACTTTGGTCTTTAACGTCCCTTTCACCGCCGCGATCGGCGCCTCCATCGTCTCCGTGATCGCCACCTCCTCCGGCGCGGCGGCGGCTTACGTCAAAGACCGCATGACCAATCTGCGGGTCGGCATGTTTCTCGAGATCGCGACGACCACCGGCGCGATCTGTGGGGCGCTTCTATCCAGCGTCCTCGATACGACCGCCCTTTTTATCGTGTTCGGCGTCGTGCTTTTGATCTCGGCGCTGCCTCTCGTGATGCGGCTCGGTGAGGAGCTGCCGACGGGTGTCGTCGACCACAAATGGGCGCGGCGGCTGCGCCTGCCGAGCACGTATCCCGATTGGCGCACGCACCACGACGTGGCCTATCACGTCGCGCATGTGCGCTGGGGCTTTAGCATGATGTATGTGGCCGGTTTGATTTCCGGTCTGCTCGGGATCGGCAGCGGGACCTTCAAGGTGCTGGCGATGGACACGGCGATGCGCCTGCCGATGAAGGTTTCGACCACGACCAGCAACTTCATGATCGGGGTGACCGCGGCGGCCTCGGCCGGGATCTTTTTCCGGCGCGGAGACATCGATCCGGCGATCGCGGTTCCGGTCGCGCTCGGTGTGCTTTTGGGAGCGACGATCGGGGCGAAAGTGATCACCCACATGTCGAATGTGTGGTTGAAGCGAGTCTTCCTGCCGGTGATCGTCCTCGTTGCGCTCAACATGCTGGCGCGCGGCCTGGGCTGGTTGTGAGGGCCGGCGGGTTCGCTCCTTAAATGCTCATCGCCAAAGGCAAGAAGCTGTCGTGGATGAGGCGGGTCGAAGTGCCGAGCACCAGCCAGTTGAGGATCTCGCCGCGGCGGAAGGCGCCCATGACGAGGCCGTCGCTGCGGCAGGCGCGCGCCTCGTCGAGGAGCGTCTGCGCGGTGCGGCGGCCGGCGGCGGCGACCAGGCGATAACGGGCCGCGGGCGCGATCGGGCCGATCACTTTTCTCGCCAGATCGAGAGAGGCGTCGTTTTGTTCGACCGCCACCACCTCGAGCTCTTCGGCGCCGGCCAAAAACGGGGTGAACGCGTCGATGGCGCGGCGCAGCGGCGGCACGTCTTCCCAACCGACGAGAAGACGTCGGCCGAAGCCGCCGCTCCAACCCGGCGGCACCATGACCACCGGGCGACCGGTGCGCAACAGCGCCGCGCGCAGGGTCTCGCGATGGCCGATCGGCTGGGTGTGAGGCGAGGCGAGCACCACCAGGGAAACCTTGCCCCGAAATTGCCGCATGACCCGCCATTCGTCTCCCTGGAAAACGTCGAACGGGAGATCCGTGGCATTCTCCCGGGCCCAATTGCGGACGAGCGTGCGAATCGCTTCCGTATCCGCCTGTTCGCGGTCGGCGAGATGCTCGGCTTCGTACTCCGATAATTGCTCCTGCGAGGGCAGGATGATCGAATGCGGCCCGACCTGCACATGGGCGAGATGCAACGGGCGAGCAAGGGTCTCGCCGACCTTGGCGGCGACCGAGAGACATTCGGCCGCTCCGGTGGCGGAGGCGAGGAGAACGAGGACGGGAAGCGCTTCCATAGGCAAAGACTAACGAAACTGTCGGGCTGCGTGCAAGGCCCCGCAGGCCTTTGTCGATGACGCTTCACCGATCCGCTTTGCGTGAGCGGCGCCGAGGAGCCTTTCTCGGCAATGCGAAAAACCTCCGATCAAACCCGACATCTGGGGCCGATCCCATCTCCTCCAAAACGGCGTCCCGGCGCCTTTCGGCCAAAAGGCGGCCCGCCGTCATCGGCGCCGCGACCGGGCGCTCGCCGCCGACCGCTATTTCGGCCGGCTCCGATCGCCGGGGCAGCCGATCTGCGATTCGCCGCTCTTCTCGCGCCCTCGCTCCTCGCTCAGTCGGCTTCCCGCTCGAGGGCACAGCAGTGGGGTGCATCAACGGCCGCATCGCCGCCTTGCAGAACGGCGCCCCGGAGCGGGTTCGGGCGATAGACGGTGCAGCCTTTGAGGCCCATCTCGTAGGCCGCCTCGTAGATGCGGCGAAACGTCTCGAAAGGGCAGGCGGCAGGCACGTTCACGGTTTTCGAAATCGCGTTATCGACGTGCTTTTGGAGCGCGGCCTGCATCTCCAGATGCGCGCTCATCGGCAATTCGCTGCTCGTCACGAAGGCGTCGGGCCGAGCGTCGGCGGGATGGCCAAGGCGTCGCCACAGGCCAAGGCAATAATCGGTCAGCGCAAACTCGAACGCGAGGCCGTTCTCGTCGAGCACCAAGCGGCGGTAGCTTGCCGCAAAAATCGGCTCGATCCCGCTCGATAGGTTGCCCGCCAGCAGGCTGATGCTGCCGGCCGGTGCGATCGCCGTCAGATGGCTGTTGCGAATGCCGTGCTCGAGGATCGCCGCATGGATGTCATCGGGCAACTCGCGGGTGAAGGCGCCGTCGAGGTATTGATCGCGCTCGAAAAACGGAAACGGACCCTTTTCGCGCGCGAGGCGGGCTGAGGCTCGGTAGGCGCCGTGGCAGATGCGCTGCATGACGTCGGATGCCCAGGCAATGGCGGCGGAGCTCCCGTATCTGAGCCCGAGCATGACGAGGGCGTCGGCCAACCCGGTGATGCCGAGCCCAATCCGCCGCGAGCCGCGGGCGTTTTCTTGGTGCTGCGGCAGCGGAAATCGCGAAGCGTCGATGACGTCGTCGAGGAAACGGACGGCGGTCTCGACGGTCGCGTCGAGCGATGCGGTATTGAGCCGCGCGCGGGGAGCGAACGGCTCGTCGATAAAACGCGTCAGGTTGATCGAGCCGAGATCGCAGGCGCCGTAAGGCGGCAAGGGGACCTCGCCGCACGGGTTCGTCGTGGTGATCGTTTCGCGATACCAGAGATTGTTCATGCCATTGATGCGATCGACGAAGAGAACGCCGGGCTCGGCGGTGTCGTAGGCTGCGCGCAGGATCTCTTCCCACAAAGTGCGCGCAGGGATATGGCGGAGAACCGACCCTTCGAACACCAGCGGCCAATCGGCATCGCCGCGCATTGCCGCCATGAACGCGTCAGTAATCTCGACCGACAGGTTGAAATGACGCAACCGACCCGCCTCGCGCTTGGCGGCAACGAACGCCTCGATGTCTGGATGGTCGCAGCGCATGCTGCCCATGATTGCCGCGCGGCGCGGGCTCGTCGCCATCAGCGTGTCGCTGAGCGCATCCCAGACCGCCATGAACGACACCGGGCCGGAGGCAATGGCGCCGACGCCTTTCGCGCGCATTCCCTTCGGCCGCAAGGTCGAGAAATCGTAGCCGACGCCGCCGCCCTGTTGCAGCGTCAGGGCGCCCTCACTGAGGGCACGCAGGATGCCCGACAGGGAGTCCTCGATCGTGCCCATGACGAAGCAGTTGAACAGCGTCACCTGCCTGCTGGTGCCGGCGCCCGCCAGGATCCGCCCGCCGGGCAGGAATTTGTACCCGTCGAGGATGTCGAAAAAACGCCTTTCCCACCTCTCTCGGTCGTGCGGCTCGACGGCGGCGATCGCCCGGGAAACGCGGCGCCACGTGTCCTCGATGCTGCGCTCGTGAACGACGCCGTCTTCAGCGTAGCGATATTTCGTGCGCCAGACGTGCTCCGCGATCTCGTCCATCGGCTTTCAAGTGCCGAGCCCTGGGCCATGTGAAGCCTGGAGCCGGTCTCCCGCATTGACCTGTCGCAAGTGAGCTCGCCGAGCAATCGCGGTCGCGGCCTCGGTCAAGGCGGCCGGCGAATCAAGGCCGGCGAATCAAGGAACGACACTTTGCCGTCGATGCCGACCCTTTCGTTTGCAGGCGGATGCGCTGCGCTGCGCTGTCGCTTGCGGGCTCTCGCGATCGTCACGCGCCCTCGCCGGCGCCCGTTCGGCGATCGAGGCGTTCCGCCAATTCCCGCAAACCCGCTGCGATTTCAACTGGATGGCGTGCCGTCTTCAATTGCGCCAACGGAAGCGGAAGGCGCGCCAGTTGCGTCTTCGCATGGTTCCGGCACGCGGCCATATCCGGTAGGCCGTCGAAGCGGCGGCCCTGCCGCATGACCGGGCGCAGCAGCGCTTCAGCCCGATGCGTTTCGCCTTCGAGCGAGACCAGGTCGCGCGCCATTCTCCCGCTCTTGTCGTACCATCGCCAGACCTGCTTGCGTCCCGGCCATGTCGCCTTGCCTTCCGAGCGCTTGCGCCGCGGCACTCCCGCATATTCCTGAAGCTTGTAGGCGCAATCGAGGGCCGGCGCGTCGGAGGCAGTCGTGAGGCTGGTGCCGATGCCATAGGAATCGATCGGCGCGCCCTGCTGCGAGAGCGCCAGCAAAACGTCCTCATCGATGCCGCCGCTCGCGATGATCTTCACGTCGCGCAAACCGCCTGCGTCGAGAATTTGGCGGACCCGCCGCGCTTCTTCCCCGAGATCGCCGCTGTCGATGCGAACGCCCGAAACCGCGATGCCTTCGGCCTTGAGGCGGCGAGCGAGGGCAACGACCCGGCCCGCGGCGCGCTCGGTGTCGTAGGTGTCGATCACGAGCACGAGGCCTTCGGAGTGCGAGCGGGCGAAATGCTCGAAGGCGAGGCTTTCATCCTCATGCGCCTCGACGAAGGAATGCGCCATCGTGCCGTAGACCGGGATGCCGAATTCGAGCCCGGCGGCGACCGTCGCCGTGCCGCCGAAACCGGCGATAGAGGCGGCCCGCGCGGCAAGCATCCCGGCCTCGGCGCCGTGCGCCCGGCGCAAGCCATAATCGATGAGCGGCCGCCCCGGCGCAGCGGCGAGCACCATGCGCGCCGCTTTGGAGGCGATGACCGTCTGAAAATGCAGCAGGTTGACGAGGCGGGTCTCGACATACTGCGCCTCGGGCAGGGGGGCGATCACCCGCAGGATCGGCTCGTCGGGAAAAAAGACCGTCCCCTCCGCCATCGCATCAACGTCGCCGCCGAAGCGGAACGATCGGAGATACTCGAAAAATCGGTCGGAAAACTTGCCGAGCCCGCGAACCTTTTCGATGTCCTCCGGCGTGAAGGTGACGCGCTCCAGAAAATCCAACGCCCGTTCAAGACCCGCGGCCATCAGAAAGCCGCGCCGTTCCGGCAGCTTGCGCACGAACAGTTCGAAGGCCGCAGTCTCGGTCATACCGTGTTCGAGATAGGCGGCCATCATGTTGAGTTGATAGAGATCCGTCAGAAGTGCGTTGTCGCTTTGCGGCATGCCGGTCTCGTCCCGCTTCATCCGGAAAAAGACCCCGATCGGGCTCTTTTGTCGAGGCTGCAACGTTGGCGGTTGCGCCCCCGAGGCCATGCTCGCCGGACTTGACGACACTCCTCTCGGAAGGCGCACGGGCTCTCATGGGGGCGAACGGCGGGGATCGCCAAATCCGCGCTCAGGGTTTGCCGGACTGCCGCGAGCCGGTCGCGCAGCGCCCCCGCCTCAACGCGTCAGGACGCGAAGCGGATCTTGCGCCCCGTCGTCCTGTCGAGAGGATGAACGTCGCGCAGGAGCCGTTCATCAAAGCTCAATGTCGTAAAGATGTCCGGCTCCTTCTCGCCGACAAAGACCTGGTTTTCGAGGCGGAAGCCGCCGATGCCAGGCTTGCCGGCATAGGGCTCGATGCTGAACAGCATCCCCGGCTGCAACGGCAGGGTGGATTCGGCCGTCAGATGGGTGACCCAAGGCGGCTCCCACGGGTTGACCCCGGCGCCGTGCCCGCTCGAAAGGCCGTCGGAATTGGGGTTCTCCCGAGGATCATTGAGGTGTTTGGCAATGTCGGCGTTGGTCTTGCCCGTGACCGCCTCGGCGCAGGCGTTGAAGAGGGTGTCGTAGCTTTCCTGATGGAGCGCGATCTGCTCTTTGGTCGGCCGCACGTTGCCGCAGACGAAGGTGCGGGTGAAATCGCCCCAGTAGCCGTTGAAGCAGGCGCCGATGTCGACGATCACCATGTCGCCTTCGCGCATCACCCGGTCCGAGGTGAAGCGCCGGTAGGGTGCCGTATAGGGACCGGAGCAGACGATGTTGGCGCATTGGCTCCATTCGCTGCCGAGTTCGGTGAATTTGTGCCAAGCGATCGCCAGGAGTTCGCATTCTCTGACCCCCGGCTTCAGATTGTCCAAGAGAGCCTGGAAGCCCGCCTCGGTGATGATGTTGGCGATCTTCTGGCACTCGATCTCGTCCCGGGTCTTGATGATCTTCGCCCGGCCGAGAACCTCCCTGCCGTCGGCGAACTCGGCCTTCGGGAATGCGCTGCGCAGCCACTCCGAAAGGCCGAAGGTCATGAGATCGATCCCGATCTTGCCCTCGACAAGCTTGCCGAACTTGGACTTGACTTGCTCGGCCCACATCCGGGTGCCTCCCTCGGTCCGCACGTTGGGCCGTCCGAGGATGTCGTCCTTGCGCATCCAAGGCATGCGCGCCCGCGCATGAACGATATCCCCGGTAAAGAGGGTCGGATCTCCGCCTCTCGGCAGAACTGCGCAGGCGAGGCCGAGGATCGAGGTCGGACCGAGGTGGGTGCGGAACCCGGTGAGATACCGGACATCTTCGAGCGCGAAGACGAAGAGCGCATCGAGATCGGATTCGTCGAGCGCCTCTCTTGCCTTTTGCAGCCGCTCGCGGCGGAGCCGGTCGAAATCGACCCGTTCCTCCCAATCGACTCCCATCGTTCCGAATTCCGGCATGGCGTCTCCTTCCTCCCGACCCCGCGGGAACACGTAGAGTGAGCGGCCGATGCCGCATCGCAGGGCAAAACGGTGCCCCTTGGAGCCCCCGTCACATTGATCCCGATCAATTTGCGGACGACTCGGTCTGATAGCCTGATGCGCAGGGTTCCGGATCATCCGATCGGGCGCCTGCGGAGAGTCGGCGGCTCATGACCAACATTTTGAAGGAATTCAGTCTTTCCGGTCGCGTGGCGCTCGTCACCGGGGCCAGCGAAGGCCTCGGACGGGGCATCGCGCTCGCGCTCGCGCAAGCGGGAGCCGATATCGTGGCATGCGGCCGGCGCAGCGACGCTCTTGCCGACACCGTCTCGCAGATCGCCGCTTTCGGGCGGCGCGGAGAGGTCTGCACCGCCGACCTCACCCGATTGCACGAGATCGAGCGCGTGAAGGCCTTTGTCGTCGAACGCTTCGAGCGGCTCGACATTCTCGTAAACAGCGCGGGCTACGCCGTCACCAAGCCCGCCTGGGAGATGAGCGAAGAGGACTGGGACAAGACGATCGAGATCGGCTTCAAAGGGCTTTTCTTCTGTTGCCAGATCCTCGGCGGGATCATGCGCCGGCAGGGTTACGGCAAGATCATCAATCTCGGCTCGACGATTGGCCGGGCGACGGTTTCGGGCCGCGCCGTCTATGGAGGCGTCAAGGCGGGCATCCTCCATCTTTCGGAGTCGCTTGCCGTCGAATGGGCCTCTGATGGGATACGAGTGAACGTGCTCGCGCCGACCGCGGTGGCGACGCCGAGCCGCGCCCAGCTCCTCCAGGGCGAGTTCCTGGAACGGATGGTGAGCCGCATTCCCTTGGGGCGCATCGCCGAACCGCACGATGTCGGCGTTGCCGCCCTTTATCTCGCCTCGCCCGCTTCCGATTTCGTCACCGGTCACACTCTCTACGTCGATGGCGGCCTCATCGCGCATGGATGAGAAAGGCGTGACGCACCAGTTGAAAGCCATCCATCGAAAGACCCTGTCGAGCGAGGCGATCGGGATCCTCGAAACCACCGGTCTCGTGCGGACGGCGACGCGCGGCAAGGAGATCGGCGCCGCGCGGCCCGCCGGCAATCCTCCGGCGACCGCCGGCTGACGCAAGCAAAACGATCCAATGCCCGCGCCTCAACCCTAGAAGGAGGAACATGCCATGCAACACGGACCCTTCCCGGTCGATTTCGAAGCCCGTCCTTACGATCCGGATCGCATGCGCAGAGAACGGATCGAAAGGGCGCAGGCTTCGCTCAAGAAGAACGGTCTCGGAGCCGTGGTCGTATTCGACTACGATTACCACCGGTACCTGGGTTATTACTCTTTCCATCAATATGCGCGGCGGCGCCTCGGTCATTTTGTGGTTCTGGTTGAAGGAGAAGGCTTTCCCTATGTGCCGATCGACCATATGAACGGTCACTGGGAACAGCTGCGCATGCCTTGGTTTGAAGGAAAGATGGTTCTGGAGACGGCCAAGGCAAACCAGCTCATGGCGGGCTTTTCCGAGCATCCGCAATTCATGGTCGGCGAGATGGAAAAAATGGCCGCGGAAATCAAGGCCCTTCTCGTCAGGCACGGGAAACTCGACAGGCCGTGCGGCATCGACATCGCCAACTACACCCTGATCGAGGCCATGAAGCGCGCCGGGATCAGGGTTTGCGACGGCAACGCTGCGCTGTGCGATGCGGTGCGGGTCAAGACGCAGGACGAGATCCACTGCCTGAGGCGGGCCGGCGTCATCGTCGACAGCGCGCATTGGGAAGTCGCCAGAGCCTTGCGCCCCGGTATGACCGAGTTCGAGATCGCCGGCGTCGCGGCAAACGCCTGCTACAAACTCGGAGCGGACGAGCTCGAAGGACCGAGCTTTGTCGTATGCACCGGCGAGCGCTCGGGCTACGGCGTGCCGAACATGCCGACCGACAGGGTCGTAAGGCCCGGCGATCTTGTCGTCATCGATATCAACGGCGTCGGCTTTCAGGGATACCGCACCTGCTACTACCGGACCTATTGCGTCGGAGATAAGCCGACGGAATTCCAGAAAGAGGTCTACAAGGCCGCGCGTGACGGGCTCGTCGCGCTCATGGAATCGATCAAGCCCGGCCTCACCACCGATGAGGTGCAGCGGAACTGGCTGAAGCGGGGGGACTTCCCGGGAGGCTGGGGACGCGAGACCCGGTGGCCGCAGCCCGGCCGCCATTACTTCGGCACGGTGTGTCATTTGATCGGCCTCAGGTCGGGCGATCCCGGCGCCACCGTTCCCGGAACGACGGCCAACCTCGGCTACGGCTTCCCGGCGGTGATGCTGGAAAAGAACATGACCTTTGCCGCCGAGTGCGGGTGCTTTACCTGGCTCGGCGACCGTTGGGCGAAGGACGGCGTCAAAATCGAGAACTGTGGCGTCGTCACCGACGCCGGGTTCGAATCGTTCTACCGCTTCCCGTATCAGGAGCTGATCGCTTGTGGGCTGCCGGGTGTCTATTGAAAGAACGGTCCCAGCCACTCCGGCAGTCGGGAAGGAGGGGTTGTCCGCCCTATTGTGACGGCACGCAAATACTGGCGACCGATCTCGATCGAGGAGTCGGCCGGTTCCGGTCCTCGGGCGAGGCAGCCTGCGCCGTCGCCGCCATGCGTGTCGGCGTCAGGCGACGCGGACGCGCGGCGGTCCCGCGGTGAATTCGCCGATGTCGGCCGCGGCGGCAAAGCCGCGCCGGCGCGCCAGCGCGACGAGCGAAGGGGCGGTCGCGGGGTCGCAAGCGATGAGCAACCCGCCGCTCGTCTGCGGATCGCTGAGCAGGTTCCTGCGCCATTCCGGCAGGCCCGGCGGCAGGTCCACTTCCGCGCCGTAGCTCGCCCAGTTGCGCCGCGAGGCGCCGGTCGCGATGCCGCTTTCGGCAAGCCGAGCCGCCGCAGGGAAGATCGGCAACGCCGCCATCTCGATTCGCGCGCCGAGCGAGGCGCCGCGGCACATCTCCAGAGCATGGCCCAAAAGGGCGAAACCGGTGACGTCGGTTACCGAGTGGACGCCCGCAAACTCGGGCAGCTCCATGCCGAGGAGGTTCAATTGCGTCGTCGCGGCGAGCATCTCGCGATAGGAAGCCTCGTCGAGTTCGCCGCGTTTCAAGGCGGCGCTGAAGATGCCGATGCCGAGAGGCTTCGTCAGGACGAGGCGGTCGCCCGCCTGTGCCCTGTCGTTGCGCAAGACCCGATTCGGGTCGACGAGCCCGATCGCGGCGAGGCCGTAGATCGGCTCCGGCGAATCGATCGAATGGCCGCCGGCGACCGGAATCCGGGCCGTGGCGCAGACGGCGGCGCCTCCGGCGACGATCCGCCGCACCACCTCGATCGGGAGCTTCTCGACCGGCATGCCGAGGATCGCAAGCGCCAGGATCGGCGCCCCGCCCATCGCGTAAATGTCGGAGAGGGCGTTGGTCGCGGCGATCCGCCCGAACTCGAAGGGATCGTCGACGATCGGCATGAAAAAATCGGTGGTCGCAACGACGGCCTGGCGGTCGTTGATGCGGTAGACCGCAGCGTCGTCGCCGCTCTCGGTGCCGACGAGGAGATCGGCGTAGCCGGCGGCGAGCGGCGCCTCGGCGAGGATTTCCCTGAGCACGGCCGGCGACAGCTTGCAGCCGCAGCCGCCGCCATGCGCGAGTTCGGTGAGGCGAATCGGCGCCGTCACGCGGCAGCCGGCCATGGTCATGGCAAGAGTATCGGCCGGTCGCGGCGGCGGGTCAAGCAAAGCCGCAACAGCAAAGCCGCGCCTCTCAGCCGACGACCTCGACCTCGACGCGGGTGATGTGCGGCGCCTTCTCGCTGAACATCTCGGCAAGGAAGTCGCGCAAGGCGTCCGCCGAGAGGACGCACTCGGCGCAATGCGGATTGTGTCCTTTCTTGTAGCGCACCGAGGCCGTGGCGCCCTCGACGCCGATCAGCTCGACCTCGCCGCCGTCCGAGACGACAAAAGCTTTGGCCTCGTTGACGACAAACTCGGCGAGCGCGTCCTTTGCCACCCTCATCTCCTTCTGGTCCCCGGTCCCGCAAATTCGCCAGATAAATATCACCCGGTCATTGCGAGCGGAGCGACGCAATCTCGTGCGCCACGTCTCTGGAATTGCAAGAGATTGCTTCGTCGCTCTGCGGGCTCCTCGCAATGACCGGGCGGGAATGATATTGCCAATTTCTGGTCCGCCGCACTACCCCGCAATCGCCTTGGTCTGTGGCTGACCCCCGCCCCAGAAGAACGCGCCGCGCCCCGCGCCGCCGCCGACAACGACGATCTCGTAACATTCCGGGTCCTCGACCACCGGCACCATCGTCTCGGGGCTCTCCCAGAGCCACATGAGCTCGGGATGGGACAAGGCCATCGCCTTCTTTTCCTTGGCGAGCATGATCTTTTCGAAGGGCATGCGTCCCTTCGCAAACATCGCCTGCCGGATCCGCTCCTTGTTCCACCCCGCCTTGTCGAAAATTTCGGCATAGAT
>JAKAOO010000087.1 GCA_021812165.1 Pseudomonadota bacterium | reverse complement strand
CACGTTATGCCTGCCCGGCGCTCCTCCACAAGGCGGCATTTGCTGCCGTTCCTGAGGTGAAGCTATTTCGACACCATACGCGCGGTTTTCCGACTCATAACTGTATTATCTTGATTGACGCAAATACTCTATGTATATTATACCAACGCTCAGAGCTTTCCGGCGCCTCAAGCGAATAAGCCCGCCGGGCACGGCAGGATCTCTCAGTAATTGTATTTGTAAAAGAGACCGATCCCGCTCCCGCGATCGGTGCCAAGCTCGGTTTCGACCGATAGGTGCGGGCGAAGGTCGATGCCGACGGTCACCTTGCTGGTCGGCGGCGAGAGGCCTTGGGTGACCCCGACCGAGATGCCTTCGCCGATGTACTTGCCGCCGCTGACCGCGGTTGCGCCGGCCTGCGTCGGCGCTGTCGGCACGGGATTGAGGATCGCGTCGGCATTCGACGCCCCGCCGAAGCGCAGCCAGTCGAGACCGAGCCCGCCGCGCAAGCGATCGAGGACGTTGGGGCCCTTGCCCGCAAGTGCCGCCGCTGCCTGTGCAAGCTCCAAACCCTGCGCGGCCGAAATCTGGCCGAGGCCCTGGCCGAACAGCACCTGCGACAGGATCTCGTCCTGGGGCAGGGAAGGCGTCGAGGAGAGGGTGACCTGCGGCGCCGAGATGGGTCCTCGGATGTGGACTTCGGCGGTGATGCTGGAAGTGCTCGCCGTCGCCAGAACGTCGAGGATCGGGTTTGTCTTGAGCCCGCCGGCAAAAGAGATCCTTCCGGTTTCGATGCGAAAGCTCTTGCCGAGAAAAGAAAAATTGCCGCGAATGACGGAGAGGAAGCCGCTCATTCGAGGCTCGGCGCTTGTCCCGGCGACGACGAGCCTTCCGCGCCATTCGCTGTCGAGCCCGCGACCGTGCACGAAAACGCGCCCCGGAAGGGTGATCTTGAGATCGAGCGTTGCCGGCAGAACGGGCGCCGACTTTTTTGCCGGCGGTGGACCCGTCCCGGTCTTGCTGTCGATCACGGTTACCTTGAGATGGACAATCGAAGGGGGCAGCTCTTTCGGCACTTGCAGTTCGACGCCGTCGGAGACGAGATCGGCCGCAATTTTCGGCGACGCAAGCGGACCCTCGATCCGCACTTTGCCGCTCACCGCGGCGGTTGCTTCCTCGCGCTGAGCGACCCGAAAATTGCTGAGGGTTGCGGTGAGGTCCGCGCGTGCGCCGCCGGAGAGGAGGATGCTGCCCGAGGCGTTGACGCGTCCTTTCTCGCCGTCTCGGGCGGAGAACGACCGTAACGTCATGCGCTCGCGATCGCCTGTGAGGTCGGCGTTGATGTCCTCCAAAACGGCGCCCGTCGTGAAATTCTCATAGCGCGCTCGGCTGAGCGTCACGCGGCCGGAAGCAAGAGGGTGATCGAGCGTCCCCGAAGCCGCGAGATCGACCGCATAATGGCCGGAAAGGCTCCCTTCGCCGAGCGGGAGGAACCCTTCGACATGAGCGAGATCGCCGGCGCCCTTGACCTTCAGCCGCAGCGAGCCTTCGGCCGGCATCGAGAGGGAAAGCGGAGCGCGCGACAGGAGAAGGGGCAGCGAGCCGCGAAAGCCGATGTGGTCTCCCTCAAGTCCTCCGATCTGCCCCGTGATATCAACCCTCCGCCCATCCCAACTGCCTTCGAGGCGCACTCCGCCGCCGGAGAAGGCCGAAGTTCGTCCCGCAAGGCGAGCCTTGAGCCCACTCACGCGCAACACCGCGTGCCCGCGCGGCGCATCGATGCTTCCTCCCAAACTCGCTTCGAGGGAGGCGGCGCCGGCGACACCGCCGAAACCTGCAAAGCGGGCGAGCGGGGCGATCGGCAGATCGGCCGCCTTCAGCCGCAACGAGAGACGATTTCCGCGAACGGTCCCATTCCCTTCGATGCGGCCCGACCCCAGCCGCAAATCGAGGCCTTCGAGCGCGAGATCGGCGCCGCGCCGGGAGAGAGCGAGGGCGCGGGCGAGATGCACCGTCTCTTTTGCGAGAACGCCGTCGAGGCGCTTGAGGTGCAACTCCTCGCGGCCCTTCGCGATGCGCAACCGGCCGGCGAGGGAGAACGCCGCGCTGCGGCCGCTCAGCGCGCCTTGAAAAGCAAAATCTCCGGCGCGGACGCTCGCCAGGTTCAAGGAAAAAGTGGAGACGTTCCAGGGGCCGGATCGAACTGCGGCGAGGCTGAGGCCGGCTTTCCCTCTGGGCGCCTCGAACAAATCGGCAATTTGCGCGGTAAGCGAAAGTCGTCCGAGGCTCCAGGAGCCGGCGCGCAGGTCTTGGCCCTCGGCACGAAGGCGAACCTCCTCCTCGCGTTGCGGCGCAAACTCTGCCCGCAAGGCAAGGCCGCCCTGAAGGGCGACGCCCAGGAGAGAGGACCAGGGCTTCAAATCGGCCACTTCCCCCTCGACCTTCCCTTGAAAGAGACGGCTCTGAAGCGAGAGTTGAAGGTTTCCTTCGAGCTTGCTCCCGGGGGCGGTGAGACGCACGCTCTGGAGCGCCAGCCGATCGCGGCCTGGGCCGGGGGGCTTCAAAATGAGGGCGAGCGTCCCGTCGATCCCATCGGCGCTCCACCCGCTTTTGAGGGCGATCCGGTCGAGCGGCCCTTGTAGCCTCGCGCTACCGCTGAACGCGCCTTTGAGCGGCACACCGAGCGCTGTGCCGAGCGGCCCCAGACGCGGCACGGAAAAAAGAACCGAGGCGAGGAGCCGCGCGCCCGGACCCTCTTTTGCCGACGCGGAAAGACCGGCATCTGCCGCAGCGACCGTCAGCCGATCGAGGCGAAAGAGACCTGAGGATTGGCGCTCTGCCGAGCCGACAAACTGAAGCTTGCCGCCGAGAAGCGCGTCGAGCTGGGGGATTGCGGTTTTGACCTCGCTCCCTCTCCCTTCGAAGGCGATCGATAAGCCGCCCGTGGGCTCCCCCTCGACTCGCGCTTCGAGCAGCATCGACCCCGCAAGCGGGCGGCGGACCAGGGCGGAAAACTTCGCAAGATGCGGCGCCCAGAAGATCAGGCGGGTTTCGAGCCGGCGCCCTTCTCCATAGAGACGGCCGGACCCGGTCCATTCGCCTCCTAGGCCCGAAGCAAAGAACCGTGTTAGTCGAACCTCCTCACCCTTGCGCGTGGCCCGAGCCGCGAGAGACCAGGTGACGGGGCCGGAAAGTTCGGGCGGCAGCGTTTGCCCATAAGGCAGCGAGAGACCGCGGATCTGACCCTCGGCCGTCATGGTGAACTGCCGCTTTCCGTCCACGCTTTCGGGCTCGGCTTCGAGCCTTGCAAAGACCTTCCGCGCCCCGGCTCCGGCAAGCGAGAGAGCGTTCATCCCGAGAGTTGCCGTCAGCCGGGGTTGCGACAGCGTCCCATCGATCTTTGCTCGGAGCCTTCCGCTGCCCGCCGCCTGCAAGCCGATGAGCTTGCCGAGCGGAGAAAGGTTCGGCACAAGCGCCGCGATCTCGGCGCGCAACTTTCGTCGCCGGGCGCCGAAAATTCCCTTTCCCGTGATCTGCCCCGAAGCGCAATCGATGGCGAGACGTTCAATGGTGATCCGAGATCCAAAGCTTGCGGCAACATGGAACGCGACCCGCTTGCCGACGAGGGGGCGGACCTGCGGCGGCAGGAGCGGGGCGAGAGAGGCCTCGCCTGCGATCGAAAGGTCCTTGCGGGCGGCCAAGGAAAGCTTGATGCGGGCGGAGAGATCCGCGACGCTCCCCGCGGACGCCAGCAGTCGCCCCTGCCAACGATCGATCGGGCCGACGCCTTCGAGAGAAAGCGTGAAGGGCGGGTGATCCGTTCGCGAGAAAAGGCGATCGATGAGGATCCCGGTCGGCTCCTTCGCCGCCAGATGGAGGGAGAGGATCGAACGCGAGAGAGCGAGCGAAAGAGAGAGCCCGCCGGGAACGCCGTCGGTGCGGTGCAGATCAAGCGCAAGAAGCGCCGTCCGGGCGTGCCACTGGGCGTGCCCGGAAAGCGTCGCGGCGACGCGTTCCCCCAAGACCGGCGCAGCGAGGACGAGCCGCGCCATTTTCAGGCGATCGACGCTCAAGGCGATCGGCAGGACGGGAAGCGCGAAGCGGCCGCCGGTGCGGCCGGAAGCGGAGGAGGGAAGTCGCGCGATCCTCAGCTCTTTCACTGTGAGGAGGCGGATCCGCCCGCGGCCGAAGAGAAGAGCCTTTGCGGAAAGATCGATGGCGACGCCGGAGGCGCTGAGCCACGTCCCTTCGGCGTCGCGGATCGCGATCCGCTTCGCGGTCATGCGGAAGGGGACCAGCCCCTGCAAATGCTCGATCGCAAGGGAAAAGCCCGGACGGCTCGCGAGGCGCCCGGCTTCGCGCGCGATCCAAGCCTTCGCAAACGAGGTTTGAGCGAGAAGAAAGGCCGCGGAGAGTGCGGCGGCGACAAAGGCGGCAAATGCCGCGAGCGCCCAGAGAAGATGGCGGGCACGGCGCATCAGAACGCCTGCCCGATACTGATATAAAACTGGATCGGCGCATCGGGGTGGCGCCGGTCGAGCGGAGTGGCAATATCGAGGCGCACGGGACCGAACGCCGTGTAATAGCGAAAGCCGAGACCGGGTCCGTAAAACACCCTCTCAGTGAGCTGCGGCACGCTTTTCTCGTAATAGCTGCCCGCATCGATAAAGGGCACGATGCCGAAATCTCTGGTGATCCTGATCCTGAGTTCGAGGTCCACGGCAAGGCTCGATTTGCCGCCGATGGGTCTGCCTTCGCTGTCGAGCGGCCCCGCCATCTCGTAGCCGTAGGCCCGGATCGAACCGCCGCCGCCGACGTAGACGCGCTTGTCCGCCGGGATCGAGAGCAACGACGGCTCTCCCTCGATCGACGCAACCGCGCCGCGCACCGCGAACACCCACCGGCCGCGGCTGTCGAGCCGCCGATAGGTGCTGAGGGAGGCCCAATTCGAGACGAAAGCCAGATGGGAGCCGGAAAAACTCTCGTAAGGCGTCGTCGCAAACTCTGCGCGCAAGCCGCGGGTCGGATTGAGGAGGCTGTTGGTCGAGTCGTATTTGACGTAGAGGGGAAGGCCGATGAGCGCATAATGCTGCGTGCGCTCGCTCGGCGTGATGAGAGAAAGGTCGGCGAGCTGGACGACGTTCGCCTTCTCCACGCTCAACGCGGCGCCGCCGGTGAAGAAGCGGCCGAAACGGCGCTCGAGCCCGGAGGACGCCTCTGCCCTCCTGCTGTGATAGGCGATCGGCGTCTCGTCCTCGATCTTGGCGACCGCGAGAAGGTCCTGGTCGCTCGCAAGAAAATCGGGGCGGCGGAAATTGGCGGAGGCGCCTTTGATCTGTTGCCCGAATTCCCCGGAAAGCCTCAAATCTTCGGCATGGCCGAACAGGTTGCGATCCTCCCAGAAGAGCCGGACGCCCGCGCCTACATTCGTGTTATACGCGATCCCCGCCCCGACCGTGTGCGGGGCGCTCTCGGAAAGGGCGATCGTCATCGCGGCTTCATGCGGATGACCGGGAACGCGGGAGGGGGTTATGAGCACCATGCTGAAGAGATCGCTGGCGATCAAGGCCCGACGCGTCGCCGCGACCTTGCGAATGTCGTAAAGGGCGCCGCGGCGCCAGCGCACGCGCCGCTCGACGTAACCCTTCGCCAGCGTTTTGAGTCCTTTCACAGTGACCGCCCCGAAGCGCAGGACGGGGCCGGGATCGAGCCTCCAGCGCACCGTCATTGAAAGCGTCCCTTTGTCGATGACGACCCGGCGGCGAAGGATCTTGGCGAAGGGGCGGCCTTCCTCTTTGAGCCGTTCGATGAGCGCCTCTCCCATCGCCACGACCGGCGCCGTGCGCGCCGGGTCGCCGGGTTTTAACGGCAAAGGCGGCGCGCCTTTGGGCCTCGGAATGGAAAGCGGGCGTCCCTGCGGTCCAAGAATGCCGAGCGTCTTTACGTGGTAGAGCGGCCCTGGCGCGACCCTCACGGTCACCACCGCCGGATGGGCGGAAAAATTGAAACTGGTGCTGAAATGGGCGCCCCAATAGCCGAGGCTCGAAGCGGCCTCTTTCAAAAGGTCGAGATCGTGTTCGGCACGGCGCTTGAGCGCTTCTTTCGAGTGAGGCGGCCGCTTTTCGAGCGCCTTCAGTTCCGAAACCTGGTTTAAGAGGTTGCTGAGACGCTCCGGTTTCGCGCCGACGATCCGCGTCCGATAGGGGAGCTTGGCGAAAGCCGGAACGGCGAGAAGCGAAAGCCAGAGACCGGCAAGGAGGAGGAAAAAGCGCGCCCGCATACCGCCCATCGCGGCGTGGCAGCGGGGCGGAGAGCGGTCTCGCGGCGTGGCGTCAGCCCGAGCGCGCCTGCTCGATCCGGCGTTTCAGGCGGCGCAGCTCTGGAGAGAGCTTGTGCGAAGGCGTGTCGCGCAAAAAGCCGTCGAGGCCGCCCTTGTGCTCGATCGTGCGGATGGCGGCGGCGGAGAGACGCATCCGGACCGATCCGAGCGCCGGCGAGAGCAGGCGCAAATTCTGCAGGTTGGGCAGGAAGCGGCGTTTCGTCTTGTTGTTGGCATGACTGACGTTGTTTCCGACCTGGACGCCTTTGCCGGTCACCGCGCATCTCTTCGCCATGCCCGCCTCGATCCTCGTTCTCTCTGGACGCCGCGCGCCCGAAGAGGAAGGCCGCGCACAACAGAGCCTTCTAGGCCGCGCTTTCCTCGCCGTCAAGACGGCCGACGGTCGCACGCCGCCTTTCGCTGCCAAAGCTTGCTCGCGGCAAGCTTGGCGGCTTAGTTTTCTCCAGCGACCCGCCGGTCCTTCGATAGGCTGAGGAGAACATGCCGCAAGAAAATCATGACGAGCTGATCCTCGACCAGTTCACCCGCCAGGCGAAGCTTTTCAGCGCCGCCCCGCCGATCACCGACGAGAAGGCGCTCAAGATGATCCGCGATGCCGCGGCGCCCTCGGCAGACGACCGCTTTCTCGATGTCGCTTGCGGCGGCGGCATAGTCGCCTGCGCCTTCGCTCCTTTTGTCCGCGAGGCCGTCGGCATCGACATGACGCCCGCGATGCTTACCGAAGGGAGACGAGTTGCCGCGGAAAAGGGCCTCAAGAACCTCGCTTGGCAGGAGGGGGATGCGCGCGCGCTCCCGTTCGCCGCAGAAAGCTTCACGATCGTGGCGACGCGGTTTTCCTTTCATCACTTCCCCGATCCCGCCGCCGTTCTCGGCGAGATGGCGCGGGTCTGCGCGCCGGGTGGGCGCGTCGTGGTAGTCGATACCGTCGTCTCGGAAGATCCGAGGAAAGCGGCGGAATTCAACCGCCTCGAACGACTGCGCGATCCCTCGCACGTCCGTGCGCTCTCTCTCCGCGAGCATCGAGGTCTCTTCCTTGCGGCCGGCCTGGGCTTGCCGCGAGAGAGCTTTTATGCACTCTCGGACGCGGTCGAAAACCTCCTCGCCCGCTCCTTTCCGAAGCCGAAGGACGGGAAGGAGATCCGCGCGATCTTTGAGGCTTCCGCCAAGGATGAGCGGCTTGGAATCCCGGTGCGTTGCGAGGGCCGGAGGATCCTGTACTCCTATCCGATCGCGATTCTTTCCGCGGTCCGCCCGCAGGGATGAGCTTTCCCGCACCGTTCGACCGCTTCGAGGGCGAGGTCCGCGCGGAGTGGATCGATATCAACGGCCATATGAACCTTGCCTATTACGTGGTGCTGTTCGATTTCGCGACTGATGCTCTTTTCGATGCGATCGACATCGGGCGCCAATACAAGGAGCGGACGGACTTCGGGATATTCGTCGCCGAAATGCACACCCTCTACCGCCGCGAGCTTTTTCTCGGCGACCGCGTGCGCGTCAAAAGCCAGATCCTCGGCTCGGACAGGAAGCGCCTCCATCTCGCGCACGAGATGCGCCACTCCGGCAGCGGCGAGAGCGCGGCGATGCAGGAGCTCCTCATTCTTCACGTGGACCTTTCAATCCGGCGCGTCGCCCCTTTCCCGGCCGAGGCCCTGGAGCGCGTATCCGCGGCGGCGACCGCCCACGCGATCCTTCCGCGTCCCCATTGGGTCGGCCGGCGCATCCCGGCGCTTCGCGCCTGACCGCGAGGTCAGTCGGGGCTTTCTCCCAAAAAGAGCGCGATGAGGGCGCGGGCGGCGGCCCTCGGGCTTTTCTTGCCTTGAACCACCTCCGCTTCGACGTCGCCGAGACGGCGGGCGACGCGGGGGGCGTCGCGAAATTGCCGGATGAGGGTCTCGTCGATCTCGGACCAGAGCGCAGAGCGCGCCTGCTCCGCGCGATGCCGCACCCAGAGGCCCGAGGCTTGCCGGGCGGCGCGGAAGCGTTCCACATCCTCCCAGACCTCGGCGATCCCGGTGCCTTCGAGAGCCGAGACCGCACGCACCGGGGCGTGCCATCCCGCGCTCCGCGGGCGCAGGAGAGAAAGCGCGCTCTTGTATTCGGCCTCGGCGCGGCGCGCGAGAGGCAGAAGCTCGCCGTCGGCTTTGTTGATGAGAACGAGGTCCGAGAGCTCGACGATGCCGCGCTTCAAGCCTTGCAACTCGTCCCCTCCGGCGGGAGGAATGACGAGGATCACCATATCGACCATTTCGGCGACCGCGGTCTCGCTTTGCCCGGCGCCGACCGTCTCGACCAGAACCGCATCGAACCCGGCGGCCTCGCAGAGAAAGATCGCCTCGCGCGTTCGTCGCGCGACGCCGCCTTCGCTGCCGGCGGCCGAGGAGGGCCGAATAAACGCGGCGGGTGAGCGCGTAAGGCGAGCCATCCGCGTCTTGTCGCCGAGGATCGCGCCGCCTTGGCGTTTCGAACCCGGATCGACGGCGAGAACCGCGATCCGCCGCCCGCGTTCGAGGCCCGCCTGTCCGAAGGCCTCGATAAAGGTCGATTTGCCGGCGCCGGGAGGTCCCGAAACGCCGATCCGCACCGATCCTCCCGCAAAAGGCTGGAGCGCTTCGATGAGCGTCTCGGCCTCAGCGCGGTGATCGGGACGCGTCGATTCGAGAAGGGTGATGGCGCGCGCCAGCGCCCTGCGGTCGCCGTTCCTGATCGCGGCGATGAGCGCCGGAAGCGCGCTCACTCTGCGGCGAGCGGCGCTTGCCGCCGCGCCTTCTTCTGTTGGCGCGCCCACATCTCTGCGTAGACGCCGCCGCGGGCGAGGAGCTCCTCATGCCGGCCGCGCTCGACGATCCGGCCGGAATCGAGGACGAGGATGTGGTCGGCGTCGAGGACGCTCGACAGCCTGTGGGCGATGACGAGGGTCGTGCGCTCGGCGAGAAATGGGGCGAGGTTCGCGCGGATCGCCCGCTCGGTGACGCTGTCGAGGGCCGACGTGGCCTCGTCGAAAATGAGAATTTTCGGCGCCTTCAGGATGACGCGCGCGATCGCGACGCGCTGCTTTTCGCCGCCCGAAAGCTTCAATCCGCGCTCGCCCACGATCGTCTCGTAGCCGCGGGGCAATGACGCGACGAATTCGTCGATCGCAGCGAGCCGCGCGGCTTCTTCGATTTCCGCGCGGCTTGCGCCCGGCCGGGCATAACCGATGTTGTAGAGGATCGTGTCGTTAAAGAGGACCGCGTCCTGAGGCACGACCCCGAGCGAGCGGCGCAGGCTCTCCTGCGTCACCGCGCGGATGTTTGCGCCGTCGATCTCGATGGCGCCGCGGTCGACGTCGTAAAAGCGGAAGATGAGGCGCGCAATCGTCGATTTGCCGGCGCCGCTTGGACCGACGATCGCGACCCGCGTGCCCTCGGGAACTACGAAATCGAGATCGCGCAGGATCGGCCGGCGCGGATCGTAGCCGAAATGGACGCCGCGGAATTCTATCGCTCCACGCTGAACATCGACGGCAGGCACGCCGGGAGCGTCTTCGATCTCGGGCCGGATTGCGGTGAGCGCCGTCATCTGCTCGAGATCGGCCAAAGATTGCTTGATGTTGCGATAGACGACGCCGAGAAAACCGAGCGGGGTATAAAGCTGAATGAGATAGGCGTTGACGAGGACAAAATCGCCGACCGTCATCCGTCCTTGGCCGACGCCCTCTGCGGCGAGCAACATGATGCCGACGAGCCCCATAGAAATGATGACGCCCTGGCCGATATTGAGCCAGGCGAGCCTCGTTTGGCTGCCGACCGCGGCGCGCTCGTAACCCGAAAGCGCCTCGTCGTAGCGGCGGGCTTCATGGTCTTCATTGGCAAAATACTTGACCGTCTCGAAGTTGAGCAGGCTGTCGACGGCTCTGGTATTGGCCTCCGTGTTGCGCTCGTTCATGTCGCGGCGCAAACGGATGCGCCAATCGGTAACGGCAAAGGTGAAAGCGATATAAAGGAGCATCGTCGAAAGGGTGAGGGCCGCGAAGCGCCAGCCGTAGAGCCGCCACAGGATCGCGCACGCGATGAGGATCTCGAAAATGGTCGGCACGACGTTGAACAGCATGAACGAGAGGAGGAATTCGATCGCCGCCCCGCCGCGGTCGATGGCGCGGGCAAGGCCGCCGGTGCGGCGCTCGAGGTGAAACCGCAGCGACAGCGTGTGAAGATGGCGAAAGGCGGCGAGCGTGAGGCGCCGTACCGCGCGCTGGCCCACCTTGGCGAAGACGGCGTTGCGCAGCTCGTTGAAGCCCTGCGAGGAAACGCGCGCCAGCCCGTAAGCGACGATCAGCGCAACAGGGACCACGACAAGGCCCGAGGAACCCTTCGCCGGCGACAGCGCATTGACCGCGTATTTGTAAAGGAACGGAACGAAGATGTTGGCGAGCTTGCCGGCGATGAGGAAGATGGCCGCCAAGACGACCCGCACCTGCAGATCGACGCAGTCGCGCGGCCAGAGATAAGGGGCAAGACGTTTCAACGCGCCAAGCTCGGCCTTGAGGCGGCCTTTCGCCGGGGCTGCGCCGAGCGAGACCGGCCGGCCGTGCGGGCTCATCATCCGCCGGCGCCCCGCATCAAGAAAGG
This sequence comes from Pseudomonadota bacterium, assembly GCA_021812165.1. Taxonomy (GTDB): domain Bacteria; phylum Pseudomonadota; class Alphaproteobacteria; order ATCC43930; family CGMCC-115725; genus AP-15. The sequence goes on along the minus strand of JAKAOO010000087.1, from coordinate 3,859 downwards.
CGGGACGACGAGGTCCAACCCAAGGAGGTCGATGGCGGGGATGAGGCGGAAGCTCGGCATGGAACGCCGCTTGATATCGCCCCGGAATGGCGGCGGGACAAGGGTTCCTTTGCCTGTCGGTATCGAGCGTGCTGGACGGCGCCCCTTTCGCGATCCAAACTCTCCGAAGAGGATGCGGAGGGAAACACGATGAAACTCGGACGGCTCGGGGTTTGGATCTCGATGGACGTGATGAGCGCGGCCGCCGCCGCAGAGTTCGCGCAACGCGTCGAAGGCTGGGGCTATGCCGCGCTATGGCTCCCGGAAAGCCGCGGGCGCAACGCTCTCGTCCATTCGGCGTGGCTTCTCGCGCGGACGGAGAAGCTCGTCGTCGCCACCGGCATCGCCAATATCTACGCCCGCGACGCGATGGCAATGGCGAACGGGCAGAAGGCGCTGGCCGAGCTTTCGGGAGGTCGTTTTCTCCTCGGTCTCGGTGTCTCCCACCGGCCGACGGTCGAAAGGCTGCGAGGCCACGCCTATGGGCGGCCACTCTCGATGATGCGCACCTATCTCGAAGCGATGAAGAGCGCCCCATACGGCGCACCGCCTCCGGCCGAGACGCCGCCCGTGATCCTCGCGGCGATCGGCCCCAAGATGCTCGCTCTCTCGGCCGAGCTTGCCGATGGGGCGCATCCCTACAACACGATCGCCGAGCACACGGCAAAAGCGCGCGCAATCCTCGGGCCGGGGAAGCTCCTTTGCCCGGAGGTGTGGGTTCTTTTGGAGAGCGACGCTGGAAAGGCGCGCCGCGCCGCCCGCGAGGCACTTGCGCGCTACATGGTGCTTGAGAACTACGTGAACGGCTGGCGTTACCAGGGATTTGCCGATTCCGATCTCGCCGGCGGCGGCTCCGACCGCTTTATCGACGCGATGGTCGCGTGGGGCGACGAAAAGGCGATCCGCGCCCGCATCTCGGCGCATTTCGACGCCGGGGCCGACCACGTCTGCATCCAGCCGATTCATCCCGAAGGCGCAAGGGAGCGGGTCGATGAAAGGATCCTGCGCCTTCTGGCGCCGACCGGCGGCTGACCTTGACGGGCAGAGGCGCGCGATCGAAATTGTGTTCCATGTCCCGAAAAGAAGGGGCGCACGGCGATGTACTCCGAAACCACGAGATCGATCACGGTGACGGTCAAATCCTTTTATCTCGATGAACATTCCTCGCCCTCCGACGATCACTATGTCTGGGCCTATCATGTCCGCATCGAAAACCGCGGGCGCGATACGGTTCGCCTCAAGAGCCGGCATTGGCGGATCACCGACAATCGTGGCCATATCGAGGAGGTGCGCGGCGCGGGCGTCGTGGGCGAGCAACCCCTTCTGCGTCCCGGCGAGAGTTTCGAGTATACAAGCGGCACGCCTCTGCCGACGCCCTCCGGGATCATGGTCGGCACCTACCAGATGGAGACGAAGGGCGGCGAGCGCTTCGAGGTCAAGATCCCGGCGTTTTCCCTCGACAGTCCGCACCAGAGCGTGCGGCTCAACTGAATGTCCGCACGGCGAAAAGGGCGGGTGCGGCGCCCGCAGACGATGAAAGAAGCATAGAATGTCGACACGCATGGCTTCACCCCGGGATCCGTCCGAGGCGCGTTCCAAAAAACCCAACGGCTTCGCGCGGCCGACCCAAAGCGAGGCCGAGGAGGCTGTGAAGACGCTCATCCGCTGGGCCGGCGACGATCCCGAACGCGAAGGTCTCCTCGCCACGCCCGAGCGGGTCGTGCGCGCCTACCGGGAATATTTCAGCGGCTATGACGAGGACCCGGTGGCGCTCTTGCAACGCACTTTCGAGGAGACGGACGGTTACGACGAAATCGTCACCCTCAAAGACATCCGCTTCGAATCACATTGCGAGCATCACCTCGCCCCGATCATCGGCAAGGTGCACGTCGCCTATATCCCGCGGCACCGGGTCGTGGGCATTTCAAAGCTGGCGCGGGTCGTCCATGTCTATGCGCGACGGTTGCAAATCCAGGAAAAGATGACGGTGCAGATCGCCAACGCCATCGACGAAGTCCTCAATCCCAAAGGGGTCGCCGTCATCATCGAAGCGGCGCATCAATGCATGACGACGCGCGGGGTTCACAAGCCGGGAGTGGTCATGGTGACGAGCCATATGCTGGGCGCGTTCCGCGAAGACCCGCTCTCGCGGCGCGAGGTGCTCGCCGTGATCGGCACTCCGGGGCTCGCGAGCCACGAGCTCCTCTGAAACGCCTCTGTCGCGGAACCGCGCGCCGGTCGCTCCCGAGAAACGAGGACCCGCGGGCACGGAAGCATCGAGAACCGCCTCCTCGGTCCTTTCGCGCATTTTCGAATGGCAGCTGACCGCGGTCGTGCTCGTCATGCTGCCGTTCGCGGGCGTCGTGGCGGGCCCGGCCTACGCTCCGCTCGTCTTCGGCGTTGCAGCCGCGCAAGTCGTCTACCGCGCCCTCGCGCGCAGGCGCCTGCCGCAGTTCGATGCCTCCTCCCTCATCCTCGCGGCCCTGTTCGCGGGGCTCTGCTTCGCGAGCGCGGCGTGGTCGGTCGTGCCCGGGCACACCCTCGCCGGCGCGGCGCAAGTAACGGCGGTCTTTCTCGGCGCCCTCATATTCCTCGCGCAACCCGCCTTGAGCGAGAAGACGACGACAAAAGTGATGCGGGCGATGGCGCTCGCGTATCTTGCCGGCGCCCTGATACTGGCGTTCGACGCGAGCATCGGATATCCGATCCAGCACTTCCTTTCGGGTGATGCGCCGAACGCCGCAACCAAGTACAACCGCGGCGTCGCTTACGCCGTGCTCATCGCATGGCCGGTTCTCGGCCGCCTCTGGCGCGATCGCGACTGGCGCTTCGCTCTTCCTCTCGTCCTCGGGATGAGCCTCAGCGCCGCCATCGGCTGGAGCCTCACCGCCAAAATCGCGGCGCTCTCCGCCGTCGCAGCGCTTCTTGCCGCCTCTTTCGCGCCGCGGATCGTCAATTGGGCGCTCGCGGCGGGAACGGCGGTCTTTGCGGCGGCCGTGCCTTTCCTTTTGCGGGCCGCTTCGGATTATCGCGATTGGCTTTTTCCCTATTTGAAACAATCGGGGCAAGTCCGCCTGGAGCTCTGGAACTACATGACCGCGCGCGTCTTCGAGCGCCCTATTCTCGGCTGGGGCTTTTGGAGCGCAGCTTTTCTGCCGATCCGTCCGCGAGAACTCGCCAGCTATACCTGGGTTCATACGGCAGGGCTTTATCCCCACAACCAATGGCTGCAGCTGTGGGTCGAGACCGGCATCCTAGGGGCGGTCTTGGCCATCGTATTCGTCCTTCTGGCGCTGAAGCGGGCGCGCGGCTTGGCGCTGCCGTTGCAGCCCTTCGCTTGTGCCGCATTCGCTGCGGCGGTCACGGTCTCGCTCGCCGATTTCGATCTCGCCACCGACTCCTGGTGGGCGGCGCTGGCGGTCTGCGCTTACCTCTTCAAGACCGCGGCGCATGCGGACCGCAGCGGTGTGCCCTAACCGCTTTTGCCGCGCTCAGGGCGGCCGAAGGCCTTGCGCAACTCCTCTTTGGCGCGCTCCAGAACCTGCTTTTGACCCTGATCGAGATTGCTTCCGGCGCGGTTGATGTAAAAATTCAGCATCGACATCGCCGACTGGTAAGGGGAGGCCTTGCGCCTCTGGCTCTCTTCGGCGGAGCGTTTGAGCGATCGGGCGATCGCCTGCGGGTCGTCCCAGGTGAAAACGCCCGGTTCGAGGTCGAGAGCATCGCTGAAGCGCGTGACGGCATCCGACCATCGGCTTCCGGCGCCGCCCTCCCGGACGCGCGGTTCGTGCGCCGATGTGCCGTTCTCGCGTGCCATGTC
>JAKAOO010000086.1 GCA_021812165.1 Pseudomonadota bacterium | reverse complement strand
CGTGTCGCGAAATGAGGGCCATGGCTCAGACCACTCGTCTTCCGCGCGAGGTTGCGCCGGCTGCGGCCGTCACCGGCGGCTTTCCTCGGCGAGGGCGGCGAGAGTGCGCGCAAGAAGCCGGATTTCGCCGCGCAAATCCTCGACGCTGGCGTTCCGGCCGCGGGCAATGTCTTCGGAAAGGCGCATCAGGATGCTTTCGATATTGCGCAGGTACCCGCGCACCGCCTCATCCTCACCGAATGAGCGCAGAGCGGCATCGGTGAGGCGCGTCAATGCCGGCTTCAAGTCGAGCTGGTTTTCGGCGAGCCGGCTCATGAGGAGCCGGCCTTCCTGCATTTGTTCGCCCTGCGCGCTCAGGCGCTCGGCAAGCGTCGCCAGCGCCAGGTTGACCCCGACCCGGCTCTCTTCCGAGCGGGCAAGAATGCGCTGCAGATGTTCGAGGCTTTCGGCGCTGCGTTCGAGCAGGGCCTCGACATAGGCCGGCACCGCGCCTTCGCCGAGCGCCCCGCTCGACAGCTTCGTATAGCTCGAAAGCCACTCTTCGAGGTCGTTGTAAAAGCGGTTTTGCGCCTGGCCCGCCTGCAGATCGAGAAAGCCCAAGACAAGGCTTCCGGAGAGACCGAAGAGCGAGGAGCTGAACGCCGTCGACATTCCGGCGAGAGGCGCCTCCAATCCCGATTTGAGGTTGGCGAGCGCGTTGCTGAGGTTTTTGGAGGCGAGGCTCAACGCGCCGATCACGCCGCCGACCGAGTGCACGGTTACGAGGAGCCCGTAAAAGGTCCCGAGAAGCCCGAGGAAAATGAGAACGCCGATCAAATAGCGCGAGGTTTCCCGGGTCTCGGAAAGGCGCGAGGCGATCCCGTCGAGAAGCGTCTGCAAGGAAGCGGGCGAAAGGCTGACGCGAGAGCCTCCTCGTGCCAGCAGCATGCGCGCCATCGGCGCCAAAAGCCGCGGCGCGGCGCGGCGCCCGACGGCGTTCACCTCGTCGCGTTGGAACCCCTCAATCCAATCGATCTCGGGATCGAGCAGCATGACCTGGCGAAAAATATAAACGATGCCGGAGAGAAGAATTGCGACGATCACCCCGTTGACGACGGGGTTGCCGAGAAAGGCTCGTTCGAGCGGGCGGAAAAGAACCGCGATGAGCGCGACCACCAGCGCCAGGAACAGCGCCATTCGCACCAAAAAGCGGCGCGGCCGGCTCATTCTCGGGTAGTGGGCGGGTTCATCGGTTCCTCCCCGCGTGGGCGGTGCGCAGCGCGTCCTTGACGAGCGCCGCGAGCGGCAAGTGGAGGTGGTCATTGGCGGCGAGCACCTCACCGCTCGCCAACATCTCGCGCCCGCCTTCGAGGTCGCTTACATAGCCGCCGGATTCGCGCACCAGGAGAATCCCGGCGGCCATATCCCAAGGTGAGAGCCCTTTCTGCCAGAACCCGTCATAGCGGCCGGCCGCGACATACGCAAGATCAAGCGCTGCCGCGCCCGCCTGGCGCACCCCGCCAGTTGCCGCGAAGATCGCCGTCAAAGCCCGGCCGTGCGCCTCGACCTCGCTCTGTTGGCGGGAGGCGAGGCCGGTGCCGATCACCGCGTCGGCGAGGTTTCGCCGCGCCGACACGCGCAGGCGGTGGTCGTTGAGAAAGGCCCCGGCGCCCTTTTCGGTCCAAAACATCTCGTCGCGAATCGGCTCGTAAACGATGCCGGCGACGATCTCGCCGTCGCGTTCGAGGGCAATCGAAATCGCGAAATGCGGGATGCCGTGGAGAAAATTCGTGGTGCCGTCGAGGGGGTCGACGATAAAGCGGTGTCGCGGATCGGCGCCGGGCTCGGCGCCGCTTTCCTCGAAGAGGCTCGCATAGCCCGGGCGCGCCCGCCTCAATTCCCCTTTGATGAGCCGTTCGGCGCGCCTATCCGCGGTCGAGACGAAATCTCCCGGCCCTTTCATCGAAACCTGAAGCTGCTCGACCTCGCCGAAATCGCGCAGGAGCCCCTTCGCCGCCTTCAAGGCCGCATTCGCCATCACGTTCAGAATGGCCGAAGGCAAAGGCACGGCGCCGCTTCTCTACGCTGCTCGGGGCCCCGATCAGTCTTTCGCCCGCTCGATATAACTGCCGTCGGCGGTGGAAACGAGGATCCTGGTGCCGGTCTCGATAAAGGGGGGAATCATGACCTTGCGGCCGTTTTCGAGCTTGCCGGGCTTGTAGGACGAGGCGGCGGTCTGGCCGCGCACCACCGGATCGGCCTCGACCACGGTCATGACGACGGAAGGCGGCAAGGTGACGGAAAGCGGCGTCCCTTCATGGAGCATCAGCGTGCATATCATTCCTTCGCGCAAGAAGTCGCCCGGTTCGCCGATCGTCTCCAAGGGGACGCTGATCTGTTCGTAGGTGTCGTTGTCCATAAACGTCGCCTCGCCCCCTTCCGAATAGAGGTACTGCATCTCCTTTTCGTCGAGGCGGGCCCGCTCCACCGTCTCCTGGGTGCGGAAGCGCTCGTTGAGCTTCGTCCCGGATTTGAGGTCGCGCAGCTCGACCTGCGCGAAAGCGCCGCCCTTGCCCGGCTGGACGAGCTCGCGCTTCAAAACGATCCAGAGTTTCCCCTGGTGATCGAGAACATTGCCCGGCTTGATGTCGATGGCGTTGATCTTCATGAAACAGGTCTCGGAGGCTGAGCGGCGCGCCGCTTCCTATCAGCTTCACCGCTATCGAGAAAGTGGGTTCGGAGGGTGCGCCCGCAAGGGGAGGGGGGTCAAGGTATGAGCGAGTGGTGGCGTCCCGATCGCTTCGCCTCGCGACGGCGAAATCTCGAAATGCGCCAGCGGATCCGCGATGCGGTGCGGGAATTTTTTGAGGGGCGCGGATTTGTCGAGGTCGAAACCCCGGCGCTCGTCCGCAGCCCCGGCCTCGAACCGCATCTCCATGCCTTCGCAACGCGCGTCTTCGATCCCGTGAAAGGCGAAGACAAGACCTTCTATCTCCACACCTCGCCCGAATTCGCGATGAAAAAGCTCCTCGCCGCGGGCATGACGCGGATCTGGCAGATGACCCACGTCTTCCGGAACCGCGAACGGGGCCCCACCCACCATCCCGAATTCACGATGCTCGAATGGTACCGCGCGGGCGCCTCCTATCGCGATCTGATGGCCGAGTGCGAGGCGCTTCTCGCCTATTGCCAACACGCATCGGGGGCGAAGGCGCTCTCCCGGCGCGGACGAAAAGCCGATGCGACAGCACCCTTCGAGCGTCTCTCCGTCGCCGAGGCTTTCGCACACTATTGCGGCGTCGATCTTCTTGCGACGGCGCCCGATCCTCTTTTTCCCGATCGCGAGCTTCTGGCCCGTGCGGCGGAAAAGGCGGGAATCGCGCCGCATGAGGGCGACGATTGGGAAACGCTTTTCTTTCGCATTTTCCTTGAACGGATCGAACCCAATCTCGGCCTCGGCGCGCCGACGATCCTTTACGATTACCCGCTGTCGATGGCGGCGCTCGCGCGGAGGAGCCCGGCCGACCCCCGCCTTGCCGAGCGTTTCGAGGTTTACGCCTGCGGCCTCGAACTCGCGAACGCTTTCAGCGAGCTGACGGACCCCGTCGAGCAGCGCGCCCGCTTCCTGCGGGACCAGGCGAGAAAAGAGGCGCTTTACGGTGAGAAGGTTCCAATCGACGAGGATTTTCTCGCCGCTCTCCGATCGGGCCTCCCGGAATGCGCCGGCATCGCCCTCGGCTTCGACCGCCTCGTCATGCTTCTCACAGGCGCCGAAGACATCGAAGAGGTGCTGTGGGCGCCGGTCGCACAGGCTTGATCGTTTGTCGAGATGGCCTGTTGCCGTGCCCGGCGTTTGCGATATCCAATTCTTTCTGCGATGATTAAACAATGTCGCTCACCGTTGACGATATTCTCGATTTTCTGGAGGAACGGATTGGAAAGGCGGGCCGGCCATTTGCTTGCCCGGTGTGTGGACAACGCGATTGGGTGCTGCCGACCGAAGACTCCCTTAAGGCGGCCATCTCCACCGGCACCGCAGATGACAAGCTTTCGGATATGACGCGTTACTACCCGGTGCTTCGCGTCCGTTGCCGATATTGTAGCAACACTCTTTTCTTCGGGTTAAAGGCGTTACAAAGACTGATGGAAGGAAGCGAAAGCTAAATGCCGTCCGAAGCCGCCAAACGCAGAGGCGACGGTGATGATCTCGATCTGGGCCGGCCGAGGGCCGAGGACTCGGAGATCAGACTATCGGTCCTTGAGACCAAAGTGTCGCAGATGGAAGGCGAGGTTCGCCGAATCGAAGAGAGAATCAACAAGATTTTCGATCTAATGGTCGACATAAGGTCAGAGCTATCCAATTTACGGGCGGAGGTAGCGCTGATTTCAGGAAAGATAAGTGACGCGCCAACGAAGCAATTCATCTTTACAACAATTCTCTCGATTGTTGGGTTCGCGTTTGTCGTGGGGGGAGCCGTAGCGACCGCATATCATTATTTGAGATGACGACCCGTTAGGCTTTTCCCGGTTTCGCTCCCAAATCGCCCCTCCCGTATCTCGCAAACACCGCGTTGAAGTCGCGCACGGCCGCCGCGGGGCCCAAGGGATAGTCCCAGACGGCGCTGATGACGGCGAGGAAATCGGCGCCGGCTTCGACGAGGGGTCCGCAATTCTCTTGGCTGATGCCGCCGATGGCGCAGCAGGGGACGATGGTCGTCTCGCTCCACCAGGCGAGAATCTCGGGGTCCGCGCGGTGTTTCGCGGCCTTCGTCGCGCTCGGGAAAAAGGCGCCGAAGGCGACGTAGTCGGCGCCGGCTTCGGCGGCGGTGACGGCGCGGTCGCGGCTCGCCCCGCAGGTGACGCCGACGATCCGCTCGGGTCCCAAAAGCCGTCGCGCTTCTTCGTATGAGGCGTCCTCTTCGCCCACATGGACACCGTCGCAATCGAGTTCGGCCGCGAGATCGGGGCGGTCGTTCATGATGAAGGCGACGCCGCGGTCTTGCGCAATCGGCTTCAGGATGCGCGCCGCGCGTCGGATCGCGTCATCCCCGGCGTCTTTCAAACGCAATTGCAGAGAGGCGACATCGCCGCCCGAAAGCGCCAGCGCCAAATCCTCCGCAAAGCGCTCGGGATCGAGCCTTGGCGGAGTGATGAGGTAGAGCCGGGTCGTCGCCCGGCTCTCTGCGTCGAGCGAAATCACTCCTTCCCCTGGTAGATCTTGATGATGCGTCCGAGCATATCGAGCGCTTCCGCGCGCGGGCGCTGGAAGGTGTTGCGGCCGATGATCGAGCCCGTGCCGCCGCCGTCGCGGATCGCGCGCACCTCGCCGAGGATGCCGTCCAGGTCCTTCGCCTCGCCGCCCGAGAAGACGACGAGACGGCGGCCGTTGAAGGCGGACTGCACGACATGGCGGATGCGTGCGGAAAGGGTCGAGACATCGATCCTCTGCTTCTCATAGACGGCCTTTGCCGCGGAAAGCTCGATATGCGCGGAGGGCGGCTTCACCTTGATGATGTGGGCGCCAAGTTGCGCCGCGAGATGGGCCGCATAGGCGATGATGTCGATCGCCGTTTCGCCTTCCTTCGAAAGCGCGCCGCCGCGCGGATAAGACCAGATGACGACGGCGAGACCATACGCCTTTGCTTCCCGCGCCAGCTCCGCGATCTCTTCCATCATGGAGTAGGCGGCATCGGAGCCGGGATAGATCGTAAAGCCGACCGCCGCGCAGCCGAGCCGGAGCGCATCCTCGACCCCGGCCGTCACCGCCTGGGTCGCCGCTTCCTTGTCGCGCGCCAGGCTGTTGGCGCTGTTGAGTTTGAGGATGGTCGGAATGGCGCCCGCATACGTGCCGGCTCCCGCTTCGATAAAGCCGAGCGGGGCGGCGTAGGCCGAAAGCCCGGCGTCGAGCGCAAGCTCAAAGTGGTAGTGCGGGTCATACGCGTCGGGGTTGGGGGCGAAGCTGCGCGCGGGACCGTGTTCGTTCCCCTGATCGACCGGAAGGATGAGCAGCCTGCCGCTGCCGCCGAGCCTCCCCTGCATCAGGATGCGCGCGAGGTTCGCCTTGGTCCCGGGGTTGTCGCTCTCGTAGCAGGAGAGAATGCGTTTGACGGCCTCGGAGAGTTGCATCGGAGCACTCCTTTCGAAGGTAGCCGCATTGAGCGGAATTTTAGCAGGATCGGGGCTTTTGGGCGAGGACCTCGGCTGAGCGCCGCTCGGCCTCTTCGGCGCTGGCAAAGAAGTCTTCGCCGAGATCGATCGCCGCTGGCGGACGTTCCGTCAAGAACCGCACTCCGTGCTGCTCGGCGAGGTCCGCGAGGCGGCGGGCGATATCGCCGCGCCCCGTAAACACCACGCCGGGGACTTCGCCACGGATTGCCGCCAGCGCCGCCCCCGCGTCGTCGCCGCAATCGAGAAACGCCGCGCACTTTGCTTCCGGAGCCTCCGCGCGCGCCGCCTCCAAAAGCGCGCTGAACCAGCCCGGGCCCAAGTAGCTGCCCGCCCCGGCAGCGCTCAACAGAACCACGCCTCGCCCCGCCCGCGCCGCGGCCTTGAGCGCGCCCTTCGCGTGCGCGAAAGAATGGATGATGACGACGGGGTCCCCCAAAGACTCAATCGAGCGCGCCGAAATAATGGGCGACCTCGACCATCCGGTTCGAAAAGCCCCATTCGTTGTCGTACCAGGAGAGGACACGGACAAAGCGCTTCTCCATGACCTGGGTCTGGGTCACATCGAAGACGGAACTGTGGGGGTCGTGGTTGAAATCGGTCGAAACGAGGGGCGCCTTGTTGATTCCGAGGACGCCCTGGAGGCGGGCCGAACGCGCGGCCTCCTCCATGACGCTGTTGATTTCTTCGCTCGAGGTCTCGCGCGCGGCGTCGAACGTCAAATCGACAAGCGAGACATTGGCGGTCGGCACGCGAATCGCGGTGCCGTCGAGCTTGCCTTTCAAGGCCGGAAGGACGAGGCCGACGGCGCGCGCGGCCCCGGTCGAGGTGGGGATCATGGAGAGCGCGGCGGCGCGGGCGCGGCGCAGATCGCGATGGAGCGTGTCGACGAGGTTCTGGTCGGCCGTATAAGAATGGATCGTCGTCATAAAGCCGCGCTCGATGCCGATCTCGCGATTGAGGACATAAGCGACCGGCGCGAGGCAGTTGGTGGTGCAGGAGGCGTTCGAGATGATCTCGTGCGAGGGCTTCAGCGCATCGTGGTTGACGCCCATCACCACGGTCATGTCGGCGCCTTCCGCGGGAGCGGAGACGACGACTCGCCTGGCGCCGGCGGCGAGGTGCTTCGCCGCCGCCTCGCGTTTCGCAAAAAGGCCGGTGCATTCGAGGACGACCTCGACGCCGAGCTTCTTCCAGGGCAGGTTTGCCGGGTCGCGCTCCGCAAGCACCGCGATCCTGCCGCGGCCGATATCGATAAAATCGGGGCCGGTCGCAACCTCGCCCGGAAAACGGCCGTGGACGCTGTCGTAGCGCAGAAGATGCGCATTGGTCTCGACGGGACCCAGATCGTTGAGGGCAACGACCTCGATCCCGCGCTCCTTGTGCTCGTAGGCGGCGCGCAAAACGAGCCGGCCAATCCGACCAAAGCCGTTGATCCCAACCCGCACCGTCATCGATCCCTCCTCGCCTCTCCCGGTTTCGAACTATAGGAATGAACGCGCGGATTCCGCGATCTTCTCCGGGGTGATTCCAAAATGAGGATAGAGCGCCTCGGCCGGGGCGGAGGCGCCGAAACCCGCCATGCCGATGAAGGCGCCCTTGTCGCCGAGCCAGCGGTCCCAGCCGAGAGAAACGGCCGCCTCGACCCCGACCCGCGGCGCCGTCCCGAGAACCGCTTCGCGATAGTCTTCGGGCGCCTGCTCGAAAAGCTCCCAACACGGCATCGAGACGACGCCGGCGCGGATCCCCTCGCGGGCGAGAATTGCACTCGCTTCGACCGCAAGCGACACTTCGGACCCGGTGGCAAGGAGGCTCACCTGCCGCCCGCCCTCGGGCTCGACGAGGACATAGGCGCCGCGGCTCGAACGGTTTTCGGCGGAATTCTCGCGTCGCAAAAGCGGCAGCGCCTGGCGCGAGAGGGCGAGGACCGAGGGGCCGTCGCGGCGGTCGAGAGCGAGCGCCCAGCATTCCGCGGTCTCGACCGCATCGGCCGGGCGGAACACGTAGAGTCCAGGGACTGTTCGCAACGCCGCGAGCTGCTCCACCGGCTGATGCGTCGGCCCATCTTCGCCAAGCCCGATCGAATCGTGGGTCATCACATAGACCACCCCGAGCTTCATAAAGGCCGAAAGGCGGATCGCCGGGCGGCAATAATCGGTAAAGCAGAGAAAGCTGCCGCCGTAGGGGATGAGGCCGCCATGCGCCGCGATCCCGTTCATCGCGGCCGCCATCCCGTGCTCGCGCACGCCGTAGTGAAGATAGCGCCCGGAAAAGTCGCCGGGCCGGACCTCCTTCTGCCCCTTTGCCCGGGTGTTGTTGGAGGGCGTCAGATCGGCCGAGCCGCCGACGAGATCCGGCACCGTTTGCGTAAGCCGATCGAGCACGGCGCCCGAAGCCTGGCGCGTCGCAAGCTTCGCATTCGCCTCGCGGAAGCCCTCTTTGAGGGCGGCGATCGCGGCGTCGAGAGCGGGGGGTTCGCCCTTTTGGCGGCGGAGGAATTGCGCGCGGGGGGCAGGGTCGAGCGCCTCCAATCGCGCCTCCCATTCGTGCCGCAGCGGCGCGCCGCGCGCCCCCGCCGCAGCCCAGAACCGTTTGACATCTTCGGGAATGACGAAGGGCGGGGCGTCCCAAAGGAGCCTTTCTCGCGCCCCGGCGATCTCCTCGGCGCCGAGAGGAGTGCCGTGCGCGGCGGCCGTCCCCGCCTTGGTCGGCGCGCCGAAGGCGATTATCGTGCGGCAGGCGATAAAGCTCGGGCGGTCGTTCTGCTGCGCCCAGGAAAGCGCCTCAGCCACCGCCTCGTGGTCATGGCCATCGACGCTCCTCGTCGCCCAGCCATAGGCGGAGAGACGCGCGACCTGATCGTCGCTGACGGCAAGCTCGGTCGGCCCGTCGATCGAGACGTGGTTGTTGTCCCAGAGAACCGTGAGCTTATGAAGCCGCAGATGCCCCGCGAGCGAAAGCGCCTCGTGGCTGACGCCTTCCATCAGGCAACCGTCGCCGCAGATCGCATAGGTGCGGTGATCGACGATTCCCGCGCCGAACTCGGCGGCGAGAAGGCGTTCGGCGAGCGCCATGCCGACGGCGTTGCCGAGCCCTTGGCCGAGAGGCCCCGTCGTCACCTCGATGCCGCAGAGGGGATCGCGTTCCGGATGGCCTGGGGTGCGGCTGCCGAGCTGGCGGAAGCGTTTCAGCTCCTCGATCGTCATCCCGGCATAGCCGAGAAGATGGAGAAGGCCGTAAAGGAGCATCGAGCCGTGGCCGGCCGAAAGTACGAAGCGGTCGCGGTTGGGCCACAAAGGCGCGCTCGGGTCGAAGCGCAGAAACTTCGTGAAAAGCACGGTCGCGACATCGGCCATCCCCATCGGCAGGCCGGGGTGACCCGATTTCGCCCGCTCGACGGCGTCCATCGCGAGCGCGCGCAAGGCGTTCGCCATGCGCCGCAGACGCGGGTCGCGGGCGGGCGGCAAAGGCGGAGCGAGAGCGATCATGGTTTGGAAAGATAGCGGGTGGCCCGGCAGGGACAAGGGCGATCTAAGTCGGCGCCCCGAGGACGGCCCGTGGATGCTAGCCAAAGTTGAGAGATGCGCACCTGTTATCCTGTTTTTTGCTGGAGATTATCACGCGGGACCTCGCGTTCCGGTTGTATGCCGCAAAGCAGACGCGGCAATGCCCGAAGCCCTCCTCGAAGCGCTCCCGTCGCGCCATACCGCGCATCGGAATATGTCATGCGAATGAAGCAATTTCAAGAGAGTGCTGTAATCGAAATCCGCTCTTTGTTCCCGCAGGCGCGCCCACTTCCGTTGCGGCGTGTTGCCGCCGGCAAGCGGCAACCGCATCCTAGGGCCCAATCGAGGAATTTCTCGCTCGGATGGGCGAGCCGACGGGCGGGACTTCGATCCAGAACAATGCTAGTGTCTTTGCGCCCCGTAGAGGGTAATATTCGGGCCGGGCGACGGACGAGCCTCTGGGCGAAGCCGCTCGGCCCTCGGGGGGTCGATGGAAGAGACGCGTTTCCCGACGCTTTTCGGTGGCGGCGAGCCGGCGCGCCCGCCCTCGCTCCTTGCGACCTCCTTTGCCCCAACGACGCTGCTCGCCCTGCGCGCCGCAGGGTCGGGAGAAAAGAGCCGGCACCCGGAAGGCGCTTCGTGACCGGGCGCCGGCGCAGCCCACTCGCGATATTCGATTCCTGGGAGGGAACATGAGAGAAGAGCAGACGATGACCGGCGCCCTCGTTGGGATGCGCCACTTTACCCGCTACCAATGGCTGGTGTTCCTGGCGTGCTGGCTCGGGTGGACGCTCGACGGCACCAATTTCACCCTCTTTTCCTTCGTCCTCAAGCCGGCTGTGACGGAGCTGAACGGCGGCACCGCCTCGCTCGCGGTGATCGGGCAGGTCGGCGGTTACCTGGCGATGGTCGGCCTCTTGGGCTGGGCGTTCGGCGGTTTCATCTTCGGTACGATCGCCGACTATATCGGGCGGGTGCGCACGCTCGCGATCTCGATCGCGATGTACAGCGTTTTCACCGCACTGCAGGGGTTCTCGCACACCTTGTGGCAGCTCGGGCTGTTCCGCTTTTTGGGCGGGCTCGGCACCGGGGCGGAGCTGGTGGTTGGAATCCCGCTCGTCGCCGAGGCCTTCGCCGAAAATTCCCGCGCAGCCGTGCTCGGCGTGATGATGACCGGAGGGGCGTTTGGTACCCTCCTGGCGGCGCAGGAATACCACCTGCTCGCCCCTTACGGCTGGCGCGCGGTGTTCTTTTCCGGGATCGTTCCGGCTCTGTTGCTCTTGCTGATCCGCCGCAGCATGGTGGAACCGGACCATTACGCCGCAGTGCGGGCGCGGCGGCAAGCGATCCGCGCAGCCGCACACCATAGCGCCGAAGATCGCGAGTTCCTGCGTTTGTCCTGGTTGCAACTCTTCAACAAGGAAAATCGTTTCGGAACCGTGGTCGGATTGCTGTTCGCCACCGGCACCCTGCTTGCCATCTGGACGAGCAACATCTGGCTGCCGACAATTCAGGGGATCATGCTGCACCATCAAGGGGTGAAGGGCGCCGCGGTCGTTTCCTACATCACCCTCGGCATGGAGATGTTCGCCATCGGCGGCATCCTCGGCTACGCCGCGTTCGGCTTCCTCGCCGACGCGATCGGGCGGCGGCCGACGATCATCCTTTACAGCCTCGGCACGCTCGGCTTCGGCTGCGGACTCTATCTGGGCGCGAGCAGCTGGGCCCCGTATCCCTACATGCTTCCTCTCTTCGGCTTCTGCGTGTTCGGCGTCTTTTCCGGCCACGCGGTCTATCTGCCGGAGCTCTTCCCCACTCAGGTGCGCGGCACCGGGGTGGCGTTCTGCAACGGCTCGGGTCGGGTGATCACCAGTTTCGGCCCATTGGTGGCAGGGCTTCTGGTCGCGCCCTTCGGCGGTAATTTCGCCAAGGCGGCTGGGGTGATGACGGGCTTCGCGCTCCTCAGCATCATCGGTGCGCTGCTCGGGCGGGAGACGCGGCACGACGCTCTGCCGCGTTGACGAGGCGCGTCAGAGACGGAGGGCGCCCAGCACTTCGGCCGTCCAGTTCGCCATGACGTCGCGGTAATTGGCGACGTTGTCGATCTGGCAGTGCTCGGCGCCGCCTTCGGCGAGGGTGAAGATCTTCAAGTCGCGCCTCGGGCTGTTGACGGCGAGGCGATGGGTTTTCTCGGCGTATACGAGCCGGTGCACGCCATATCGTTTGCTGAAGCCCTCGATCGCGTCGATCCGGTGAGCCCATGCCCTGCGGGCGATATCGGCGGTGACCCCGGTATAGAGCGTGCCGTTCCGGCCTCTGGCGAGAATGGAGATGCTGGGGCGCTTCATGAGCCTCCGCTCCGACCGTCTGCTCCCGCGCTCGCGGACACGTTCGGTCACGCTCTTTCCCTTCTCATCTCGTCATTCCCGCTTGCGCGGGAATGGCGGAGGAACGGTTGAGCGGCGGGGCAGCCGTTCCATCGCGTGCGGTGCCGACGGGCCTCGGCGCGGAACCGATTGTTTCCGCCGACCCTCTTCGATACCCTTGGCGCAGGCGGGAATAGCGGAAAAGAGGAGAAGGCGAATGGCGACGATCGTCGGCAGCGGCGACTTCAAATATCGGGTCGTCGAGGATTGGGCGAAACTGCCGCCCGGATGGTCGTTCAAGGAAGTCGCCGCGGTCGGTGTCGACGCGAGTGACACCGTCTATGTCTTCAATCGCGGCGAGCATCCGATGATGGTTTTCGACCGCGACGGCAATTTCTTGAAGTCGTGGGGCGAAGGGCTCTACCCGCGCGCGCACGGCGTTCATGTGGGGCCGGACGAGAGCCTTTATCTGACCGACGACGGTGCGCATTGCGTGCGCAAGTGCCGGCTCGACGGCAGGATCCTTCTGGAAATCGGCATTCCGGGAAAGCCCGCCCCCTATATGAGCGGCGAGCCCTTTCACCGTTGCACGCACACGGCACTCTCGCCCAAAGGCGAGATCTACGTCTCCGACGGCTACGGCAATGCGCGGGTCCACAAGTTCTCGCCCGACGGCAAGCGCCTTCTCTCCTGGGGCGAGCCGGGGAGCGGACCCGGAGAGTTCAACATCGTCCACAACATCACAACCGACGCCGAAGGCTGGGTCTATGTCGCAGACCGCGAAAACCATCGCGTCCAGGTCTTCGATGCGAACGGCAAATACGAGACGCAGTGGAACAATCTCCACCGTCCCTGCGGCCTTTACATGCCGTATGAGCGCCATCCCATCTGTTATATCGGCGAACTCGGGCCGACGATGGCGGTCAATCGCGAGGTCCCGAATTTGGGGCCGCGGATGAGCATCGTCGATTCCCGCGGAAAGCTCATCGGGCGGTTCGGAGATCCGCAGGCAGGGCTTGGGGCGAGCGCCTTTCTTGCTCCGCACGGCGTTGCGGTCGATTCGCGCGGCGACGTTTATGTGGGCGAGGTCGCGTGGACCGTCTGGCCGCAACTCTATCCGAGCGAGGCGCGGCCGCAGGGTCTGCGCACTTTGAGGAAGTTCGAGAAGGTGCATTGACGCCCGTCGCACCGGAGTTCATCCGCCTCGAAGAGGCGGCGCGCCGGCTCGAACGCGCGATCGCCCGCCTCGAAGCGGCGGTCGGGGGGAAACGGGGGCGCGTCGCGGCGGCGCCGGCGGTCGCGAGCGAGATCGGAGTCCGCGTCGAGGCCGCCCTCGCGCAGATCGAGCGCCTCCTCGCGGGGGAAGCGTGAGGTGGCGCAGGTTGTCCTCACCGTCAATCGGCGCCCCTTTACGGTCATTTGCGGGGAGAGCGAGGAGGCGCGTCTCGTGCGCCTTGCCCAATATGTCGATGCGAAAGTCGGGGAGTTCGTCGGCGCGATAGGGCAGGTCGGAGACGCGCGGCTTCTCCTCCTTTCGGCGCTCGCCATTGCCGACGAGCTGCAAGAGGCGCGCGACCGCCTTGCCGCCCCGGAACGGCGCGCCGGCGAAAACGCGGGTGTCGCGGCGCGCGTCGCCGCGGGCCTGGAGGGGCTTGCCGGGCGGATCGAGGCCCTTGCCGCCGCGCTCGAGACGGCTTAACTAAGGGCGCGCAGGGTAGGGCTGGGCGGTGCGTTAGGCTGCATGTTGCCCCGCGGCCGATATCGACCTCTTGGGGGCTGTCCCTGTCGCAGTCGTGGCTTCGACATATGGCTCCCACCTGCTTGAGCAGGGCCACGGAGGATTTGCCGGCCGACGGCCGATGCGGCTCTTCCCTGCGCGCCAGGCGCGCCCCAATCCTGCCATATTGCCTTGTTAAGGCGCCTCCGACCCGGTTCTTCAACTCTCGCCGGACAAAAGGAAATGGAGGGCGATGGCTGGGCATTCCCAGTTCAAGAACATCATGTATCGCAAGGGCGCGCAGGACAAAAAGCGCGCTCGGGTGTTCACCAGGATAATTCGCGAGTTGACGACGGCGGCGCGGCAGGGCGTCGCGGAGCCTTCGCTCAACCCGCGCCTCAGGTCTGCCGTGCTCGCCGCCCGCGCGGCCAACGTGCCGAAGGACACGGTCGAACGAGCGATTCGTCGCGGTGGCGGAGGCGAGGCCGAGGAGGCGTATGAGGAAGTGCGTTACGAGGGGTACGGGCCGGGAGGGGTTGCCATCATCATCGAAGCGTTGACCGACAATCGCAATCGCACTGCAAGCGAGTTGCGCGCAGCCTTTACCAAAGCGGGAGGGGCGCTCGGCGAGACCGGCAGCGTCGGCTTCCTCTTCGAGCATGTCGCCGAGATCGTCTATCCGGCCGCGGCGGCGAGCGCCGAGGACATGCTCGAAGCCGTCGCCGAGGCGGGCGGCAGCGATCTCGAAAGCGACGCCGAAGAGCATCGCATCACCGCGATCCCCGAGGATTTGAACGCCGTGCGCGACGCTTTGGAAGAGCGCTTTGGAGCGGCGAGCGCGGCGCGTCTCGTCTGGCGCCCGAAGGTCGCCGCACCGCTCGACGGGGAGGCCGCGGCGCCTCTCTTCAAGCTCTTGGAAGCGCTCGAGGAAAGCGACGACGTGCAAAACGTCTTTGCGAATTTTGAGGTGGCCGAGGATGTCTTGGCGCGTCTGGGCGCGTGACCCAATCTCTAGAGAGAGGACCGGGGAGTGCGCATCATCGGGTTCGATCCCGGCTTGAGGAAAACCGGGTGGGGGGTGATCGACGTGGAGGGCTCCCGGCTCTCTCATGTCGCCGACGGGGTGGCGCAGGCCGCGATCGAAGCGCCTCTCGCCTTCCGGCTTCTCGCGCTCTTTCGCCAAGTGGGTGAAGTTCTGG
>JAKAOO010000300.1 GCA_021812165.1 Pseudomonadota bacterium | reverse complement strand
GCGCCGCCTTCGCCCAGAATCGTGCGGCTGTCGATCTTGGAGGTGACCTGAAAGCTGACGCGGGTCGGGAAATTGGCCTTGATCGTGCCGGTGATGACATCGACCGAGGGGCGCTGGGTCGCCATGATGAGGTGGATCCCCGCCGCCCGCGCCATTTGCGACAAACGCTGGATCGCCGCCTCGATCTCCTTCCCCGCGATCAGCATCAAATCCGCCATCTCATCGACGACGACGATGATCAAGGGGAGTTCGACGGGCTCGAACGGCTCGGTTTCGAAAATCGGCTTGCCGGTCTCGGGGTCGAACCCCGTCTGCACCTGGCGGTCGAGGCTTTCGCCCTTCCGGAGGGCGTCGGCGATACGCGCGTTGAAGCCTTCGATGCTCCTGACGCCGAGCTTCGACATCTTGCGGTAGCGGCTCTCCATCTCGCGCACCGCCCATTTCAGCGCGAGGATCGCCTGGCGCGGGTCGGTGACGACCGGCGACAAGAGATGCGGGATGCCGTCATAGACCGAAAGCTCCAGCATCTTCGGATCGACCATGATGAATTTGCAGCGCTCGGGGGGCATCCGGTAGAGGATCGACAGGATCATCGTGTTGATGGCGACCGATTTTCCCGAACCGGTCGTGCCGGCGATCAAAAGGTGCGGCATCTTGGCGAGGTCGGCGAGGACCGGCTCGCCGCCGATGTCCTTGCCGAGGATCAACGGGAGCCGCCCCGTGTGCTTCTCATAGACGGGCGAATCGAGAAGCTCGCGCAGCAGCACCATCTCGGCCTTGCGGTTCGGCAGCTCGATGCCGATGACGCTCCGTCCCGGAACGAGCGCGACGCGCACGGAGATCGCGCTCATCGAGCGGGCGATGTCGTCCGCGAGACCGATGACGCGCGAGGCTTTGATGCCGGGGGCGGGTTCGAGCTCGTAAAGGGTGACGACGGGGCCCGGGCGGACCTGGACGATCTGGCCCTTGACGCCGTAATCCTCGAGCACCCCTTCGAGGAGGCGGGCGTTTTTTCCGAGCGCCTCTTCATTGACCGCCTCGTGGCGCCCCGCGGGCGGCTGATTGAGAAGGTCGAGAACGGGAAGCACCGGTACCTCTTCGAATGCGAGCCGGCCTTGGCGCTCCTCCTCGCCCCGCCGTCCGGGACCGGGCGGAGTTTTTCGCGGCGCGACGAGGCGAATCTCTTCGAACGCCTCCTTGGCGGACGGGGAGGGGGCTGCGCTTGCTCCTTCCCGCCGCTTCGCAAAAGAGGGCTCGGACGCGCCCTTCGAGACGCCGAGGAGAGCGGCCTCGGGGTCGTCCAAGCTCGCTGCGCGCCAGCGCCGCCATAAAAGGGCCGCGCTCGACCCGCCCCGCCGCGACAGCCGCGCAAAACCGAGGGCCCCGTATTTCGCGGTTGTGCCGAGGATCTTGTAGTCGCGCCAGTCGAGACCGAGGAGAAAGAGAAGAAGAAGACCAAGGCCGGAAGCCGCGACGAGCGCGATCGCCACGACCACCGCCTGCGGCGCCAAAAGGCGGAAGAGGCGTGCGACTTCCCACCCGAGGACGCCGCCGGCGTCGGCGGGCGGCGATGGGGGACTCAAAATCGAGAGCGCGAACGCCCCGAGAACAAGGCCGACAGGCAGAAGCGCGAGCTTTTTCCGCAGCGCCCTGAGGCCGCGCCCGAGGAGCAGGCGAAGCGACCAGCCGAGAAGGATTCCGGGAAGGAGGAAGGCGGCGAGGCCGAGGCTCTGGCGCAGGAGATCGGCGAAGACGGCCCCGCCGCGGCCGACAAAGTTGCTTGCCGCCGTGCCCGACGCCGTATCGAGCGAGGGGTCCCGCGGCGCATAGGTCAAAAGGGCAAGCGCCAAAAGGAGAGAGGCGAGGAACAGAAGAAAGCCCAATCCCTCGAAAAGCAGCCGCGTCCACGAGAAGGATGCTCGGCCGGGGCGCGCGGGCGCCCTCGAAAGAGGCATCCTCGTCGCCGAAAAAACAGTTGCTCGCGCCATCCCCTCTTTCCGCCCCCGCGGCACAAACCGGCAACAAGCTTACCCGATCCGGCGGATCAACAAAAGCGCTTGCAACGGGGGGGATCTCTCCCGAAGTGGGGCAAGCCTTCTGGACATCGCGCGCGCGGCGGCACATCCTTCGTCCATGACCGAGAGGGTCGAGCTTTTGGTCGCGGGCGCTGGGCTCACGGGGCTGCTCTTTGCGCTCGCCTCCGCCTCCGCCGGGCTCGAAGTGGCGCTCGTCGAGCGAGAGGACCCGGAGGCGATGCGCGCCGAGGCCTTCGACCTCAGGAGCTCGGCGATCGCCTTGGGCTCGCAGAGGGTCCTCGAATCGCTGGGACTGTGGCAGGAAATCGCGCGCGACGCCGAACCGATTCTGGAGATTCGCGTCGCCGACGACAACGCCCCCTTCTTTCTCCATTACGATCATCGCGAGCTGGGAGACGAGGCGCCTCTCGGCTTCATCGTCGAAAACCGGATCCTGCGCGCTTTTTTCCTCGATCGCGCGCGCGCGCTCCCCAATCTCCATTTCCTCGCCCCACTCGCCCTCGCCAAGGTCGAATTCGCCGAGGGCGCGGCGTTCGCCCTCCTTTCGGACGGCAGACGGGTTGCCGCGCCCCTGTTTGCCGCCGCGGACGGGCGAAATTCGATGCTGCGAGAGGGCGCAGAGATCGGGACCCTCGAGTGGCGCTACCCGCAGACGGCAATCGTAACCGCGGTCAGACACGAGCGCCCTCACGGCGGCGTCGCGGTCGAGCATTTTCTGCCGGCGGGCCCCTTTGCCATCCTGCCGATGACGGGAAACCGGTCGTCGATCGTGTGGACCGAAAACGCCGCCCTCGCGCGGCGCCTCTTGGCGCTTCCCGAACCCGCGTTCGCGGCCGAACTCGGGGCGCGCTTTGGCGACTTTCTCGGCGCCGTCGAACCGATCGGCGCGCGCTCCTCTTATCCGCTCTCTTTGCGGCTGTCGACGCGTTATGTGGCGCCGCGTCTCGCTCTCCTCGGCGAGGCCGCGCATGTCATTCATCCGATCGCGGGCCAAGGGTTGAACCTCGGCATCCGCGATGTGGCGGCGCTCTCGGAGCTCGTCGTCGACGCGCGCCGGCTGGGGCTCGATATCGGCGAGAGCGCCGTCCTCGAGCGCTATGAGCGCGCTCGGCGCCGCGACGCTCTCTTTCTCGCCGCCGTCACCGACGCTCTC
>JAKAOO010000299.1 GCA_021812165.1 Pseudomonadota bacterium | reverse complement strand
ATCTCCGACAGTAGGCAAAGCCGAGGTCGATCGTCATGCCTCGGCGCTTTTCTTCCGGAAGGCGATCGGCGTTGACCCCGGTCAGGGCCTCGACGAGAGCCGTCTTGCCGTGATCGATATGCCCCGCGGTCGCGAGGATCATGGCAGGTTTTCGGCAAGCCGAGGAAGCTCTTCAGAGAGCGCCGCCTCGTCTTCGAGAGCGCGCAAATCGAGGACGAGCCGGCCCCCTTCGATGCGGCCGATGACCGGGATCGGGAGCGCGCGAAAGGCCCGCGCCAAGGATTCGACCGATATTCCCGGCGCGGGGCGAAGGGCGAGCCCCGCGCTTCCTAACAGCGAGACCGGCAAGGCGCCGCTTCCGATCTGGCTTTTGGTCTCGATGACCGCGGCCGTCGCCTTGTCGCCGAGGGCGGCGGCGAGCGCGGGGAGGAGCCTTGAGGCCGCGTCCGCGATCTCCGATTGTGGCCGGGCGAGGAGCCGCAACGCAGGAAGCCTCAGGCAGAGGCGGTCGGGATCGGCGTAAAGCTTAAGCGTCGCCTCGAGCGCCGCAAGCCGGATCTTGTCGAGACGAAGCGCGCGCTTCAGCGGGTTTTTGGCGAGCTTCGCGACGAGATCGGCGCGGCCGACGACGAGCCCCGCCTGCGGACCGCCCAAAAGCTTGTCGCCGCTGAAGGTGACGAGATCGGCGCCGGCGGCGATCGCTTCGGCGACCGTCGGCTCGTGCGGCAAGCCGAAGCGTTCGAGATCGACGAGAGAACCAGAACCCAGATCCTCGACCAGCGGAATGCCGCGCTCGCGGCAGAGAGGGGCGAGCTTTTTCGCCGGCACCGAGGCGGTAAAGCCGCTCACCGCGTAATTGCTCGTATGGACTTTCAGGATGACCGCGCTCTCGGGCCCGATCGCCTCCGCATAATCGGCGAGATGCGTGCGGTTCGTGGTGCCGATTTCAGAGAGCCGCGTGCCCGCGCGCGCCATCATTTCGGGGAGGCGAAACGAGCCGCCGATCTCGATGAGTTCGCCGCGCGAGACGATGGTTTCGCGACCCGAGGCGAGAGTGTTGAGCGCCAAGACCAACGCCGCGGCGTTGTTGTTGACGGCGAGCGCCGCTTGCGAGCCCGAAAGCCGCGTCAGCCAGCCCGCCACATGGCTGTCGCGCTCGCCGCGCCGGCCCGCTTCGAGGTCGTATTCGAGGCTCGAAGGGTCGCGCATCGCGGCGATGGCGGCGGCAACCGCTTCCTCGGCGAGAGGCGCGCGCCCGAGATTGGTGTGGAGAACCGTCCCGCTGAGGTTGAAGACGCGGCGCTGCGAGGGGCGCATGGAGGCTTCGAGACGCGCGCTTGCCTCCTCTAGGATCGCCGTGAGCGCGGCCCCTCGCCCTTCGCGGCGCGCTCTCTCCAGCGCCGCGCGCACCGCTTCGAGAACGCGAGGCCGCCCGTAGAGAGCGGTGAGCGCCTCCGCGCCCTCGGAGCGCAACACCCGATCGACAGCCGGCAGCCCCCGGAGCGGCCCGCCCTCGGCAGGCCCGCCGTCCGGGGGTCTCGGGCGCTCCGCTTCTTGCGCGCTCATGGGGCCGGCTGCGGCAACAGAACGCCCTCAACCCCGGCGAAAATGAGCCGCCATGAATTCGATAAATTCGCGGTTGCGGTACGGCTTGCCGAGGCGCGGCGCGGCGCGATATTCGTCCGGAAAGAGGTGCGCGTCGTCGTAACCGGTGAGGAAGACATAAGGCACATCCCGTTCGCGAAGGATGCTCGCCACCGGAAAACTGAGCTGGCCGCCGAGATTGACGTCGAGGATCGCCCCGTCGAGCCGTTCTTCGCGCGCCAACGCCATCGCCTCGCTGAGGCGGGACACCGGCCCGACGACGGTAGAGCCGCAATCCTCCAGCTGGTCACGGAGCACCTCGGCAAGCAGAAGCATGTCCTCGACGACGAGGATGCGCAACCCCCCCAACTCATGATTCGGACCGGCCGCCACCGTGACCGCCTCCCGGCCCATCTTCCATCGAGCCCCGTGCCGGCGAGGGCGCAACTCTACGCGGCGACAAGAGACTACCTCGAAACCTACTCCCTCTCTCTCGCGTCTTCCAGAGGAAATGGGATCTGGCGGCTGCCGCCGCGACGGTCGGACCGCCTGCGGCGCTGCCCTCCGCGCCTCATTGATGACCCCCCGAATTTGGCGGCGTTCCCGCAGGGGATCTTGCTGACCGCCCGGGCCGGTACGCCCCCTCTCCTGCTCCGGGCGTCTCTGCCGCTTGCTCTCGCGCAAGGCTTTGCCGCATCATCCTCCAAAACGAGGCGGGGAGGACGCGAGAGGAGCGGAGGATGCCGCAGACTATCGAAAAGGCGCCCGCAGTTCGCATTGCGGGAGTGGATCACGTCGTGCTCGTCGTCGCCGATCTTGATCGCGCCATCGATTTTTACGGGCGGGTGCTCGGCTGCCGCGTCGAGCGGAGGCTGGAGACGCCGCGGCTCGTCCAGTTGCGCGCGGGAGCCTCGCTTATCGATCTCGTTCCCTCGCCGCTCTCGGGAGAAGGAATGGGCGCGGAGGTGGCGAGCGGGCGGCGGCGCAACATGGACCATTTCGCCCTGCGCCTCGAAAGCTTCGACGCTGCGGCGCTTTCGGCGCATCTCGAACGCCAAGGCGTCGCCGTCGGCGAGGTGCACGAGCGCTACGGCGCCGAAGGCTACGGTCCTTCGATCTACATCACCGATCCCGACGGCAACGTCGTCGAACTCAAAGGCCCGGCAACGCGCGGGCTGTAGCGCTCGGCCAGCGCCGCGCGGCGTCACCCCCCCCCACGGACGGGAGAGTCATTGCGAGGCGCGAAGCGCCGCGGCAATCTGGGCGCGGGTTCGAGATTGCTTCCCCCCGGAACGCCCGCAGGGCGGCCGTCCGGGGGTCGCAATGACCTTCGGTTGCTTTCGCGCCGTCACTCCGGCGGCACGGTGCCGGGGCGCGGGTCGATCGGCAACAGCCTGTCGAGCCCCATGAGCCTTTCGAAGAGGAATGCGGCGCCGAGAAGGGCCATCTCGCCGCGCGGGCGGCCGACGATCTGCAAGCCGACCGCACGCCCGTCGCGGGTGAAGCCGCAGGGGACGCTGATCGCCGGGCAACTCGTCACGGTGATCGCGTAGGTGAGCGCGCTTGCGGAGATGTAGGTGGCGGGCGGCTCGCCCGCGATCGTCGCGGGATGGC
>JAKAOO010000085.1 GCA_021812165.1 Pseudomonadota bacterium | reverse complement strand
ATTCTGGCCAACGCGCGGGTCGATCTCGCCCGCTACAACAAGCTTTTGGCGCAGAATTCGATTGCCGCGCAGACGCGCGACACGCAGGCCGCTCTCGTCAAGCAGTACGAAGCGACGATTCTTTCCGACAAGGCCCAGATCGACACGCAGAACCTCAACCTGACCTACGCCCACATCGTGGCGCCGATCAGCGGCATGGCAGGCTTGCGCCTCATCGATCCGGGCAACTACGTGCAGGCGAACGCGACGACCGGCATCGTGGTGTTGACGCAAATGGATCCGATGTCGGTGATCTTCTCGATCCCCGAGAACAGCGTTGCCGCCATTTTGAAGCGCCTCGCGTCGGGCGCGAGGCTGGAAGCGAGCGCCTATGACCAATCGGGAAGCACCCTTCTCGCCACGGGCAGGCTTTACGCGCTCGACAACCAGATCAATACGACGACGGGCACGCTCAATCTTCGCGCAATCTTTCCCAATCCCAAAGAGCGTCTCTTTCCCAACCAGTTTGTCAACGTAAAGCTCCTCGTCGACACGCTCAAAGGCATGCCGCTCGTCCCGAACGCGGCGATCCAGCGCGGCTCGCCCGGAACCTTCGTTTATGTGATCGAGACGAACGGCGGGGTGAAGGTTCAACCGGTGACGCTCGGACCGAATACCGCGCAAATGACGGCGGTTCTCTCCGGGCTCAAGGCGGGAGAGCGGGTCGTGACGGACGGCGCCGACGAGCTTCGAGGCGGGGCGAAAGTGCGGGTCGTCGCGCCCGCCGGGACCGCTCCGACGTCTCCCCTCGCCGCCGGTCCGCCTCGCACCGCGCACGCCGCACCGCCCGCGCCGTCGGCTCGCCTGCCCCAGCGGCGCTGAACTCTGCCAGCCGCCGCCATGAACCCTTCGCGGCTTTTTATTCTGCGCCCGGTCGCGACGACGCTGTTGATGGCGGCGATCGTTCTCGTCGGCCTTTTCGCGTATCGGTTCCTCCCGGTTTCGGCGCTCCCGGAAGTCGCCTACCCGACGATCGAGGTCACGACCTTCTATCCGGGCGCCGCTCCGGACGTCATGGTCTCTTCGGTGACGGCGCCGCTCGAGGTGCAGCTCGGCCAGATGCCCGGGCTCGATCAGATGTCGTCGGTAAGCTCGGCCGGCGCCTCGGTCATCACGCTCCAGTTCAGCCTCTCGCTCGGCCTCGACGAGGCCGAGCAGGAGGTTCAGGCGGCGATCAACGCCGCTTCCAACCTGCTGCCGGCCGACCTGCCGGCGCCGCCCGTCTATGCCAAGGTCAACCCGGCCGACGCGCCGATCCTCACCCTGGCGCTCACCTCGCAGACGATGCCATTGACGCAAATCGAGGATCTCGCCGAGACGCGGCTCGCACAGAAGATTTCGCAACTGCCGGGGGTCGGCCTCGTCGGCATTGCCGGCGGTCACCGGCCGGCGTTGCGCATCGCCGCCAACCCGCGCCAGCTTGCGGCTTACGGGCTCAACCTCGACGATCTGCGCACGACGATCGCCAACGCCAACGTCAATATGCCGAAAGGCAACTTCGACGGGCCGAAGGAGGCCTACGCGATCAACGCCAACGACCAGATCCGCAATCCCGCCCAATACGACGATCTGGTGGTCGCCTACCGAAACGGCGCCCCGGTTCGGCTCAAGAGCGTCGGGGAGGCGAGCGAGGGCGCGGAGAACAACCAGCTCGCCGCTTGGGTCAACAAATCGCCGGCGATCCTTCTCAACATCGAGCGCCAGCCCGCGGCCAACGTCATCGCCGTCGCCGACCGGATCAAGGCGCTGCTGCCGAAACTGCGCGCGTCCTTGCCTCCGGCGATGCACGTAAAGCTTCTGACGGACCGCACGATCACGATCCGCGCCTCCGTCGCCGATGTGGAGTTCGATCTGGGGCTTGCCGTCCTCCTGGTCGTCGCCATCATCTTTCTCTTCCTGCGAAGCCTCCCGGCGACCCTCATCCCGAGCCTTTCGGTGCCGCTTTCGCTCGTCGGCACGCTCGCGGTCATGTATCTCTTCGGCTTCAGCCTCAACAACCTGTCGCTGATGGCGCTGACGATCGCGACCGGCTTCGTCGTCGACGATGCGATCGTCATGATCGAGAACATCTCGCGCTATATCGAGGCGGGCGAGGCGCCGCTCGAGGCGGCGCTCAAAGGCGCGCAGCAAATCGGCTTCACGATCGTCTCGCTGACGGTCTCGCTGATCGCCGTTTTGATCCCGCTCCTCTTCATGCCCGATGTCGTCGGCCGCCTTTTTCGCGAATTCGCGATCACGCTCGCGATCACGATCATGATCTCGGCGGTGGTGGCGCTGACGCTGGTGCCGATGATGTGCGGCAGGATCCTGCGCCGGAAAAGCCGCGCCGAGATGTCTTTCCTCGAGCGCAAGGGCAAAGAATGGTTCGAGGCGCTCATCGGCCAATACGGCCGCCTTTTGGAGCGGGTACTCGATCATCAGAGACTGACGCTCCTTGTCGCGGGCGCGACCTTGGCCTTGACCGTCTATCTTTACATCATCATTCCGAAGGGCTTCTTTCCGGTTCAGGACACCGGGCTTATCCAGGGGATTTCGGTCGCTTCGCCGACGGTCTCCTTTGCCGCGATGGCAAGGCGCCAGCAGGCGCTGGCGGCGGCCATCCTCAAAGATCCCGACGTCGTAAGCCTTTCCTCCTTCATCGGCGTCGACGGCACCAACATGACGCTCAACACGGGCCGCTTTCTCATCAATCTGAAGCCGCGCGACGAGCGCAAAAGCGACGCCACCCAAATCATCCGCCGGCTCGCGCGCGAGACGGCGGGAGTCGTCGGCGTCAGGCTCTACATGCAGCCGGTGCAGGATCTGACCGTCAATACGACCGTCAGTCCGTCCGAGTACCAGTTCGTTTTGGAAGACGCCAATCCTGACGCCTTCGCACTCTGGGTCCCTCGCCTTCTTGCGAAGCTGCGCGCACTGCCGCAGCTCGAAGATGTTTCGACCAGCTACGAGAAGAACGGGCTCGCCGCCGACATCCATATCGATAGGAGCGCCGCCGCCCGCTTCGGCATCACTCCCGCCACGATCGACAATGCGCTCTATGACGCCTTCGGGCAGCGCATCATCTCGACGGTCTTTACGCAGTCAAACCAGTACCGGGTGATCCTCGAGGCCGACCCGAAGGAGGAGCGCTCGGTCACTTCATTGGGCTCGATTTATCTTCCCTCTTCGCTCTCGGCAACGGGCGAGGTGCCGCTTTCGGCAATTGCCCGTATAAGCGTCGGAACCGCGCCGATCGAGATCGACCATTTGGGGCAGTTTCCCGCGGCCACGATGTCGTTCAACCTTGCGCCCGGCGCTTCGCTCGGCGGCGCGGTCGATGCCATCAAGGCAGCCGAAAAGGACATCGGCATGCCGCCCGACATGTTTACGACCTTCGAGGGGGCGGCGCTCGCCTTTGAGGCCTCGCTCGGCGACGAGGTGCTCCTCCTCATCGCTGCAATGATCATGGTCTACATCGTCCTC
This sequence comes from Pseudomonadota bacterium, assembly GCA_021812165.1. Classification (GTDB taxonomy): domain Bacteria; phylum Pseudomonadota; class Alphaproteobacteria; order ATCC43930; family CGMCC-115725; genus AP-15. The sequence continues at coordinate 11,563 of JAKAOO010000085.1, read as the reverse complement.
GGCATTCTCTACGAGAGCTTTATCCATCCGGTGACGATATTGTCGACATTGCCCTCGGCTGGCGTAGGGGCGCTCCTCGCGCTGATGATCTCCGGCAGAAGCCTCACCGTCGTCGCCATCATCGGCATCATCCTCTTGATCGGCATCGTCAAAAAGAACGCGATCATGATGGTCGATTTCGCCCTCGATGCGGAAAGGCGCGAAGGGAAGACGCCGCGCGAGGCCATTTATCAGGCTTGCCTCTTGCGCTTCCGGCCGATCCTCATGACGACGTTCGCGGCCATTTTTGCGGCGTTGCCGTTGATGCTCGGAGAGGGGACCGGGTCGGAATTGCGCCAGCCTCTCGGCATCACGATCGTCGGCGGCCTCATCCTCTCGCAGCTTTTGACCCTCTTTACGACGCCCGTGATTTATCTCGCCTTCGATCGCCTTGCCGCGCGCTTGCGCGGCGCCGGTGCGCCCGGATTTCCTCCCACGCAGGCTGATTAGGGCATGGCCAAATTGCTCTGCGGCGGTTTCTCGATGTGCCCTCTCCGCCCTTTCAGGGGGGAGAGGGAGGGCCCCATCGCGAAGCGATGGGAGGGTGAGGTCGGTGGCAAGCGCTACGCATTCCCCCGCCTCACCCCGGCCCGCTCCGCCCTCAAGGGCGGAGAGGGGGTCGTCTGGCGATGAACCCCTCGGCCCCGTTCATCAAGCGGCCGGTCGCGACGACGCTCCTCACGATCGCCGTCGCGCTCGCCGGCATTTTCGCTTATCTCAACCTGCCGGTGGCGCCGCTGCCGCAGGTCGATTTCCCGACGATCACGGTCCGCGCAAGCCTGCCCGGCGCGAGCCCGGAGACGATGGCGACGAGCGTCGCCACCCCGCTCGAGCGCTATCTCGGCATCATCTCCGACGTGACCGAGATGACCTCGACGAGTACCGTCGGCAATACGCAGATCACGCTCCAGTTCGGCCTCGACCGCAACATCAACGGCGCCGCGCGCGACGTCGAGGCCGCGATCAATGCGGCGCGCGCCGAATTGCCGGCGAACCTGCGGCAGAACCCGACCTATCGCAAGGTCAATCCGGCGGACGCGCCGATCGCCATCCTGACGATGACCTCGGATACGCTGACGCGCGGTCAGATTTACGATGCGGCATCGACCGTAATGCAGCAGGCGCTCTCCCAGATCCCCGGCGTCGGCGAGGTCGAACTCGGAGGCAGTTCGCTGCCGGCGGTGCGGGTGGAGTTGAACCCCCTCAAGCTCTTCAAATACGGGATCGGCCTCGAAGACGTGCGCGCCGCGCTCTCTTCGGCCAATGCGCACAGCCCGAAGGGTTTCATCGCGGTCGGCAACCGCCGATACCAGATCTACACCAACGACCAGGCGACACATGCCGCGCAATACCGGCCGCTCGTCATCGCCTATCGCAATGGCGCCGCGGTGCGGCTGCGCGATGTGGCTCAAGTCACCGATTCGGTCGAAAACCTGCGCGCTCTCGGCCTCGCAAACGGCAAGCCGGCGGTCCTCGTCATTCTCTTCAAGCAGCCGGGCGCCAACATCATCGACACCGTCGATCGCGTGAAGGCGATGCTGCCGCGGCTGCGCGCCTCGATTCCGCACGCCATCAACGTGCAATTGACGATGGATGCGACGACCACGATCCGCGCCTCGGTGCACGAAGTCGAGACGACGCTTTTGATCGCGGTTTTTCTCGTCATCCTCGTCGTTTTCGCATTCCTGCGCAACGCCCGGGCAACGCTCATTCCGGGGGTCGCGGTCCCGGTGTCGCTGATCGGCACTCTGGGCGTGATGTATCTCCTGGGCTACAGCCTCGACAATCTGTCGCTGATGGCGCTGACGATCTCGACCGGGTTCGTCGTCGACGACGCGATCGTCGTCCTCGAAAACGTGACCCGCCATATCGAAGCCGGCATGCCGCGCCGGGCGGCGGCGCTCAAAGGGGCGGGCGAGGTCGGTTTCACCGTCTTGTCGATGAGCACCTCGCTCGTTGCCGTCTTCCTGCCGATCCTCTTGATGGGCGGGATCGTCGGGCGGCTTTTCCGCGAATTGGCGATGACGCTCTCGATCACGATTCTGATATCGCTCGCCGTGTCGCTGACGACGACGCCGATGATGTGCGCCCATCTGCTCGCCGTGCCTGGCCGAACCAAGCATGGCCGGGTCTATCGCGCCGGCGAACGGGTCTTCAATGCCGCGCTCCGCGCCTACGACCGCTCGCTCTCCCGCGCCCTCGCCCATCCGGCGCTCGTCATGTTGAGCCTCTTTGCGACCATCGGGCTTGCCGTCTATCTTTTCGTGATCATTCCCAAAGGATTTTTTCCACAGGAAGATACGGGGCGGATGATCGGCACCATCCGCGCCGACCAGAGCATTTCCTTCCAGGCGATGCAGCAAAAGCTGCGGCAGTTCATCGCCATCATCCGAAATGATCCGGCGGTTCAGAACGTGGTCGGTTTCACCGGCGGGTTCCAAACCAATTCCGGCTTCACTTTTGCCACCTTGAAGCCGCTGTCGCAGCGCCGGGCATCAGTATTTCAAGTGATCGCGCGATTGCGCAGAAAGCTCGCGCAAGTGGCGGGCGCGCGCATCTTTCTGATCCCGGTGCCCGATATCCGCGTCGGCGGCCGATTGAGCGCGGCGCTTTACCAATACACGATTGAAGGCGACAGCAGCAGAGAGGTCTATGCCTGGGCGCCCAAGATCGAAGCCGCGCTGCGGCGGCTCAAGGAATTGCGCGACGTCAATATCGACCAGCAGCAGAAGGGTCTCGAAGAAAACATCGTCATCGACCGCACCGCCGCCGCCCGGCTCGGCCTCAGCGTCAGCCAGATCGAGAACACGCTCTACGACGCCTTCGGACAGCGCCAAGTTTCTGTCATCTACAACCCGCGCAACCAATATCATGTAGTGATGGAGGTAGCGCCGCAATATTGGCAGAGCCCGCAGACGCTCAAGGAGATCTACATCAGCACCAGCGGCGGCGCGGTCGGCGGCACGCAGGGGACCAACGCGGTCGCCGGCACGGTGTTCGCCAAGGCTCCGACCGCCAGCAGCAGCGCCGCGGCGACAGCCGCCGCCCAGGTTGCGAGCGATGTGGCGCGCAATGAGGCGACGAATTCGCTCACCAACATCGGCCACGGCGTCGCCTCGACCGGCTCTCCGGTCGCCACCTACCCGGAAAAGATGATCCCGCTTTCGGCCGTCGCCCATTTCGCCGCCGGCGCCGCGCCTCTCGCCATCAATCACCAGGGGCTTTTCGTCGCCTCGACGATCTCCTTCGACCTCGCCCGCGGGGTGTCGCTCAGTCAGGCGGAACCGGCGATCGTTCGGACTGTGAAGAGCCTCGACCTGCCGGCGACGATCCGCGGCAGCTTTCAGGGCACCGCCGCAATCTTCGCGCGGTCTCTCGCCAACGAGCCGTTTCTGATCGCCGCCGCGCTCATTGCCGTCTATGTCGTGCTCGGCGTGTTATACGAGAGCTATATTCACCCGGTCACCATCCTCTCGACGCTGCCCTCGGCCGGCGTGGGCGCGGTATTGGCGCTGATGGTGACGCACACCCCGTTCAGCATCATTGCCCTCATCGGGGTCATCCTGTTGATCGGCATCGTCAAGAAGAACGCGATCATGATGATCGACTTCGCTCTCGATGCGGAACGCAGCCGAGGGCTCCGCTCCAAAGAGGCCATCTATGAGGCCTGCCTCAAGCGCTTTCGCCCGATCATGATGACGACGATGGCGGCAATGCTGGGCGCGCTGCCACTGGCGATCGGGTTTGGCGAAGGCGCCGAATTGCGCCGACCGCTCGGCATTGCGATCGTCGGCGGACTGATCGTCAGCCAGATGCTGACTCTTTATACGACCCCGGTCATCTATCTCTATTTCGACCGCCTCGCGCTTTGGTTCCGGCATCTGCGGTCGCGCGGGGCGCCGGCCGCGGAAGCGGGCGAATGAAGGCTCCGCCGCGATTCGCCGCGCTCTTCGCGCTCGCCCTTATGGCGGGGTGCACCGCCGGGCCGAATTACCATCGGCCTTCTGCCCCGGTGCCGCCGCAGTACAAGGAGGGCTGGATGCCCGGCCGCCCCGCGGACGCGATCAATCGGGGTGCGTGGTGGAGGATCTACAAGGACCCGGTCCTCGATCGCCTGGAGCGCCGCGTCGACATCTCAAACCAGAACCTCAAAGCTGCCGCGGCGAACTTCCGGGCCGCCGAGGCGATCGTCGCTGAGGCGCGCGCCGGGTTTTTTCCCACCGCGCAGGTGACGGCTTCGGCCGAGCGCTCGCGGTCGAGCGGCGGCCGCGCTCAGATCGGCAACCTCTTCGCGACGGCGGCGGGCGCGAGTTGGGTGCCGGATCTTTGGGGCCGGGTTCGCCGCACCGTCGAAAGCGAAGTCGCGAGCGCCCAAGCAAGCGCCGGCCTTCTCGCGAACGCCCGGCTCTCGGCGCAAGCGGCGCTCGCCGCCGATTATCTGGAGCTGCGCGTCGCGGACGAACTGAGGCGACTGCTCGAGAGAGAGAGCAAGGCCTTTGCCGAGTCGCTGCGGATTGCCAAGAACCAGCTTTCCGCCGGCACCGCGTCGGCTTCGGACGTGGCGCAGGCCGAGGCTCAGCTCGAAAGCACCAAGGCGCAGGCGGTCGCGGTCGGCGTGGCCCGCGCCCAGTTTGAAGATGCGATCGCCGTGCTGATCGGCGTGCCGCCCGCCGACCTCTCGATTGCCCCCGTGGCGAGGGTGCCCGAGACACCGGCGATCCCGGTGGGCCTGCCCTCGGCGCTCCTCGAACGGCGCCCCGACATCGCCGCGGCGGAGCGGCAGATGGCGGCGGCCAATGCCGAGATCGGGGTGGTCGAGGCGGGGTTCTTTCCCGACGTCACCCTGTCGGCCGATTACGGCGTCGCGGCGGCGACTCTGGCTCGCCTCTTCTCGGCTTCGAGCCGCGTGTGGTCATTGGGCTCGAACCTCGTTGAGACCGTATTCGATGCGGGAGCGCGCAACGCCCAGCTCGAACAGCAGCGCGCCCTTTACGACGCGACGGTCGCTCAGTATCGGCAAACCGTGCTGACCGCGTTCCAGCAGGTCGAAGACGCGCTCGCCGCGCTGCGCATCCTCTCCGAACAGCTCAAGGCCCAGGATCGGGCCGTCGCTGCGGCGCGAAGGGCCGAACGCATCATCGACAACCAGTACAAGGCCGGAACCGTCGCGTATACGGCCGTCATCGTCGCCGAGACAACGGCGCTCGCCGACGCCGTCAATGCCGTCGGCATTCGCCAGAGCCGCCTCGTAGCGAGCGTCGCCCTCATCGAGGCGTTGGGCGGCGGCTGGAAGAGCGCGCAGTTGCCGACCCGCGAGCAGATCGAAAAGAACGCCCCGCTCGATTTCAGCCCGTTCCCGGCGCTGCCAAAGAGGCATGCGCGGTAACTCACGGTTGGTCCTGATGCCGCCGTGGCCGCGAGCCACGGTTTGCCGACGCGCCACATGCCCTCGACGCCCTCGCTCACGCCGCCCGCTCAACGGCTGGCCCGAGCGCGGGCGCGAGTTGCCGATGCCGGCGGCCCGGCGGCTCCGGAACCTTTTCCTCTCTGCCGCATCTGATTCATCGTTCCGGGACGGCGACGCGACGCCCCGGGGAGAGCCCATCGTCGGAGGAGATGAATCATGATGCGGAAAACGTTTATCGCCGCGGCGCTTGTTTCGGCGCTGGTTGTGCCGGCGTATGCGGCAAACATCCAGCACGCCCCGCCCGGCGCCCCTTACAAGAAAGTGAGCACGCTCGTCAAATTGCCCAATTTCCTGCCCGGGATCGGCATCCTTTACGTCAATCCGAAAACGCTCCCGGCCGGCCCGTTTCTTGCCTATGACCGCCAGGGCCGGCTGGTCAGCACGATCTACATGATCCCCTTGAAGGATCTCGACAAGCAGAAGGAGTTCGCCGATCTGCCGGCGCCGGGCGGCCCCGTCGACCACGTCAGCCTGTACTATAATGCCGGGCATCCCGGTGTCCCGGAGCCGCATTATCACATCGTGCTGTGGCATGTCTCCAAGGCGCAGGAAGCGCTCGTCGCCAAGTAGCGGCAGAGGCGGATGAGCCTGCCCTCCTCGCTGTCCCGAAGGGCTCTCTTCGGGCGCATTGCCACGATGATCGCCGCGGTGGCGCCTTTCGGCGCGGGGCGAAGGGCCGCCGCGCAGCAGAAGGTGTCCAAGCGGGAAGCCAAGTATCAGGACCATCCGAAAGGAGAGCAACGTTGCGAAATCTGCGTCAACTTCCTGCCCCCTGACCAATGCCGTTTCGTCGTGGGGCCGATCAGCGAGACGGGCTGGTGCCAGTTCTTTGCCGCCAGGGAGAATGCGCACTGATTGGCAGCCGAAGACAAGAGGACGAGACAGTGAGGGGCCGGTGCGAGAGCGGCTTCAAGAGATCCCTTTGATCGCCGGCGACGGCGAGCTTTTGGGCCGGATGCGCGGCGGCGACGCGGACGCCTTTGCCGCGTTGATGCGGCTCAACAATCGCCGGCTTTATCGCCTCGCCCGCGGCATCCTCAAGGACGACGCCGAGGCCGAGGAGGCGGTGCAGGAGGGCTATGTTCGCGCGTTTACCCATCTCGATCGGTTCAAGGGCGAGGCGAGCTTGGCGACATGGCTCGCCCGCATCGTCGCCAATGAGGCGCTTGGGCGGCTGCGCCGTCGGCGCGTCCTGAGCGCGAGCGTCGTCGAGTTTCCGGTCCGCCCGGGGCAGGAAGGCCTCCCCGGCGCGAGCCCGGAGCACGCAGCGGCGCGCAGGGAGATTCGGCGCCTCATCGAGCGTGCGATCGACGCGCTTCCTGGGCCGTTCCGCACCGTTTTCGTGCTGCGCGCGATCGAGCAGCTGAGTACCAAGGAAACGGCGGCTTCCCTCGGCATTCGCGAGGAAACCGTAAAGACCCGCTTCCACCGCGCCAATCGGCTGCTGCGCGAGGCGCTGGGCGGGGAGTTTGCCTCGATCTGGGAAGACGCCTTTCCGTTCGCCGGGAGCCGCTGCGAGGACCTCCTCGCCCGCGTCCTCGCGCGACTGGGCGTCTGACCCGCTCCGCTTTCTTTCACTCGGGCAGCGGCATCCGCGTGCTCTCGGCCATCGCCGCAAGCGTCGCAGGAAAATGGACGGCGGCGCGGAAGGGGAGGGTTTGCCCCGCGTGCCCATCGCGCCGCTTGCAAGGCGTCTCAGTTGGGACGATCTCAAACAAATGGAAAACCTCGTAGCCCCTACCCTCGCGTTCATCTCGGCCCATACGCACTGGGCGGTCGCCGTGATGTTCGTCATCTCGTTCGGCGAGTCGTTTGCCCTCATCGGCGTCGCCTTTCCCGGAACCTCGCTGCTCTTGGCGGCGGGCGCGCTCGTAGACGCCGGCTCGCTCCCGGCCTTGCCGATGATGGCGGGGGCGATTCTGGGGGCGGTCGCGGGCGACGGCATCTCCTATTCTTTGGGACGACTCTTCGGCGAGAGAATCGGCCGGATTTGGCCCTTCAACCGCAATCCGCGCCTCATCCCGAACGGCATGCGCTTTTTCGCGCGTCACGGCGGCAAAAGCGTGTTCATCGGCCGCTTCCTGGGGCCGATGCGCGGGACGGTCCCGCTTGCGGCCGGCGTGTTGCGGATGCAGGCAGATCGCTACTGGTTTGCGAATGTCGTTTCAGCGCTCGTTTGGGCGCCGGCCCTTCTCTTCGCCGGCGCCGCGATGGGGCGCGCGAGCACGCGCCTTTTCGGCGCAAAAAACGCCGTTCTGGTCCTCGTCCCCGCCCTTATTGTTTTGGGCATCGTCGGGATTCTCTGGGTCGTTTTGCGCCGGGGGCGCGAGGAGGGCTGACGAAGCGGCGATGGGGGCGCGAAATCGAGGCCGACCTCTTCCTCTTACGCTTGCGCGGAAAGGTGCCCAGATTAAGTGGCGCAAAGAGGATTTGAGACCGGCGAAAGCCGAATGAGACCGTTTTTTTCACCCTATAGTCACGAGCTGGTGCGGCTTGGCACCTGCGTGCCTGAGGCCGCGGTGGCCGAGCCTCGGAAAAATGCCGAGGCGGTCGCAAGCCTGCTGAAGATCGGCGACGAAGAGAGGGCCGCGCTCCTTCTCTTCCCGGAACTTTGCCTTTCCGCCTACGCGATCGACGATCTCCTCTTCCAGGACGCGCTCTTGGGCGAAGTGGAGCGGCAGATCGGCCGCCTTCTCGAGAAGAGCCGCAAGCTCTTGCCGATCGCCGTCGTCGGCGCGCCGCTTCGCTTCAAGGGAGGGCTTTATAACTGCGGCATCGTCCTCTATCGCGGGGCGCTTCTCGGCGTCGTGCCCAAGGTCTATCTCCCCAATTACCGCGAGTTCTACGAAAAGCGGCATTTCACGTCGGGCGTGTCGGTTGTCGGCGAGACGATGCGGGTGGCGGGGCGCGAAGTGCCGTTCGGGATCGATCTCCTTTTCGATGCCGGCTCCTTCACGTTTCACATCGAGATTTGCGAGGACGTCTGGGTGCCGTTGCCGCCGAGTACGGAGGCGGCGCTCGCCGGGGCCGAGATCCTCCTCAATCTTTCCGCCAGCAACATCACGATCGGCAAGGCCGACATGCGCCGGCTCCTTTGCGCCTCGCAATCCTCGCGCGCAATCGCCGCCTATGCCTATTCGGCCGCCGGCGCCGGAGAGTCGACGACCGATCTCGCCTGGGACGGGCAAGCCGGGATTTTCGAACTGGGAGATCGGCTCGCCGAGACCGAGCGTTTTGCGAAAGGAGCAGAGATCGCCATCGCCGATGTCGATCTGGGGCGCATCCGCGAGGAACGAATGCGGGTGACGAGCTTTGGCGATTGCGCGCGCAATACCAAGGATCGACGCCTCGCTTTCCGCACGGTCGGTTTCGAGTTTGCCCCGCCCGAAGGCCCGATCGCGCTTCGTCGCGAAGTCGAGCGCTTCCCTTACGTTCCCTCGGATCCGACAAAGCTCAGGGACAATTGCTACGAGGCCTACAACATCCAGGTTCAAGGCCTCGCCCAAAGGCTCCGCGCGACGGGGCTCAAAAAGCTCGTGATCGGCGTCTCGGGAGGGCTCGATTCGACGCAGGCGCTCATCGTCTCGGCGCGGGCGATGGATCGTCTCGGCCTCTCGCGCAAAGGCGTCCTCGCCTACACCCTTCCCGGTTTCGCCACCAGCAAAACGACCAGAGAGAACGCCTGGCGCCTCATCCGCGCGCTCGGGGTCAGCGGGGCGGAGATCGACATTCGCCCGGCCGCGCGCCTCATGCTCGAGCACATCGGCCATCCCGCGGCGGCCGGCGAGCCGGTCTACGACCTCACTTACGAAAATGTGCAGGCGGGGCTTCGCACGGACTATCTCTTTCGCTTAGCGAACCACCACCGCGCGTTGGTGGTCGGAACGGGCGATCTCTCCGAACTCGCTCTCGGCTGGTGCACCTACGGGGTCGGGGATCAGATGTCGCATTACAACCCCAACGCCTCGGTGGCGAAGACGCTGATCCAACACCTCATTCGCTTTGTCGCCGCTGCGGGCGAGATCGGGCCGGAGGCGGCGAAAATCCTTTACGACGTCCTCGCCACCGAGATTTCGCCGGAACTCGTTCCGCAAGCCGAAGGAGGGCCGATCCAGTCGACAGAGGGCGTCATCGGTCCTTACGCGCTGCAGGATTTCAACCTTTTATACGCGACCCGATATGGCTTCAAGCCATCGAAGATCGCGTATCTCGCCTGGAACGCGTGGCACGACGCCGCCCGCGGCAGCTGGCCGGCCAACATTCCGCAAGAAATGCGCCGCACCTACGACCTCAGCGCGATCAAGCGCTGGCTCCGAGTGTTTCTGCTGCGGTTCTTCGAACAGAGCCAATTCAAGCGTTCCGCCTTGCCGAATGGACCGAAAATCTCCTCGGGCGGGTCCTTGTCGCCGCGCGGCGACTGGCGTGCTCCCTCGGACGCCAAGGCCGGGGTGTGGCTTCGGGAACTCGAAGAGGGCGTACCGGACGCCGAGTGAAGGCCGCTTCAATTCCTTGCTGCGGGTGCGCGAGAGGCGCCGATTTTCGTGGACAGCGAAGGCGATCGCCGCGATCATGAGGCCCGACACGGGAGATTTCCTCCCCGTTTTTTTGGGGGAGCGGCGCGGTGCAAGGGGGTGGCGGGTTCGTTTTTCTGCAGGGCCTCGCCTCGCGCTTTTTCGAACGCCTCGGGCGGGCGCTCGTCGAGCGCGGCGAGAGCGTCTGGCGCATCAACTTCAATGGCGGCGACCGCGCGTTCTGGCGTCTTCCGGGAGCGACCGATTTTGCCGGAAAACTCGAAGACTGGCCGCAATTTTTCGCCCGGTTTTTGGACGAAAGGGGCGCGCGACACCTCATCCTTTTCGGCGATTGCCGGCCGGCGCACCGCATGGCGATCCCGGTGGCGCGGGCGAAGGGGCTGCGCGTGCATGTGGTCGAAGAGGCCTATATACGGCCGGGCTGGATCACTCTTGAGGAAGACGGGGTCAACGCCAACTCGCGGTTGCCGCGCGATCCGTTCTTCTACCGCGAAGCGGCGCGTTCACTCCCGGCTTGGCGCGAGCCGCCCGAGGCGCCGGACGGCTTTTCGCGGCGGGCGGCGGAAGATCTTCATTATAGCGCCGCCACCTTTTGGGCGCGGCGCCGTTTCCCCTATTCGCACTCCCATCGGCCCTACCATCCTTCCGTCGAGATTGCGGGATGGGTGCGGCGGCTGCTCCTGATGCGTGGAGCCGAGCGGCGGGCGGCGGCGGCGATCGCCGAGCTCGAGCGCGCTCGCGGACCGCTCTTTCTTTTTCCGCTCCAGCTCGATTGCGATTACCAGATCCGCATGCACTCGCCCTTTCGCGCCGTGCACGTCGCGATCGAGCGGGTGCTTTCTTCTTTCGCAGCGAACGCGCCCGGTTCGGCGCGGCTGATGGTCAAACTGCACCCGCTCGACAACGGGATCAACGATTGGGCCGGCATGGTCTCGCAGATGGCGGCGATGGGCGGGATCGGCGATCGCGTCGTCTTTCTCGAAGGGGGCGACCTCGTCCGGTTGCTCGCGCTCTCGCGGGGGGTGGTCACCGTCAACAGTACGGTCGGAACTTGGGCGCTTGCTCGCGGGGTGCCGGTGAAGACGCTGGCTCCCGCGATCTACGATCTTCCAGGGCTCACCGGTGGCGGCGATCTCGATCGTTTCTGGCAGGATCCCTCGCCCCCCGACGCCGCGCTTTTCGACGCCTTCCGCCGGGTCTTGGCGGCGCGCGCGATGATCCCCGGCGGCTTTTTCAGCGAAAAAGGCCTCTCGATCGCCGTCGAGGCGGCGGTGGCGCGGTTTCAGACGCGGGCCGCTCCCGCGGGCTTTGTTGCGCCCGATCAGGGCGAGTTGACGGCCTCCTCGATAAATGGCCATGCGGCGGCAAAATGCTCTCCCCAGCTCGGGGCGCGCCAGGCTTCGAGCCTTTCGAGCTGATCGGCTCGACGGCCGGATCCGGGCTCGCTGTAGGCGATTACGGCCTGCCGCCACGCCGGCTCGTCGAACGGATCGAGATATTCCGGAACCTCCCTGCCGACCTCCCG
>JAKAOO010000084.1 GCA_021812165.1 Pseudomonadota bacterium | reverse complement strand
GAGAGCAGTGGGCGCGTCATTGATGACATCCTCGACATCGTCCTCTGTCAGCTTAGCTGACAGAGGGAGAGAGACGGTTCTTTGTCCAATTTCCGTAGAAACCGGGAAATCCTCGGGTCTCCAGCCGAAGCGCGCCTGATATACGGGGTGAGCGGGGATCGCGCGGTAGTGTACTCCGACCCCGATATTCCGGCGGTGAAGCGCGACTATGAAATCATCACGGCGGACTGGCGACCGCGCGTCGTCGATCAGCAAAGTATACAAGTGCAACCCGTGCCGTACTCCCTTCCCGAACGGCGCAGGCCGCGACACGGGCAAGTCGGCAAACGCAGCGTCATATCTGGTCCAGATCTCGAGCCGTCTCTGCCAGTACGCCTCGACACGCTCTATCTGGTGGATGCCGAGTGCTGCCTGAAGATCCATCATGTTGTATTTAAAGCCGATCTCGACAACCTCATAATGCTTGTATCCGTCATCTGTAAAACGCCGCCACGCATCATGCGACATTCCGTGGAGCGCCAGTATCTTCACGCGCGACGCGATCTCCGCGTTGCCGGTCAACACCATGCCGCCTTCACCGGTCACGAGGTTTTTGGTGGCGTAAAAGCTCAAGACTCCGCAGTCGCCGATCGTCCCCGCTTTCCGGCCGTGGTATTCCGTCTCGATCGCGTGTGCGCAGTCCTCGATGATCTTCAAGCCGTTTTCCCGCGCAACCGCGGCGAGGGATTCCATGTCGCACGGGCGCCCAGCGAAGTGGACCGGGATGATCGCTTTCGTCCGGCCAGAAACGGCTCGGCGCACCTCGTGTGGGTCGATGTTGAACGTGTCCGGTTCGACGTCCACCAGCACCGGCGTGGCGCCCGCGTGGACAACGCAATTGATCGTCGCCGCAAACGTCATCGCCGGTACGATGACCTCGTCTCCGGGGCCAATGCCAAGCGCCACGCAGGCGAGATGCAGGCCCGCCGTGCAAGAACTGACGGCCACAGCATGGGGTGAGCCCTTATACGCGGCCATTTGGCGCTCGAACTGCGCGACCTTCGGGCCGGTCCCGGGCCAGGCGGCGCGCAGGCTCGCCACCACCTCCGCGATTTCAGGCTCTTCGATCACCGGCTGCCCAAAAACAAGATATCTATTTCGCATGAGTACGCTTTCTCGATCCGCGGAACACCCCGGCGACTACGTCCTTAATAGGTTTCCTGGTAATTCCGGACCCCAGCCTATGATCGGCTCGGCCCGCCCCCCCTCTGGGCGGCCGAATAGGAGACAGGCTTGCGCCAACTGCATCAGGCCATCGCGCCGCAGCCGACCGACCCGGCAACCTGCCGGTTCCAAACTTCCAGACGGCTCCCGCTATGTTTCGCTCCTCAACGGATCACTGAATGTGCAGCCAAGGGTGGCGCAACGTGAGTTCGATGGTGCCGGCCTTCCGCGCGGCTTCGGTTACGGTTACGGTCATGGTCATCGACTTCGGATGCCGGCGATAGCAGCCTAGGATCTCGGGAACATAGGCTGCGGAAATATCCTGTTCGACAAATTTGCACCAGAAGTCGTAGTCTTCCCAACCCCACTCGTCGTGCGTATAGCCCCCCACGGCTTGCCACGCCCGTTTCGAGACGAGCGCCATCGCATCGATGTAATTCCCTTTTTCGAGCCAGTCCCTGTTGAACACGTCGGCCATGCCGAGCCTATGCTCCGAGCCGAACCACTCGAGCTGCGGGTAAGCCGCGCCAAAGCCCGTGTCGCGCATCGCCTGAAGAAGCCGCCCAATCGCTCGCGGATAAATCAAATTGTCTTGGTCGATGACGAAAACGAGATCGCTCCTCGCATAGTGGAAAGCCGTGTTTCGCGCCTCGGCCACCCCCTGGTTTCTCCGGTGCCGCAAGAGAGTCGCGCGGTCAAAGCGGCCGGAGTGCGCGAGAAGCCACTCGCGCGCTACGCGCACGGAGGATTCCTCGGTCGAGACGTCGTCCACCACGATGAGGTCGAGACGGGCGTGGCGTTGCGCGCGGATCGAATCGAGAGTTTCGCGCAGGAACTCCCCGCCATTGTAAAGACTGGCGGCGGCCGTAACCGTATCCTCCGTCACCGTGGGATCGTTCAACTCTTCAAAGACGATTTCGAACTCTGCCTTTCTCATCCTACGAACCCCTTATCGAGGGTGAGACGCCGCAAAAGGCGCCCTCTCATCCTGCGCCATGCTCGAGAAGGAATTCGAGAAGCCTCGCCGCGTTCTGCCTGCTGCGCGTCCCGTCCAAAATGAGCGCCTGGACGTTGGCGCGCACCCGCCCGGCTTCGCGCCTCCCTTCGTCGGTTCGCAGAAGCCATTCGAGAAGATCGGGCATGTGCCGCGCATTCTCTTCGAAATAATGCACGCCCGGCTTGAAATCGGGGTGGGGAAGGCAGGGCTCGGAAACGACGACGCTTCCCGAGGACATGCCAAGCCGCACGATTCGATGCCACTCGAAATAGGGAAACTCGTCCCGATGAACGTTGAGGGCGATCTTCGCGTGGCCCAGCACGTGCCTTGCCAAACGGATGGCCGCGCTGCGGTCGGCGGTATAAGGGCCGGTGTCCATGGAGCAATGGATATAGGTTTCATAGTCCGACAGAAAGGCGGCGTGACGGGCAAAGAACTTGCTCCGCTGCGGCGTCAGGTTTCCGAAGAACGCGATGTCGAGAGGGCGCTCGGCAAAGGGGCTCTCAGGGTCCGGCTTCGCCTTCGCTACGGCGGGGAGAACTTGAAAGAGCGGATGCAAACAGTCCTCCGAGAAAAGCGCAGGAGGATCGGATCGCAGTCCGGGCGTAAAGTGGAGGGTGGGAAGCCCGGTCCTGCCGAGGAGATCGGCGTCCTCGAAGGCAAAATCGATCACCCCCCGCGCCAAGAACAAGATCGGTAGGGTAAGGCGGTACCATTGGGTCTGAGCCTGTTCCACCTGGAACATGAAGGAATTCGCAACCACATCCTCGCGAATCCACTCCCTGCCCCGGCTCAACTGAAAGAACTCGTGGACGGCGACGAAGATCGAGATCGGCGGGCGATCTTCGATCGCAGACATTTCGTCGCGCAGGCTGACCGTAACGCCGAGGCTTTTGAGATCGACCGCCACATCCTCGGCGATTTCGTTCATGAAGACGTTGCCTTGCGAACTGACGTAGATGCCGATGGGCGGCGAGCGCGCGGCGAGCGCCGCAATCTTGCTCTCGTCCTTAGATCCGGAGGCGCCCTCTTTCATAAGGCTCGCAACCCGCTCGCCGCCGGAAAGGTATTCGCCAACGCCCCGGGCGACGCGATCTTCGGTAACCCAGCGCCGGTCCTCAAACGCCCCAAAACAGAGGAAGTGCGCCCAGGGATCCAGCCGGCCGTCGCGGACATCCCCATTGAACCCCGCGTAGTCCTCCGCCGAGAAGAGAGGGAAACGCTTCAGCCGCTCGGTCGCCTTCTGGATCGTCGCCGCCTCTACCCTCTCGAGGAACCCGCGATAGGGAAGAGCGATCGGGGTCGCCTCGGTAAGGTCCCCCGGTCTCTCTCCCGCCTCTTCGGCTTTCGCCGCGCCCGCCGCCGGGTTTTGAGCTTGCGCCAGATTGCGGCGGCGCTCGGCCAATTTTCCTCTAAGGCGCAGGCTTAGCGTCCACCATGAAAGCTTTGCCGCACCGCGAAGCGCGCGTCGCAACGGCGGCGGAAGGCGCTTGGCGAAGGAGCGAAGAGGCTCGGTTGCGCGCCATAGCGTCGAGGCGCGCAGCACCTCCAACTCTTTCTCGGCGTTTCGGCGCGCGAGGTCATGTCGTTCGACTTCGGACCGAAACCGAGCTTCTTCCGACCGAAACCGGGATTCGAGGTCTTGGTGCCGGGCAATTGCCGCTTCAGCCAACTCTTCGAGGTATTCGCGCCGGGCCCTTTCGGCGTCAAGTCCTTCCGCCTGTCGCCGGAGTTCGACGAGATCGCGGTCGAGGGCGCCAATCAGCGGCGAAAGCACCCCGAAAGCCGAATCGAGTTCGCGCGCCACCTCGTCGAGCACCGCCTGTTCCGATGCTCCGACAACCGGCGAACAGAGCGCAGACCACGCGCGCGAAGAAAGCTCATGGAGTGCACCGCCTCCCTTGAGGTCCTCCGGGGCAGATTGGTGGTGGCGTAGCTCGGGGGAGAGAAAGGCGTCAATCTCATTCGCGACCTGTTCCGGATCGCGCGGCCAATCGAACCGCAGGGCCCCGCCGATGGTGCGAACGAGGGTGCGCCAATCGCGCAGCAGGTCGTCGAAGAATGTAAAACAGCGCGGCAACCCTCGGCTCTCCCGCTCGGCCGCCAATACGTGCTGCAACCACAGAGAAAGGGCATGCGCCTCGGACAGCCCTTCGCGGCTTTGCAGCGAGGCGGCGACCTCAAGGGGATGCCGCAGCGGAAGGACCGCAGCGATCCGTCGGTTCGCTTGGCCGAGCGCTTCGATCCAGATCGGCAAAAGCCGGCACAGGCGCGGGTCTTTGATGACGACTGCCGGCAAATCTCCGCACTCTTGCCGGAAAAGTTGCGTCAATTCCCGAGCCGCGGATCGCGCAGTGCTTGAGAGAAGCTGGTCGCGACTGGTAGGAAGAGGGTCGTCCAGATACGAACCGAGTCGCTCAAGCATACGGTCGTTGAACTCGAGAACCCACCGGTTTTCGAAAAATCCCCGTGCATTGCTCTTGTCGGTAGCGATCAACGCCCCCGGCAGCGCCAGACCCAGACGATTGAGTGTTCCGGTTAACGCCGAGGTGCCGCTGCGCTCCATGCCAACAACGAGCACCGCCATCGCGTGTTCTCGATCCGCAACGGCTCGCAATGTTACAAGTTTGGCGTTCTCTCGGTCGAGCTGCGGCAGGTCCATCGAAAGGGCTTTCTCTCAAATCGCTTCCGCACAGAAGGAAAGAACCGGAAGCGCGGCAGGATAGCGTCCGAGAATGGGCGTGAAACGTAAGCGATGTTTAAGGCGCAAGGCAAGAAAACATTTCCTCGCGCCGCATGCGCAGACGCGTTCCATTTCCAACCGGCGTTTGCGGCCGTTGCCGGGCCGGCGGCCACCGCCTGCCTCTTCTGGACAGGCCTCGAACCGCTGCCCGACGGTGGCCGCCACCAGCCGGGAGAGTGCGATCGAAGGCGAGAGGGATGGCGCGCTCCACTTGAACGTCGGGTCCGGCCTCGGTGCCCGGCGCGAGAACACGCTCTTGTCTCGAGAGCGCTCGCCCTTATCATGCACACAAAACTGTGTCTACCGAGGCGCCGGTGAATTCGGCCATCGAGCGGGTTCTGGGATATGTGTATAAGGCGGTCGGCTTGGCCGCCTCCACCGTCACGCGCGCGGGTCCGATGAATTTCGTTCTCAGTCTCCGGCATCGAACCGCCGCCCTTTTTGGCCGCGCTCGGCATGGATCGGGCGACGTTCGCCTTAATTCAGCGCAGGGCGAACTCTCAAAGGAGCGAGAAGTCATGAGCGAGCCGCTCTCCGCACGGATCGAACCGAGCCAGCGCCAATGGTTGCAAGCGCAGATCGAGAGAGAGGGTTATTGGTTCCATCGGATCGAGCTGGCCCCGGATTTGATTACTCCCGGATGGTCCGATCCGCTCACGCAGAAGCTGCCGTTTTTCGGGCTTCCCGAGCGGATGGACGGGATGCGAGTACTCGATGTCGGCTGTGCGGAGGGGTTCTTCTCCTTCGAAGCCGAGCGGCGAGGCGCGCGAGAGGTGATCGCGATCGATTCGTTTCCCGATTCGGTCAGGCGGTTCAACATCTGCCGGGCCGCCCTTGACTCCCGGGCAACCGCATTCCTGACAAACGTCTACGATTTGAGTCTGCGCGCTTTCGGAACATTCGATCTGATCATGTTTTTTGGCGTGCTCTATCATTTGCGGAATCCAATCCTGGCGCTCGAAAAACTCTTCAGCATCTGCTGTGGAAGGCTGCTCCTCCAGACGCATGGGTTCGAGGATCCGGCGATCGGCGACCAATCAATGGCGCGATTTTACCCCTTCGGAATAGAGAGCGGTCCGCCCGAAAAGCGCTCCTGGGACCCCACGGTTTTCTGGGTTGCCAATGGTGCTTGCATCCGGGACATGCTGGCCCATGTCGGTTTCACGGACATCGAACAGATACCCGGCCCAGCGGGGCATGTATTCCGGGCACGCGTTCCAACGCCTTCGGCCGGCACGCCGCCGGATCAGACGAAAGCGCCCTGGAATTAGAGAGGATTTCGCATAGGTCGGGCCATCGCCTTCCCCGTCATGGCCGTGGGATCGCCCCGCGGGCCTTCAGCCCACGCCCGTGTTCCGTGGGCATCCACGCGCCAAAAGCCGAGACCGCCCATGAGATCACGAACCTGCGCGGAGAGGAGATCCGGGGAGCAGAACTCGCGTATATGGGCGAGCGCCGCTTCGCGTTGCCGCGACCACAAGGCGTCATCGCTCAGCAGTCTGAGGCAGGCCTCGGCGAATTCGCGGCCATCGTCCCTTACCGTCGCCGCGAGCGCGACGGCGTCACCTTTGCCGCTCGCGGCGAGCTGCTCGTAGAGCAGCTTTGAGCACGCCACGGGGAGACCATAGCTCATGGCCTCATGCACTTTGAAAGGAAGGCCGGCCGCGAACCGGGTCGGCGCGATGAAGGCCCGGGCGCGCGCATATTCGCCGCCGAGATCCGCCACCGGGCCGAGGCAGGTGACCCCGGGTCGTTTGAGCGCGCCGAGAGTGACCGCCGGCCCGACAAAACCGGCGATGCGCAGGCTCTCTTCCGGCCGCGCGGCGCGGACCCGCGGCCAGACGCTATCGAGAAACCAGAGAAGACTGTCATAATTGGGCGCGCGCGTCCCCGGCAACGCGCCGACAAAGAGAAGGCCCGACCGCGCCGGCGCACCGGGCTCGAGCGGCCGCGCCGTCAGATGGTGGCCGACCGTGAAAACCAGCCGGGCAACATGTTCTCGCACAATCGCGCCCTCGAATTCATTGACCACGACAAAGACGTCGGCGAGAGCGGCCGGCCGCAGTTCTTTCTCGACGAGCGCCAGAAACTGTGCGCTGGCACTGATAGCGCTGTAGCTTTCGGCGCTTTCGAGGCGGGCGGCCTCGCGTACGGCACAAATCGCTTCCGTGTCGAAGACGATCTTGCCGCCGCCCGCTTTCCAGCTGCGCAACACGCGCTCGTAGCGCGCAAGGTTGTGCGGCCGGCACACATAGACGGCATCGAAATGCCGCGACGACAAGAGCTTTTCGAGGAGCGCGGGATGGGGGCCGTAAGCGGTCTCGATATATCGGAAGTCGTCGGGCGCAAGCGCCGCATTGTCGCGGAAGCAGGCGAAGATCTCGATGTCGGCAATCTCCATGAGCGCGCGGATCATGATTTCCGAGCGGCCAAAACCCGAGCCGAGGCGCAGAGAGGGGACCTGGTCTTCGAGGAAGAGAAGACACGGCCGCGCGCCGCTGTGACGGGCGGGGTAGCCGGCATTTGCGGCATAAGGCGGGCGGCTCTCCAACACCTCCCGGTGCCGCCGGGCAAACAGCACCCGGTTCCTCGCCATCAGCGATGCCGACGCGCGCGGCTTCGCGCCCGAGGAAAACGTGCCGTATTCGAGGTGGTAAATTCGAATATCGGGATAGACCCGGGATCTTTTGCCGGCCTTCCACAGGCGCAAACAAAGATCGCTCTCTTCGTAGTAACCCGGCGAATACAGCGCGTCGAAGCCGCCGAACTCGCGAAAATCCGCGGCCGAAATGCAGAAGAAGCAGCCGCCGACATAGTCGACTTCGCGGGGATAGGCGAAAGCATAGCGCGTCGGCAGAGCGTCCCGGAAATAGCCCATCGCCACCCCGTCGCGCCAGATGCCGGATCCCAGATCCTGGATCGAGCCGTCGAATTGCAGGATCGCGCCGCCAAAACAGGCCACTTCCCCTTTGTCCCTTTCCACCGCTCCATGAAGCCGCACGAAAACGTCCGGGTCGAACTCGACATCGTTGTTGAGGAAGACGAGATGGCTCCCCTTCGCCAACGCCGCACCTCGATTGCACGCCTTGAGGAAGCCGCCATTGGGCGATACCCGGTCGAAAACGATGCCTTTGACGTAATTTTGCAGTCTGGCGGTCTCGTCGCTGGAGCCGTCGTCGACAAAGACCACCTCGACGCCGATGCCGATCTTGGCCTTGGCATAGCTGGCGGCGTGCTCCAGCAGCTCGAGCACCCGGATGTTGTAGGGAAACTTGTTGTATGCGCAGACAACCACAGAAAAATAAGGATGCTCTTCACGAGGAAAAACGATGGCCCCCTCGGTGCGCGCGCGGAACACCGAAAGCTCGCAGCGCTCGAGATACAGCGCTTTGGCGTGGTCTATGGGCACTTTCTGCGGCGAGGCGATGCGACCGCGGGTCAAAGACGCGGGACGATCGCGCGCCGGACCGCTGGGCGCAATCTGCTCGAAGTCCTCAGTGCCCGTCAGTCGGCGCCTCACCTCCTCGCGCACCCTTTCCGGGATCATCTCTTTGACGCGCAGAGGCACGTAGCGCCCGTAAAGGGGCAGCAGGGCGTGCGCCGCGCGGTTGAATTGGCCCGTTCCCAGCCACGACGCGAGGGTCAGAAGACGCCGCGTATCGCGCAGAAGCCGGCGCAGAGCGCGAGAGGCGCCGCGCACCGGGGCGGTGAGGCGCCATGAGGTTGAGGCATAGACGCTCGCGAGCTCGGTTTCAAGACTCGCAGCACGCTCATTGAGCGCTTCTGTTTCCTCCTGCCGGACCATCGCTTCGGCCTCGCCGAGCTCCGGCATCGCTTCGAACTTCCCCGCCGTCTCCTTCGGCCCTTTCACGAAAATGCCGCCTCTCGCAGGCCCTCCACCAGACGCTGGCCCGCCCTGACGTGCGAAAACTCCTCTTCCACCAACCGCCGCCCGGCCTCGCCCATGCGCCGCCGCAACGCCGGGTCACCCCGCAGGGTCACGAGCGCGGACCGCCATTCCTCGGCCGTGTCGGCGAGGAACCCATTGACGCCGTGACGCACCACCGTCCGGTTCATGCCCACCGGCGAGGCCGCCACCGGAAGCCCTGTCGCCATGTATTGAATGAGCTTATAAGCGCACTTGCTCTCACTCCATTCATCGTGCGCGAGCGGCATGATGCCGACGTCGAACCCGCCGAGCAAACGCGCTTCCTCCGCTTCGCTCCAGGGCAGGATCGACACCTTCACCCCCTCGAGCGCGAGCGGACCCGACCCCACCAATTCCAACCGGCAACCCTGCGCGCGCGTCAGTTCGGCGAATACGGAAGCGAGAGGCGGCAGATACGCCGCAGCCGTCAGGGGAGAACCGATCCAACCGATCGTGCAGCCTGCGTTCGGCGCTCGCTCGGCAACGGGATAACGGTTGAGGTTGACCGCAGTCGGTAACCGCAGGACCCGTCGCGCCCCCGCTTCCTTGGCCCACGCCTCGAGCTGCGCATTGCCGACGATCGCAAGGCTGCTGCCGCGAACGAGGGTGGAGAGCTTCTGCGCGAGAGAGGCGCGAACGAGCGGGTTCGGGTGGCCTTGGTAGCGCAGATACCAGGCGTCGTCGAAATCGACCGCGTAGGGCCGGCGCCGCAACAACGCCCCCTCGAGCCACCAGGGCAGCCACGGCAAGGCCTCTTTTTCCAGCCAGACGAGATCGTAGCGCCGCAGCCGCAGCAATGACCGCAGACGTCTCCCGTAGTACCCGACAAGCGAAGGAACGGTTGCTCGCCGGCCGGCGTAAAGACGGGTCAGATATGAATCGTCGAAAAAAGAGCACACATCGACGCGAATGCCTTCCTGCCGCAAGATCGGCAGAAGATCCAGAAAACGCAGGCGCGTGCTCGAACCCAAGCGGGAATAGCGAGTTAGCGCCAGGACAGAGAGCAGCGCCCTCGCGCGAGCGACGGGGCGAGCTTCGGCTTTGTGGTCTGGCCTTCCCCGCCTGCGTGGGGGCTGCGCCGGCACCTCTAAACCCGCATCAAGCCGCGGCCAACCACTGCTCATAAGCGTTCAAAGTCGATTCAACCGGACCAAACTCTTCAACATGCCCCGATCGCAAGAAGATCGCCTTGTTGCAGAACTGGCGGATCGTCTCGCTCGAATGCGAGGTAAGAACGAGAAGGCTTGCTTGCTCCATCAGATTGTCGATCCGCTGTCGTGCCTTCGTGATAAAAGCCGCGTCTCCCGCAGCCATGATCTCGTCGAGAAGGAGGATTTCCGGATCGAGAGCGGTGGCTATGGAAAAGGAAAGGCGCAGCTGCATGCCGCTCGAATAGGTGCGCGCCGGCATGGAGAGATAGTCGCCAAGCCGGGTGAAGTCGGCGATTTCGTCCATCTTTTCCCGGATTTCGGTAGGGCTCATCCCCACCAGCAGGCAGCCGTTATGAATATTCTCGTAACCCGTCTCCTCGGGGTCGAAGCCGATGCCGAGCGTCAGGAGCGCCGAAACCGTGCCTTCGACCTCGATGCTTCCGCTCGAGGGCCGGTAGGCGCCGGACATCACGCGCAAAAGCGTCGATTTTCCGGCTCCGTTCTGGCCGATGAGCCCGACCCGATCGCCGTCTGCGAGCTCGAAGGAGAGTTCGTCGAGGGCGCGCACCGTCGGCCGATTGCGACGGCTCTCGTCTCTCCTCACAACTCCACCGACCGACGAGCGGAAGAGAAGCTTGCGCAAGCTTCGGTCCGAATCATAGATGGGGAAATCTACGCAGACGCGGTCAAGGACAATCGATGCCATCGCGCTCACAGCCAATAGGGGATCCGGCCATAGACCCGGCGCAACAACAAGAAGGTTGCGCCGCCGCCCAGCACCATCAGCAGCAAAAGATAATAATAGGTGCCAAGGCTCGGCGCCTGCCCCAGGAGCGGAGCGCGGAGAACCTCGACGAAGCGATAGGCCGGGTTCGCTCTCACGATGAGCAAGGTGGCAATCCAGCTGTGCTTAAGCTCCGAGGCCTTCCAAAATATCGGCGTCACGAAAAACAGGATGTTCGTGACGTTGGCGACGAGCTGGATGATGTCGCGGAAACGCGCGCAGACCGTCGCGAGAAGAAGAGCGATCCAGTAAAAATTGGGCAACACGAAGAGAAGCCCGACGGGCAGCAGCAAGAGGTTCCATCCCCAATGAACTTGCAATAGGAGAGCAGCGATCACATAGACCGCGAGATTGTGAAGAAATACGATGACATTGCGTGTGATGACCCGAAAGATAAAGACTGAGTAGGGAACGCGGATGGCCTTGACCGTCTCCGCTTCGGTGATCAAAGCCATACCGCTCTCGTTGACGATCATCAGAAAAAGGTACCAAGAGATGTAACCGGCGGCGAGATAAGGCAGATAGGCCGAGACCGATTGATGCCAGACGAGAGCGTAGACGGCCCCCAAAGCGGCGACGAATATGGCCGTGTTGAGCGCTGTCCAGAAGGGGCCGATCACCGTGCGTCGGTAGCGCCCGCGGATGTCCTTCCAGGCGAGAGCGCGCCACAAATGCCAGCGCTCAAAGCCCTCGATGAGGTCGAAGAGAACCGCGCCCTGCGCCCTCTGGGCGCGGCGCCGCCGCAGTTTGAGGGCGCCGCCCGCGGGCGACATGCCGGCGGCACGCTCCTCGCGCTGCTGCGAGAGCGCGTTCGCGGAAAGGGCCCGCGGGGCGGGTGATCTTTGGGTCGATTCAAGGCTCAAGGGTGCACCTTTCTTGTTAACGGGAGATCTCCGAGCCGCGCCAAACCGCTCTTCATCCAACAAAACCCCATGCTACCGCACTCGGGGTGAAGCGCAGACCCCGAGCAAAAAAGAAGAAGCAAACCCCGGCGCCGCTAGAGAACGGCGTCAACTGCGTGCGCCGTGAGCTCCGCCTTGACGGTACGGCCCAAAAAGTCGAGCAAGACCACCACGCGGTCCCTCTCGCGCAGTTCGACGAGCCGCCCGATCATGTCCTCGAAGAGGCCGCTCGTCACGCGGACGAGATCGCCGAGGTGCAGCGTTTCGCTCCTCCCGGTGCGATCAAATGCGCCCGCGGCTTCGCGCTCCTGAAGCTCCGAGACGACTTCGGCAGGGACGAGCGCGGGCTCGCCGCCGGCGCGCACGAGATCCTTGACCCCAAAGGTCGAAAGGATCGGGCGCCACGGCATCGACGAGCGGTCGAGGCCGGCGAAAAGATAGCGGGGAAAAAGCGGGCGCAGCGCGATCTGCCGCCGGCGCGCGTGCGAGAGTTGGACGCGGGCGTAGGGCAGATAGGCGCTGTAGCCTTGGCGAAGCAGATTGTCGAGCGCCTTCGCCTCGGATTGCGGCTTGGTCAAGACGGCGTACCAGGAGATCATGCCGCAGCCTCTTCCCCCCGGCGAAAGCCCGGGTCTCCCGGCGCGCCCGAAACATGGAGGAGAGGCGGCGCCATGACGCGTTCGGCCGGGAGCCCGCGAAGAGAAGCCGCGCGCGCCGCCGCTTCAAAGCTCTCCTGCGGCGAGCGCATGTCGGTCACGATGACCGCGTCGAGTCCGGCCGCCCCCGCCGCGAGCATGGCCGCCGCGAGATCGCCGACGACGGGAAGGCCGGCGCAGCGGCGGCCGACTGCCTCCGCGTCGACGACGCAGACGATCCCGATCGCGCTTTCCGCGCTCGAAAGGGCGGCGATCTCGGCCAGCTCGCCCATCCCGAAAAGGGCGACGCGGCGCCAGCCACGCGTCTCGCACTCCCCGAAAAGCGTGGCGCATTCGCTCTTCGCAAGGCGAAAAAACTCAAGCGAAACCGCAAGATATTCGGCGACGAGGCGGCTCTTTTCGGCAAAGCCCTGGGGCGTCAGGTAATAGGCATAGCGGCTCGCCGGCGCTTGCCGGATCTTGACGAGCCCTTTTTTCACGCAACGGCGCAAATACGCATTGGCGAGACCAAGGGCGATGCCGAGATCGCGCGCGAGGCCTCTTTGCGTCACGGCGCTGTCGCGCTCGATCGCCGCAAGGAGGTGAAGCTCAATCCTGGAATTGCCGGCCTCTCGGCCTTCTGCGCTCACGCGCCCCCCAAAGCCCCTCAATGAGCGGCTGGGGGATACACCGTTCACCCGATGAACGTCAAGCCCTTCGCGAGCGGCCTTCCCGATCGAGCGAAAGGGAGATCGCCTCAGGGTGATCCGCTCACGCCTTCTCGGGGAAGGATGCGCCGAGCGCCTTCGTCATTTCGAGGAATTGGTGCCGCACGCTCGGATCGGCGATGGCGTAATAAAGACGAATGAACTCGATGGTCTCGGGGCGCTGCAGATGCTCGCGCCACTCCTTGTCTTCGCCGCTCGATTCGCTTTCGGCGGTCTCGAGATCACTGAAAAAGTAGGAAATCGGCACCGAGAGGATCCGCGCCATCTCGGAGAGGCGCGAAGCGCTCACGCGGTTGGCCCCGCCTTCGTATTTCTGCACCTGCTGAAACGTGAGCCCGAGGGCGCTTGCCAGCGTTTCCTGGTTCATCCCCAAAAGCAGACGCCGCATCCGGATGCGGGCGCCGACATGAACATCGACCGGGTTCGGCACTCCCGTTCCCCGCCCGTATCTCGGCGCCGGCTTCGCGGCAACGGCTTTTGACGGTTTTCTCAAAGCTCCTCCTGCGTCCTCGGCGGCAACGTTGCCCCCTCTTCGCGCGAAGCGCAAGCGGCTTTATGACGGCAGACGCTACGGCTCCGGACCGTCGTCATAGCCCTGCCGGTGGCTCCAAACCATCAGCGACACGAGCCCGACGGCGAGAGAGAGCGCGAGGACGGTGCCGAGGATCATCGCCGCCCAGCCGGCGGCGCTGATCCGTTCGGGGCCGACGCCGTTCCAGAGAGAGACTGCGGACGCACCGAGCGCCACAATCACCGCGGCGGCGAGCGCGGCCGACGCATAGATCCTCTTCTGTCCCATCGCTCACCTCCCCGACTCCCGTTCGCGGCGCTCCAAAAGCGGCTTTGGCACAGGCCGCGGCCGTGGCAGACTGGGTTTCCTTCCGCTCTCTCGATGTTTCCATGAGGAAGACGAAGGAGAAACCGCAATCTCTTCCGCTCCCTTCGGGATATCGCGCGGAGGGCCGAGGAGACAAGTCCTCTGGGGTGACGGCGCCTTCTTTCGCCCCGATCCTCGCGGCGGCCGAGGCCCGGCACGGCGCGAGGGGGCTCGCGGCGCGCCTGCCTCCCGTCAAGGGCCGGGAAGAGCTCAAAGCCTATCCCGACGACCGCTACCTCTCTCAGATGGCTCTGCGCATCTTTCGCGCCGGCCTCAAGCACAGCCTCGTCGATAAGAAATGGCCGGCGTTCGAGGAGGTTTTTTCGGGCTTCGAGCCTCGCGCCGTGCGCGCGATGAGGGACGAGGAGATCGAGGGTCTTCTCGGCGACAGGCGTCTCATCCGGCATCTGGGGAAGCTGCGGGCGGTGCGCGACAACGCGGCGGCGATGCTCAGGATTGCCGCAGAGCACGGGAGCTTTGGCGCCTTTCTCGCCGAGTGGCCGCAGACGAGCATCGTCGCGCTTTGGGAACGGCTTGCCGAGTGTTTCAAGGGCATGGGCGGCAATTCGGCGCCGAGCTTTTTGCGCATGGTCGGCAAAGACACGTTTATCCTGACGGCTTCGGTGGTCGCGGCGCTCCGCCATTGGGAAGCGACCGAGGCGCCGCCCAAGAGCCGGAGCGAGCGCGCCATCGTGCAGTCGCTCTTCAATGCCTGGAAGGAAGAGACGGGCCGCCCGCTCGCACACCTCAGCATGATCCTCGCGCTCTCGGTCGAAGAGTGAGCGCGGGGCCGAGCGGGCTCAATGTCCGAGGAGCTTCGCGGCCCCGAACATTGCTCCGAAGATGGCCACGATGTTGACGACGAGCGCGCCGAGGATCATCGCAAAGACGCGTTCCAAGATATCGGCCTTGAGCGCTTCGAGCTTTGCCTCCATGCGCAGCTCCAGCGCGCGAATCTGGGCGCGAAGTTCGGCGATGTCCCCCTTGGTAGCGACATCGGCGACCGCGACGCCCGCCTGCATGGTAGCGATCACGGCTTCCGCCTGCGGTTCATTAACAGGCTGCGGAAAAACGCTGGAACGTCGTCATTCCGGGGCGCGGTCGCAGGCCGCGAGCCCGGAATCCATAAACGCAGGCGCGCGAAATCAAT
>JAKAOO010000083.1 GCA_021812165.1 Pseudomonadota bacterium | reverse complement strand
GAAAGAGCCTGCGCCTACTTCGTGGGATAGACGGGTTTGCCCGTCGCCAGCTTGTGCGGATAGACGATCACGAACTTCTCCCCACCCTTGCCGTTGGGCTCGACCTGACCCAAAGGCGTGATCTCGCCGATCTGCGCGCCCTCGGCGTTCAATCGGAAGGTGCCGTCGATGGTTTTGAGCTTGCCCGACTGGGCGAAGATCGCCTTGCGCAAGGCCAGTTGCGCCATGCTGTCGGTGGTGGCGAGAGCCTTTTGCAGCACGAGGCCGGTGTTGTAGCCGGCCACGGCGTCGAAACCGAAAGCGACCTTGCTTTCGCCGTACTTCTTGTCCCAGGCTCGGCGGTATTGCGGAAGCGACATCCCAAACCCGACTTTGTAGTGCACAACCGAAGACGGCAGGTAGGTGAAAACGCCTTCAAGCCCTTTGAGCCCCACCGTCCGCATCATGAGCTCGGGCTCGAACCCCGGAAAGAGGGCGAACTGCCACTTGAATTTGACCCCGCTATCCTCAAGATCGCGCAGATAGGCGATGTCGTTGTTCGGGTAGCCCATTTCGACCACCGCGTCGGGGTGGGTGGCGCGAATATTGGCGATCAAGACCGTATAGCTGCTCGTCGAGGTCGGCACGCCGTGAAAGTAGACGATCTTCACGGGCGCTTTCGCCGCATCAATAAAGCCCTTCAGGCCGACCGCAAAGCTTCCGGTGAAGTCGTTGGTCGCGTAAAGAATCGCGATGCGCCGGATGCCGAGCTTGACTCCGTCGGTGGTGAGGAAGTCGGCGATGTATCTGGGCCAGATGCTCGACACCGGGAGGTCGGCCAAGACGATGTAGGGATTGTCCTTGGTGAAGAACATCGGACCTGTCCCGTCGTGGTCGATCAGAAGCATCTTATGGCTCTTCGCGATGGGCACGGCCACCGAAGTCAGAACCGAGCCCGCATCCGAGACCAGAATGTTGACCTTATCCTGCGTGATGAGCTCGGTGTAGAGCGTCGCCGCCGTCGCGGTATTGCTCTGGTCGTCATAGGCGATGAGCTTCACCGGGATTTTTTTGTGGAAGGGCTTGACATAAGCGCCGCCCTTCGCGTTCACCGCGTCGACCCAGATCCTCATTCCGTAATACGACGGCATTGAAAGGCCGGGAAAAGTGCCCGAGGAGGCATAGAGCGTGCCGATCTTGATCGCGGATGGCGCTTTTTGGGCGTCCGCCGGTGCCGCGGCCACGAGGAGGGACAAGACCGCGATCCCCGTCAGGACCTGCGTGAAACGCCTCATGGTTTTCCTCCTCTTGCTGGTTGTGGGTTATAAGCTGAGACGGCCCGCGAGGCTCGCGCCACGCGCACACTGCCAGCAGCCTTACTCATCTCCTCTCCGAGATTTCCCCAACAAATTATCCAGGGCCAGGGCGTTTCCCAAGTCGTTGATCCAGATCAATCAACCGCGCCTACTACGCCGCCGCCGCCGCGGGCGATCAACGCGCCGGCTCGGGGTCGATCAAGACGCCGGGATTGAGAATTCCCTGGGGATCGAGAGCGCGTTTTGCCGCTTTGAGGGCGGCGGCGAAAAGTTCCGGCCGCTCTTTGTCGTACCACGGCCGGTGGTCCCGCCCGACCGCGTGGTGATGGGTGATCGTCCCTCCCGAGGCGATGATCGCCTCGCTTCCCGCGCATTTTATCTGTCGCCACTGTTCGATGAGCCGGCCGTGGGCGCCCTGCGCGTGGATGCTGAAATAGGGCGCCGGCCCGTCGGGATAGGCGTGGGTGAAGCGGCAGGTGACTTGGCCCTCCCGGCCGGTCGCCTCGCGGATCGCCGCGAGCGTCGCCTTTTTGACCGCATCGTGCAGCGCCTCGAAGCGGTCCCAGGTGATCGCGGTCTCGACCGTATCCGTGATGATCCCCCTCTCGATGAGGCGCTCCCTGTTGTAAGGCATGCGGATAAACGCCTCGCGCCAGCGCCCCGCGGCGCCCTCGCGGTGGGCGTCCGCAAGTTCCGGCGCCTCCTGCCGGCCGCCCTCTTCGGCGCAGCATTCGAGCGCGCGGGCAAAGGCCGCCTCGACCGGGTGATCCCCGGATTCGAAGGCCAAGACCATGAGCGCCGAACGGCCGTCGCCCGCGCCGTTGTTCTGCGTCTCCTGCGGGTCGAGGATGCGGCAGTTCGAAGGAAAAAGCCCCGCTTGCGTCAGCGCCCGCACGCCCCGCGCCGCGGCGAAGAAATCGGGGAAAGAAAGGGCGCCTCCGGCCCGGAAGCGCGGGCGCTCCTGAAGGCGCATATGGGCCTCAGTGATGACCCCCAAGATCCCTTCCGAACCGATAAAGAGGCGGTCGGGCGCTGGGCCCGCGCCCGAACCCGGAAGGCGCCGCGTCTCGATCGCCCCCATCGGCGTCAGCACCCGGAGGCTTTCGACGAGATCGTCGATATGCGTGTAAAGGGTCGCAAAATGCCCGCCCGAGCGGGTGGCGATCCAGCCTCCGAGCGTCGAATAGGGAAAGCTCTGCGGGAAATGCCGGAGAGTCAACCCGTGAGGCTTTAGCTGCGCTTCGAGCGCCGGGCCGAAAATTCCCGCCTCGATCCGCGCGGTGCGCGAGGTATGATCCACCTCGAGAACCCGGCCCAAACGGGAAAGATCGAGGCTGATCGCCCCCTTATAGGGCCCGCCGTCGAGAGAACAGTCCGCCCCGCCGACGACGCCGCTGCCGGCGCCAAAGGGAGCAAGAAGCGCGCCGGCGTCGCCTGCCCACGCGATGACCGCCGCCACTTCGGCTTCACTCCTCGGATAGGCAACGACATCGGGGGCGCCCTCGTAATCCCCGAGGAGGCCCCGGACATATTCGGGGAACGCCTTGCCGTAGGTGTGCGCGACGCGGTCGTCATGGTCGTCCCTCGCGTAAGAGCGAAGCGCGGCGGGGACGCTGAGCCGCGGCGGCCGCACCCTGATCTCGGCGAGCGGCGGCGGCTTCACTTGCGGGAAATCCGCGACCCCGAAAAGGCGGCGGTAGCGATCGAGGAGGCTCTTTTCTTCCGCCTCCGAAAGCCCCTCGCCCACGCGTCCCCAGCCGAAATGTTTGAGCGGCGCCTCTGTCATTCCCCCACCTCCGGCCGATAGGATTGCATCTTCGTTCGCTTTTGCAAAGCCTCCGGGCAGGCCATCGCCGCGCTTGAATCAGCGATCTATTTCGCCGTATATAACGGCCTCCGCTTCGAAAAGGGGAAAGCCGAGTGCCTGGCAAGAAGCAAACGAAACTTCGGATCAAAAGGGGCCGCAAGCATGCGGGCCGGCTTGCCCTCCTCGCCTCTCTCCTGTTCGCACTTTCCGCCGCGCCGGCCTCGGCCTCAGGGACGGTTCGGGTACTTTACGCGGGTTCGCTCGTCGCGTTGATGGAGCATTCCTTGCGTCCGGCTTTCGATCACGCGAGCGGAGATCGGTTCGAAGGCTATCCCGGCGGCTCGACGCTCCTCGCCAACGAGATCAAAGCGAGGCTTCGCCCGGCCGACGTCTTTGTGAGCGCCGTGCCTGAGGTGAATCGGACGCTCGAAGGAAAGGCGAACGGCGACTGGGTCGCGTGGTATCTCGCCTTCGCGCGTTCTCCGCTTGTGATCGGCTACAACCCAAAGAGCCGCTTCGCCGCCGATTTCAAAACGAAACCCTGGTACGAGGTCTTGGAAGAACCGGGGTTCCGGCTCGGCCGAACCGATCCGAAGCTCGATCCCAAAGGCACCCTTACCGTTCGTCTGATGAAGAAGGCTGAGGCTTTTTACAAAATCCCGGGGCTTGCGAAGCGAGTTCTCGGCGGACCCGAAAACCCGGCGCAAGTGCTTCCCGAAGAAACCCTCGTCGGCCGTCTGCAATCGGGCGAACTCGATGCCGGCTTCTTTTATTCGACGGAAACGGCCGAGGCGCACATCCCGGCGATCGCCCTCCCCGCCTCGATCGCTTCCGCCGCCCTCTACACCGCGACTGTCCTCAAGCGCGCGCCGAACCCCAAAGGGGCGGTGCGTTTTGTCGCGTTTCTTCTGACGCCCGAGGCGCGGCGGCTGATGAAAGAAAAGGGGCTCAGCGTCGAGAAGCCGGCGCTTTCCGGGCGGGCGCCGGCAGCGATCCGCGCCCTTCTCGAACCGGCGCCGTGAGAGCGCGCACCCGCGAAAAGGCCGCAGCGGGCCCGCGCTTTCCTGCGCCGCTCACGTTCCTCGCGGCGCTTCTGGCGATTTATCTCCTCGCCCCTCTCGTCGCCGGGCTGGCGCGCGCGCCGAGCGCCGATTGGCGCATCGCGGGACGCCCCGAGTTCCTGCGCGCCGTCGCGACCTCGCTTGCGAGCGCTTCCGTTTCGACCCTCGCAATCGCGCTTTTAGGAATCCCGCTCGCCTACACGCTCGCGCGGCGAAAGGGCCCGTTTTCGGCATTGATCGGCTTTCTCGTTCAGCTTCCTCTCGCCTTGCCGCCGCTCGCAAGCGGCATCCTTCTCCTCTTTCTTTTCGGCTACGACACGCCGCTCGGGCGGCTTACCGGCGGCATCTTCACCGACTCCTTTCTCGGGATCGTGCTCGCGCAGAGCTTTGTCGCCGCTCCGTTTTTGATCGTGGCGGCGCGCTCCGCCTTCGCCGCAGAGGACCCCGTCCTCGAAGGCGTTGCCGCAACGCTCGGGCGCCGCCGGTTTGCAACCTTCTTTCGGGTAAGCCTGCCTCTTGCCTGGCCGGCGACGCTCTCGGGTCTTCTGCTCGCGTGGCTGCGCGCCTTCGGCGAGTTCGGCGCCACCGTGATGATGGCCTATCACCCCTATTCGCTCCCGGTTTACACCTATGTCGCGTTTGGCGCGCGCGGTCTTTGGGCGACGCTGCCGATCGTTCTGCCCGCGCTCGCTCTGGCGCTTCTCGTTCTCGCGCTTGCCTCTCGCCTCTCCCGCCGCGCGGCCCTGGAGCCGGTGCCGGCGTTGCGCGCGGAACCGCCGAGACGAGCGCCGCCGCGCCCGGTGCTGCCCGCTCCACCAAGGCCCGCTTCGGGCAGTTTCGAGCTGCGCCTCGAAAAGCGGCTCCGCAGCTTTGATCTCGATCTCGCGTGGCAAGCGAAAGCGCGCCGTCTCGCGATCCTCGGCCCTTCGGGCTCGGGGAAGTCGCTCACTCTGCGTCTGCTTGCCGGCATCGAGAGGCCGGATTTTGCGCGGATCACGCTTTGCGGCCGCGAGCTTTCAGGGCTCGATCCGGCGGCGCGCGGGATCGGCTATGTGCCTCAGAATTACGGCCTTTTCCCGCATCTCGCGGTCCGCCGGCAGCTTTCTTTCCCGGCCGGGGCCGATCCGCGCCTCGCGCGCGAATGGATCGCAAGGCTCGGTCTCGATGGTCTCGAACACCGCGTGCCCGCGGCGCTTTCCTTGGGCCAACAGCAGCGGGTCGCGCTCGCCCGCGCGCTCGTTCGCCCCGCGCGCCTCATCCTCCTCGACGAGCCTTTCTCGGCGCTCGACGCGCCGCTGCGGGCGCGGCTTTGCCAGGAGCTTTTCGCTCTCCAGCACGAGCTTGCCGCGACCTGGGTTCTCGTCACCCATGACCCTGAGGAAGCAGCGTTGCTCGCGGACGAGCTTTTGATCATCGAGGGCGGCCGGGCGCTGCAATCGGGCCCGTGCCGCGAACTTTTCCGCCGGCCGCGGAACGCCCGGGTCGCCCGCCTCATCGGCGCCGAGCCCTGCGGCGAAGGCGTCGCGATCGCCGAGGATAGGATCGCGATCGGCTGCGGCGTCGTGCTCAAAGTGGCCGCGCCCGCGCTCGAACCGGGCCGGCGCGTCGGCTGGAGCGTCAAGCCGGGGCGGGCGCGGCTTCTTCCCGACGGCGCCTATTGCGCCCCGGCCTACGCCGGGGTTATCGAAAGCATTCTTCCCGTCGGTTCCGGCGCCAATGTCACGCTGAGATTGGGCGCCGCGCGCCTTCGCGTCTCCCATGAAGACGCCGAGATCGCGCCTGGAGCCTGCACGGTGGAGATCGATCCGCGCGCCATCCAGGTTTGGCCGTGCGACGAAAATGCGGAGATGGTCGCAGGGCCTCTCAAGGCACGGAGGCGAATACGGGCATTGTGAAATCGCTCACAGGCAGCCGGTAGGGGGTGCATTCGATCCGCCAGGCAACGAGCGCGCCGGGTTCCATGGGCATCGTCTTTTGTTGGAGCACGCGATAGGGCGTCGCGCAAATCTGCCCGGCCAGAAGCGCGTTGACCCGCGGGTCGTAATTGTTGAACTCGGCAAACTCGGGCGGGATTTCGCCCTTTTTTTCGAGAGCGCTCGTGCCGATGCCCCGTCTCACCGGGATCGGGTTCGCGCATCCGCCGAGAACGGCCGCCGCCGTCGCCAGGATCAGGAAAGCATGGAAGGAGCGCATCTCGACACCCGCCGCTCTTTGCCCCCGAGTTTGCCGCCATCGGGAAAAAAGCGCAACCGCCTCCCTCGGTGCTAACGCCCGAGTGGGAATCCGTTATTCTAGGCCTTAACAAAGATTGCTAAAGTCTGTTATCGTCCTCTTGCGTAGCCAATATCAATCCGATGAACGTCTCACTCACGCCCACCCTCGAAAAATACGTCCGCCGCAAGGTCGCGGCCGGCTTCTACAACAACGCGAGCGAGGTCGTTCGCGAAGCCCTCCGGTTGATGTTCGAGCGCGAAGCCGGCGGTCGTCTCGACCCGAGAAAAGAAGAGATTGTTGCTGCGCTGAAGGCGCTCGAACCGGAGCTTCGGCGGCGCGGCATTGCCTCGCTCGCGCTTTTCGGCTCGGTCGTTCGCGGGGAGGCGAAACCGGACAGCGATGTCGACATCCTCGTTGCGATAGACCCTGCCGCCGAGTTCGATCTCGTCGATCTCGTCGGCGTCAAGAACCTGATCGGCGAACGTCTCAGGCGCGAGGTCGATGTCGTCGAGGAGGGCTCCATTAAGCCTCTCGTCCGCGATGGGATATTGGCCGAGGCGGAAACGGTGTTCTGATGCCGAGGCGCCGCGATCCGAGGCTTTATCTGGAGGAGATTCTCGAGGCTGTCGCAAATATCGAGGCCGATACCGAGGGGCTGGATTTGGGACGGTTTCGAGCCGACCGGCGCGTGCGGCAGCTGGTCGAGCGGAATATCGAAATCATCTCCGAGGCAAGCCGACGAATACCGGACAACTTCAAAGCGACGGAGCCGGATATCCCGTGGACCGAGATTGCCGGGATCGGGAACGTCCTTCGCCACGATTACGGCGCCGTTCGGCCAGAAATCCTGTGGGGAGTGCGAGCCAACCGGCTCCTCCCTCTGAGGTTGGCGGTTGAACGGATTCGCCGGAAGCTCGCAAAGGCGACGGGAGAGTAGCGCGGAAATTGCCACATTGGCGCCGCAGGCGCTTATCGGCCAAGCCCCCTTTGGCCCAGCAAGGCTCGCCGCGGCGAGAGTCGACGGCGGGTGCGCGCGCTTTGTTCTTGCGGCAGCGGCACTCCGGCGGCTTCGAGCGCGCGGCGCTGGCGGCTCTCGAGTTCGGCTTCGTCAAAATCCTCGATCAGCTCGTGGAATACGCGGTGCCAGTTGATTTCGGCTTTGAGATGCACAAAAAGCGAGCCGAGCCCGATCGCCGCGCGGTCCATGAAAACGAACTCGCGCGGCGGACGAACCCCGCCGAGGCGGCGGATATCGCGATGGACGCTCTCCGCAACCTCCGCGCCGTAGGCGCCGCTCGCCTTTTCCTGGATGAGCCTCTCGCGGTCGTCGAGCAAAGGCCCATAGACGTAAAGGGCCCAGCGGTTCAGAACGTCGATCATCTCGCGCGAGAGATTGCCGAAACCCCAGCGCTCATAAGCGCTCACGGCGAGCTCGCGATCGCCGCGCTCTAACGCATGGTAAAGATCGATGACGCCCTTCACGAAAGCCGGATGGAAGACGCGGATGCAACCGAAATCGAGAAGGTTGACGGTGTCGTCCGCCGCCACGGTGTAATTGCCGAGATGCGGGTCGCCGTGGATGACGCCGTAATAGTAGAAGGGCACGTACCAGATCCGGAACATCCGGAGCGCAATGCGGTTGCGCCGGGAAAGCGGCGCCGATGCGAGTTCGAGGATGGGCCTGCCTTCGAGCCAGGTCATCGTCAAGAGCCGCCGCGTCGACAGTTCCGCAAAAGGGACCGGCACGGCGGCCCCGGGTTCGTCTTTGTGGATCGCGCCGTAAAGCCTCATATGCGCCGCTTCGCGCTCGTAATCGAGCTCCTCGCGGAGCCGCGCGGCGATCTCGGCATGGATCTCGGCCGTGCTGACCGCGCGGTCGTAGCGTTCGTATACGCTCATCGCCAGTTTCAATTGGGCGAGATCGGCCTCGACCGCCGAATCCATATCCGGGTATTGCAGCTTGACGGCGAGAAGCGTGCCGTCATGCGCCGTCGCGCGGTGGACTTGCCCCAAGGAGGCGGCGTGCGCGGCCTCTTTTTCAAAGCTCTTGAATTTCGTCTGCCAAGAGAGCCCGAGCTCGCCCGCCATGCGTCGCCGGACGAAGGGCCAGCCCATCGCCGGCGCGTTCGCCTGAAGCTCCAGAAACTCATGCGCATATTCTCGCGGCAAGGCGTCGGGGATCGTCGCGAGAAGCTGCGCCGCCTTCATCAACGGGCCTTTGATGCCGCCCAACGCGGCTTTCAGATCCGCCGCATGGCGTTCCCGGTCGAGCCGCCAGCCGAGATAGCGCTCGCCGGCGAGCCGCGCCGCCAGCCCACCCATCGCCGCCGAAACCTGGGCGTAACGGCGGACCCGCCCGGTGAAGGAATTATCGTCGTTCAAAAGCGCTCTCGCCTTCAGTCGAACGCTTCGAGTTCGTCAATGAGTCCCCCGACGACCGAAAGACCCTTTGCCCAGAACGCGGGATCGGCGGCGTCGAGGGCGAATGGCGCGAGCAGCTCTTTCAAACGAAGCGTTCCGCCCGCCCGCAAGAGATCGAGATATTTTCCGGCAAAGCCCTCGGGCGCCTCTTCGTAAAGGGCATAAAGCGCGTTCACCAGACATTCGCCGAAAGCATACGCATAAACATAAAACGGGCTGTGGATGAAATGCGGGATGTAGGCCCAATAATGCCGGTAGGGCTCATCGAGCCGCACTGCGGGACCGAGGCTTTCCTGTTGCGTCTCGACCCAAAGCTCGCCCAAACGCTCGGCCGTCAGTTCCGCCCTTTTCCTTTCGTCATGCACCGCGATCTCGAAAGAGAGAAGAGCGATCTGCCGGGTCACGGTGTTGAGCATGTCCTCGACCTTGCCGGCAATCAGGATCTTGCGCCGCCGAGGCTCGCTCTCTTCTCGGACGAGCGCGCGGAACGCCAGCATCTCGCCGAAGACGGAGGCGGTTTCGGCGAGGGTCAAAGGCGTCTCGGCGAGGAGAAGCCCCTCTTTTCCCGCCAGAACCTGGTGCACGCCGTGGCCGAGCTCGTGGGCGAGCGTCATCACGTCGCGGGTGCGGCCCTGGTAGTTGAGAAGGAGATAGGGGTGGACGCTCGGCACGGTCGGATGCGCAAAGGCGCCGGGCGATTTCCCCGGCCGCACCGGCGCGTCGATCCAGCGCCCGCAGAAGAACCGCGCTCCGATCTCCGCCATCTCGGGCGAGAAGGCGCGATAGGCGGAAAGCACGACCTCTTTTGCCTGCGCCCACGGCACCCGTCGCTCCTCTGCTTCGGGAAGAGGCGCGTTGCGGTCCCAGTACGGCAAATCCTCGACGCCGAACCACCGTGCCTTCAGGCGGTAATAACGGTGCGAGAGCTTTTCATAGCTCGCGCGCACCGCGGCGACGAGCGCATCGACGACCGCGTCCTCGACGAAGTTCGAAAGGTTGCGCGAAGAGATGGGGTGGGGGAATCCGCGCCAGCGGTCCTCGATTTCCTTGTCCTTTGCGAGGGTGTTGGTGACGAGCGCCAAGGTCCGGGTATTTCTGCCGAGGACCTCGGCGAAAGCGAGCGCCGCCTCGCGCCGCACCGCGCCGTCGCCCTCCGACAACAGGTCGAGGATCTCGGCTTCCGTCAGCTCCTTGCCGCGGAAGGGAAATCGGAACCCCGCAAGCGTCTCGTCGAAAAGCCGCACCCACGCCGCGCGCCCCGCAATCGATTTTTCATGCAGGAGCTTTTCGACCTCGTCGGAGAGCTGGTGCGGGCGAAACGCGCGGATGTCGCGCAGCCACGGCCGGTAGCGGGCAAGCGCCTCCTCGCGCGCCTTTTCTTCGAGCGCGGCCTCTTCGAGCCGATTGATCTCGAGCGTGAAAAAGAGAAGGGTCGACGAGATCCGGTTGATCCGTTCTTCGATCGTCTGGAAGAAACGGGCGATTTCGGGATCGCCGAGATTGCCGGCATAAACGAGCGAAGCGTAGCTCGAAATGCGGTCGCTTCTTTCTTGGAGCGCCTCGAAATCCGCGACTGCTTTGCCGAGGAGGGCGCCCGACAACTCCCCGAGCCGCCCCTCACAGCTTTTCCGAAAGGCTTCGGCGTCGGCGGTGAGCGCGTCCAGATCGCGGTGTAGCGCCTCGCTCTCGCGCCCGGGATAAAGGTCGGAGAGGTCCCATTCGGGCAGCGCCTCGCCCGCTCCCTCCTCTCTCGCTTCCATCTTCTCCCGCGTCCGCTCCATGAGCCCTCCTTGCCGATCCGGCATATGGGAGCCTCGCGCGGAGCCGCCAAGCCGAGCCGATCGAGGCTATTTCGCCCGCGCCCGGAAATCCCGTAGAAAAGGCGCGTCACGGGCGGATCGGGCAAGACGGGTCACAATGGATTACGACCGCTGGAAGAACCTGCCGGCGATGTTTTTCGACCAGGCCCTCAGATATGGCGACAAGCCGTTTCTGTGGGTCAAAAACGAGGGCCGCTACCGACCGATCTCCTGGAGCGCGGCGGCAAGCGAGGTAAGGCGTCTCGCGCGCGGCCTCCTCTCGCTCGGCCTCGCGCGCGGCGATCGCGTCGCTCTTGTCGCCGAAAACTGTCCGAAATGGGTGATCGCCGATTTTGCGATCATGAGCGCCGGGGCGATCACCGTGCCCGGCTATGCGACGAATTCGATCGAAGACCACCGCCACCTCTTCGCGAACAGCGGCGCGAAGCTCGTCATCGTCTCGACGACCGCGCTCTCCTCGCGCGTTCTGGCGGCGGCCAATCAGGTCGAGACGGTCGAGACGGTGGTCGCGATCGAGCCCGCCGCGGGCCAGGCGACGAGCGTCGATCTCGTTTCCTGGGACGAGGCTTTGCGGCGGGGCGTGGCGCGCTCCGATGACATCGCCGGGATCGTCGCCGGCATCGACGCCGACGACGCCGCCTGCCTCATCTATACCTCGGGCACGGGCGGCCTTCCCAAAGGG
This sequence comes from Pseudomonadota bacterium, assembly GCA_021812165.1. Lineage (GTDB taxonomy): Bacteria > Pseudomonadota > Alphaproteobacteria > ATCC43930 > CGMCC-115725 > AP-15. The sequence continues at coordinate 3,801 of JAKAOO010000083.1, read as the reverse complement.
GTGATGACGACTCACCGCAACATCCTCGCGAACTGCCGCGGCGCGTTCCGCCTCCTCGAACAGCTGGGCCTCGGCCACGAGGTGTTTCTCTCCTTTCTGCCGCTTTCTCATTCCTACGAGCACACGGCCGGGATGATGTTCCCGATCTCGCTCGGCGCCGAGATCTATTTCTCCGAGGGGGCGGAGACGCTCGCGCTCGAGATGCGCGAGGTGCGGCCGACCTTGATGACCGCGGTGCCGCGTTTTTACGAAACCCTGCACCACCGCATCCGTCTCGGCGTCGCGCGCAAGAGTCGGCTCGGGCAAAGGCTTTTCGAGGATGCCGTGGCGGTCGGCCGCAAACGGGACGATCCCTTGAAAGGACTTGGCGAGCGCGTGCGCGACCCGCTTCTCGATGTTCTCGTCCGCCGCAAGATCCGCCGCCGTTTCGGCGGACGGCTCAAAGCCTTTGTGTCGGGCGGCGCGCCTCTCAACCCGGAGGTCGGCGCCTTCTTCCTGGCGCTCGGGGTCGGCCTCCTGCAAGGCTACGGCCAGACCGAAGCGGGGCCGGTCATCAGCTGCAACCCGCCCTTTGCGATCAAGATCGATACGGTCGGGCCGCCCCTCGACGGGGTCGCGGTTCGCCTTGCCGAAGACGGCGAGATCCTCGTCCACGGCGACAACGTCATGAAAGGCTATTGGAACGATGCCGAGGCGACGGCTCGGGTTCTATCCGATGGCTGGCTCAAGACCGGAGACATCGGCGAGATCGACGGCAACGGCTATATCCGCATCACCGACAGAAAGCGCGACTTTATCAAAAGCTCGGGCGGCGAGATGATCGCGCCGGCGCGGGTCGAGGGCTATTTGACGCTCGCTCCGGAGATCGCGCAGGCGGTCGTCTTCGGCGATCGCCGCCCGTATCTCGTCGCCGTCCTCGTCCCCGACCCCGAGTTTGCCGCCGGTTTCGCGAATGGCGGCGAGCCGGTCCTCAGCGAACTCGCCGGCGATCCCGAATTCTCGAAAGCGATCGCGGCCGTGGTGGCGCGCGTCAATCGCTCCCTCTCGCCGACGGAGCGGGTGCGGCGTTTCCTTGTCGCCAAGGAGCCGTTCACCATTCAAGGCGGCCAGATGACGCCGACCTTGAAGTTGAAGCGCCACGTGATCCGCGAATTGTATGGCGCCGAACTCGACGCTCTTTACGAAGGCAAGGGCGCGGCGACTGCCTGAGCGACTGCGGCTGCCGGTCGCGAATGCGGAGTTGTGTACGTCAAGTTCTGCAAAAAGGTGGGGCTGGTGATGCTGGGCGTGGTTGGCGCGGAGCCCCCGTGTAGCGCAGCGCCGACCGCGCCCGGCCGCCGTCAGGCGGCCAAGGTCCGCAGGGCCTCTTTCTTGTGCTCCTTCAGATGATCCATGTTGAGATAACGGGTGGCTTCGAGCCAGTTTTCATGCATCTCGACGGCGAGCGCTCGGGCCGGAGTATCGCCAGCGTATCGGGAAGCATTTCATAGCGCGATTGTCGTCTCCATTTTGACCGTCCGGTAATCGGCATGGAGCCCCTGTTCGTCCCGGTCCAAGAGCCCCGCCCCTGCCAGCGCTTCGACATCCGCATGCACGCGCCGGTAGTCACGTCCGAGTGCGGCAGCAAGGGCGCGGATGCTGCGCGCCGGGTGGCGATGAACATGGCGCAACAGCTCGAGACGCTTCGGCGGCATGATCTCCGCAAAGGTTTCGAAGGTCTCGAAGCCGACATGGCGCTCGGCATTCTCAGCCGTCAGCTCGCCCCGCTCGGCGCGATGCCAAGCATCGACAAAGCGGCGGCCCATGTCGTCGATCGTCTCTCCGATATGCAGCTGAAGCGCCTCTTTGCTCTCTTTCTTCATCGTCCTTCCTTCCTTCCTTCCTTCCTTCCTCGCGGCACGCACCGCCGCCTTGAAATCCTCGATCAGCCGTTCCGGGCCAAGAAAGCGGTAAGCCGTTTCGACACCGCCGACGTGCTGGCGGTCGCCCTTGCCCGCGTTCATTGTCGAAAAGCACCACCACCTCGCCCGGCCGCCCGTAGAACAGCGAGTATCTGAACTCATGCGTCGCCGGCGGAACCGCCGCCGGCACCCGCCAGATCCGCATTTCGATGATCGCGCCATCCTCCAGCGCCTGCTTGTCTTCGAAGATCAGCTCGGCGGGCGGCATTAAGCGAACCTTTTTTCGGGCGGCATCATATGGAACGCGACGACATATGTTGTGGTGCGCCAGGGGGCCGGCAACCCCTTTGCCGGATTCGCCGGCCGGGAAGCCGCCGCCGGCCAGGGGGCGGCGCATGCTCCCGCCCGTCAACGCGGGGGCCGTGATTCCAGTTCAAAGAAATGGAATCACGGTCGCCATCTCGGTCGGCGAAGGCGCCGCGCTCGCCGCGGTCGAGGCCGCGACGCGGCTGCGCCGGCTCGGCGGCGATCTTTCAGAGGGGCAAGGTGCCGCTCTTCCTGATCAGCCTCAAAGCCGGCGGCACCGGGGAAACGCGCGTCAAAACACCCCTGACAGGACCATCGCTTGACCAGGGATTGACATTGAACGGCCCGCTACAGAAGAGTTACGCCCGGATTTGATAGGGCGAGCGCGACGTGCATCTTCTTCCCGATCTGACGAAGCGGGTGGCACTCGTCACGGGTGCCTCGCGGGGTATCGGCGCCGCGGTCGCGCGCGCCTTGGCCGAAGCTGGCGCGGATGTGGCGGTGAATTACCGCGCCGAGGCCGAACGGGCAGAGGCCGTCGCCGCCGAATTACGCACCCTCGGCCGCCGCGTGATGGCGGTGCGCGCGGACGTGTCGCAGGGCGCGGAGGTCGCTTCCTGCGTGCGAAGGATCGAGGCGGAGCTTGGTCCGATCGATGTGCTGGTGAACAATGCCGGCATCGCGCTCGTGCGCGACATCGCCGATCTGACCGAGGAGGATTTCGACCGGACGCTGGCCGTCAATCTGAAATCGGCGTTTCTCTGCACCCAGGCGGTGCTGCCGTCGATGCAGGCGCGCCGGTGGGGGCGGATCGTGAACATATCCTCCGGCGCGGCGCGCGGAGCCGGCGGGATTGGCGTCCATTACAACGCTTCCAAAGCCGGGATGGAGGGGCTCACCCGCGGTTATGCCGCTCGGCTGATGAAGCACGGGATCACGGTAAACGCCGTGGCGCCATCGCTTATCGACACCGATATGACCCGTGTCCGTCAGGACAATCCGGCGCGCCGAATTCCGCTCGGCCGGCTCGGCACGGTCGAAGAGGTGGCGCAGGCGGTGCTGATGGTGATCGGCAACGGCTACATGACCGGGCAGACCGTGCAGCTGAACGGCGGCACGCATTTTATTTAGATTGGGGAGCGAGCCGGGCGTCCTTCGTCTTGGACGCGGTCCTTCATTCAATCACGCCGCGAAGCCCATACCTGACGGGGCCACCGACCGCGGCTGGCGTGCGCTCGCTTCTCGTTCTATCTTGATGACGCTCGGCCATAGGGAAGCTCGCCGATGCCCGGCTCGTTCCTATCCGTCCGGTGCGTTAGCCGGCTTTAGGCCCAGCTCAGCTTCGCGCTCATCGCGGCCCTCATTTCCGCTTCCGTTTTCCAAGGGCGGCGCCTCTTCAGCGGGACCTAACAGGCTGCGGAGAAATGCTGGAACGTCGTCATTCCGGGGCGCGGTCGATCCGCGGGCTATGAGCGTTGCGCGGCCTTCGCAGCGAACCTCCGACGGCCGTGCCCGGCACGCCGCCCGCGGACGCGAGCCCGGAATCCATGAACACAATCCTGCGAAATTAATGGCTTGGCCTGTTTAGATCGGA
>JAKAOO010000298.1 GCA_021812165.1 Pseudomonadota bacterium | reverse complement strand
GGGAGAGAGACGGTAACCGTCTCTCTCCCTCTGTCAGCTAAGCTGACAGAGGACGATGTCGAGGATGTCATCAATGCCGTGCGAGATGTTCTCGGGCGGCCCGCTTGACCGCGTCTGCGCCAACCGGTTGCCAGGGAAGAAGAGATGCGCGTCCTCATCACCGGCGGAGCCGATTTCGTCGGGTCGAATTTGGCCGTGATGTTGGCCGAGAAACGCGGCTTCTCGGTGACGGCGCTCGGCAATTTGCGGCACCGCGGTGGAGCGCCTCGATAACGCGCATTCGGAAGAGCTTTCTCGGTTGCATGAGGAGGCGGCTCCTCTTCGGGAAGAGGCGGAAGAGAGGGGAGGGGGCGAGGTTTCGCGAATTTCTCCGGAAGCATCGTTCGCCCCAGGAGCGGGCCGACGGGTTCCTCCGCCGTTCATCGAAGGGGTTCCGATGAGAGCGGCTCCATTCGACGTCGTCTGTGAACGATTGAACGACGCGGAAGTGACGGAGAATACGGTGACCGCGGCCGTCAGCCTTTACAATTACGCGCAATTCCTGCCCGAGACTTTGGATTCGATCTGGGCGCAACGCCATGCCGGCCTCGACCTCATCGTGGTGGATGACGCGTCGACGGAAGAATCTTCGGTCCGGGTTGCTCGCGAGTGGTTGGGCGCGCGTGCGGGACGGTTTGGTCGTGCGAGCTTGCTGCGACACAAGAGAAACCAAGGGCTTGCCGAGGCCCGAAACACCGCCTTCGAACATGCGCGCAGCGATCTCGTTTTCGTCATCGACGCCGACGATTTGATTTATCCGCGGGCGATCGGGCGCCTCGTCCAGGCGATCCGAGAGACCGGCAGCGGCGCGGCTTATTCGCAGCTCGAATTCTTCGGATCCGAGCAGCAGCTCGGCGACGCCGACGTGTTCAACAAGGAATGGCTCAAATTGGAGAATTACATCGATGCGACGGCGCTCGTCTCAAAAGAGGCGTGGCAAGCCGTCGGCGGCTATACGCATATCGAAGGCGGGTGGGAAGATTACGACTTCTGGCTCAAATTCGTGGAGCACGGCATTTCTGCGGCCTATGTGCCCGAGATCCTGTGCCGCTATCGCCAGCATCCGAAATCGATGATGAAGACCGAAACCGACGCTACTCGAGAGACCAAGAGGGCCATACTCATTCAGATGCTGCTGCGCCATCCTTGGCTGGAGCTTAACTGGCCGGAGCTTAGGGCTTAGTGTCGAAGGCCCGAGCCGCCGAGGTAAGGCGCTGCAGGCGGCCGAGGCGCGAAGCCTCCCGCGCGGTTGTCGAGAATGAGGGCGGCCGTGCGGTGCCGCCGCAGAAGAGGGGAGCTCGCCATTGAAATCCGCAATAGCAATCTTTGCCCATCCGGATGACGCCGAACTCACCTGCTTCGGGACGCTCGCGCTCTTGCACTCGCTCGATTACCGCATCATCGTCGCGATCGTGACCGACGGCCTTGAGGCGGTCAACGGCAACGACGTCGCCGACCGCATCGAGGAGGCGGAAGAAGCGAGCCGTATGATGGGGTTCCGGCTCATCCGCGGCCGCCTTCCCGACGGCGATCTGCATTTCGGCAATACCCTTATCAAGCGGGTCGAAGGCTGGTTTGCCGAGTTCGAACCCGCAATCATCATCACGCATTACCTCGATCCCGACCATGTCGACCATCAGGACCATTTCGTGCTGGCCCATGCGGTCTTGAACGTCGCGCAGCGCCGGCCGGAATACGATCTCTTGCTCGAAGCCGAGCCGTCGCGCGGCTCGCGCTCTTTTGCCCCCAACCTATTCGTCAACGTCAGCCGCTTTGCGGCCCAGAAGCGGGCGGCCATCGCCTGTCACAAGTCCCAGATCCACAAGCATTATTTTCGTCCCGAGCATGTCGATCTGCGCTCGCGCTGGTGGGCGGAGGCAAGCGGGGCGCGCGAGATCTGCGGCGAGGATGGGGTCGCCATCGAAGCTTTCCGCATCGTCCGCTCTTCGATCATGAGCGAGGCCGCCGCATTCGGCTTTCGGAGAGGCGAGCGCGCGTGACGCTTTATTGTGGTATAGAAAACGCAACGCTGTTGGAGTGTCGGAGGAGAGCATGAGCGAGGGTGGCGAATTGACGAGCGGTTTCGTCGAGCTGTCACCGGAGCACGGGGAGGCGGGCCGTGAGCGTGCGGCAAGGCTCCAGCTGGAGAAGGCGGCGGTCCTCGCAGACCTGGGTGAGCTCGAGATGGAGGTTCGAGCCTACCGGAGCGATGTGAAGGCGCTCCGCGAGAGGGTAGCGGGCCTCGAAACTGAGCTCGCGGGCGTCTACGCGTCGCGCTCGTGGCGCATCACCTCGCCGCTCCGTTTGGCCTCGCGCGCCCTCGGCGGACTGCTTGAGCGGGGCCCGCCTGTGGCGAGAGACGGGGGCGGGACGGCTTCTGAGACAGGCTCTGCGCGGCCGGCCTCGTCTCCCAAAGGCCCAGACTCGTCCGCCTCGGAGCTCCGCTCCCTGGCCGCACGCGAGGCCGGTACCCTAAAGTCGCTGGCGCTGAGCGGCGTGCATGACCTTTGCCAGGAAAAAGTGAACTTGGTCGCCGGCTGTGTCGGAACAAAATCCCTTCGCGACTTTGGCGGCCTGTGGGCCGTTTATGGGCGTTACCTCCTTGAACCCGCCGTCTCGCTCAAAGCCGAATTTGCAAGTATGGTCGATGTCACGCCGCGGGCCGAGTTCGACGAAGCCGTCCGGCTCGCCAAACAGCAAAACTCCCGATTGGAGGTAGAATTTATAAATGACGATTTTCGTGACCCCGGTCTTTATGCAGGATTGCGTCCAGTCGATACGTCGATTCTATTCGATGTTCTATTGCACCAAGAGAATTATGTGAATGTGCTGAGAGAGATTTCTCAGAAGACCAAAAGATTTATTTGTGTCGCGCAACCATGCCTGAAGGAAAGCGAGTTTTTTCTGCCGTCATCGGCCGCTTTATTGCAGTTCTGGCCGGAGGCGCTGAAAGACAAATATCGCGAGGCAAGCTTGTGGCCGAAGGAGCCGAAAGTCGCTAGGTTTACGACTGGTTACTGGATGTGGGGCCACTCGGTGAGTCACCTCATGGATTGCCTGTACGGCTTGGGGTGGACTCTCCAATCCGGGGGGGAGATCGCCGGAATCGTCGGCCCGAGATGGGATTACGCACTCCTCAGATTTGTTCGCAGCTAGTTGGCCTCCGGTCCT
>JAKAOO010000297.1 GCA_021812165.1 Pseudomonadota bacterium | reverse complement strand
TTCCGATCTGGTTTCGGGATCGATCTCGACCTCGGCGACATGCGCGCCGTTGGGGAAATTGCATTCGGTCGGGCGGCGATAGCGGCAGGTCTCGTCGAGGCCAGGGCTTTCGCCTTCGGGGAGCTTTGCCGGGTCCTGCGCCAAGGCCGCGATCTCGAAAAGGCTCAAGCTGAGGTCGGTTCCCACACCCGCAAAGCTACCCTCCTCGAAAACCAGATCCTCGCCCGCCGCTTCGAGAGCGTGCGCCGCAAGACGCCGCGCCTTCTCGACGATCGCTTGCGCCGCGCGCGCGCTCGCGACGCCGCCCATTTGCGAGGAGCGCGAGCCGCCCGTCCCGCCTCCGAATTTGACGAAAGCGGTGTCGCCCTGGCGGAAGAGGATTGCCTCCAGAGGCACCCCCAGCCGTTCCGCAATGATCTGCGAGAACGCGGTCTCGTGCCCTTGGCCTTGGCTTTGGGTGCCGAGGATCGCCTCGACCCGCCCCTCGGGGGTGACGCGAATCCGCGCCTCTTCCTCGGGCTGGCCGCCCGAAGCCTCGACGTAATAGCCAAGCCCGATGCCGCGCAGCTGGCCGCGCCGGCGCGCCTCTCGCCGCCGCTTTTCGAACCCCGCCCAATCGGCGGCGGCGAGCGCCTTTTCCATGGTTTCCGGGAAATTCCCGGAATCGATCACCATGCCGACGCCATTCTTGTAGGGCAGCGCTTCGGGGCGGATGAAATTGCGGCGGCGGATCTCCTCGCGCCCGATGGCGAAGGCGCGCGCCCCTTGGTCGAGGAGCCTTTCCATCTGGTAGACGATCTCCGGCCGCCCGGCGCCGCGATAGGCGCAGACCGGGACCGTATTCGTAAAGAGGACGCGCACCCCATACTGCATCGCCGGAACGGCATAGACCGTGCCCGCGACCCGCGCCCCGGCGAGCGTCGCGACGCGCGGCAGGTTGTCGGAAAGATAGGCCCCGGCGTTGGCGAGAGAGCGCATCCTGACCCCGAGGATGCGGCCCTCCTTGTCGAACGCCATCTCGCCGTGCGTCCGCTGGTCGCGGCCGTGGACATCGGCGAGAAAGGTCTCCGCTCGGTCGGCGCGCCATTTGACGGGGCGCTTCAGTCGCCGCGCCGCGAAGACGACAAGAACGGATTCGGGGAAAAGCTTGCTGCGCAGCCCGAAGCCGCCGCCGACATCGGGCGAGACGACGCGCAGCTTTTCCTTCGCCACGTGGAAGGCGAATTTCGCCATCCCGTTCTGGACGCGGGTGACGCCCTGGGTCGGCGAATAGAGCGTCATCGTGTCGGTTTCGGGCTCGTAATCGCCGATCGCCACGCGCGGTTCGAGCGGGTTGCCGACGATGCGGTTGTTGACGAAATCGAGCGAGACGATCTTTGCGGCGCGCGCGAAAGCGGCCTCGACCGCCTTGCCGTCGTGGCTTTCCCAATGGACGCAGAGATTGGAGCCGCGTTCGGGGTAGAGAAGAGGCGCGCCTTCGCGGTCCGCTTCGGCGAGATCGACGACGGCGGGAAGCGGCTCGTATTCGACCTCGATCAATTCGGCGGCGTCGCGGGCTTCCTCGGGGCTTTCCGCGACGACAAAGGCGATCGGGTTTCCGACATAACGCACGACGCCGCGGGCCAAGACCGGACGGGTCGGAGCGAACATCCTCTCGCCGCCTTTGCCCGGAACCTCGACCTGCGTCGGGATCTCGCCGATCCCGTCCGCATCGAGATCTTCGATCGTGAATAGGGCGAGCACCCCCGGCGCGCTCTTGGCCGCGCCCGCGTCGAGCGAGAGGATCCGCGCATGCGCGTGCGGCGAGCGCAGGATCGCGCCGTAAGCCTCTCCTTCGAGGTTGATGTCGTCGGTAAAGCGCCCCTGTCCGCTCAGGAACCGAGGGTCCTCGCGCCGGCGCACGGGCTGGCCGATGCCGTAACGCTCGATGAGGGTGTCGCTGGCTGCCATCCTGCCTCCATCTGTTTCGTTCGCCGATTTGCCTGCCGGCCATTATGTCGTCGGCCCAAGCGAAAGCGAAAGCGCCACCTGTTCCTCCTGTTATTTGCAGGAGGAAAACAGGTGGGCGCGCCGAGCCGTGCCGTAAGGCGCGCTCGGAGCGCGTCCGATCCGATCGGAAATTACCATGTATTATACCAGCCGTTTGTGTGAATGTCAATATTGCTATTAAAGCATCAGACGCGGCCGTTGTTGCGTTCCTCCGCGCCATGCGCAAGCCTTGGCGGAATCTCGCCCCCGGAGGCTGCCGATGATCCCCCGCCCACCCGCCGAGATCGGCATGAGGCTCGATGAGGTCGACACCCCGGCCCTTCTCATCGATCTCGACGCCTTCGAGCGCAATCTGCGGCGTTTGCCGCAGAAGATCGCGGGAGCGCGAGTGCGCCTTCGCCCGCATGCAAAGACGCACAAATGCCCGGTGATCGCGCTCGCCCAGGTCGAACTCGGCGCCGTCGGCGTCTGCGTGCAAAAGGTGGGCGAGGCGGAGGCGATGGTTTTTGGCGGCGTCCGGGACGTTCTCGTCAGCAACGAGATCGCCGGGGCGCCGAAACTCCGCCGCCTCGCCGCCCTTGCCCGTCGCGCCCGCGTCGCGGTGTGCGCCGACGACGCCTCGCAAGTCATGGCGCTCGAAGAGGCGGCGAGCGAAGCGGGCGTCACGATCCCCGTCTATGTCGAGATCGATGTCGGGGCGGGCCGCTGCGGCGTCGAGCCGGGCGCGCCGGCGCTCGCTCTCTCGCGCGAGATCGAAGAGAAGCCGCATCTCGAATTCGCCGGGCTTCAGGCCTATCACGGTTCGGCGCAGCATCGCCGTCTTTGGGAAGAGCGGCGGCGGGCGATCGCCGAGGCCTCAGAAAAAGCGGCGCAGACGCGCGCGCTTCTCGAAAAAAGCGGCATCCCCTGCAAGATCGTCACCGGCGCCGGCACCGGGAGCTTCGAGTTCGAAACCGAAAGCGGGGTCTATGACGAGCTGCAATGCGGCTCCTACATCTTCATGGACGCCGATTACGGACGGAACCTCGATCGCGACGGCGCGCCCGTCGGCACGTTCGAGCCCGCCCTTTTCGTGTGGGCGAGCGTGATGAGCCGGCCCAAAGAAGACCGCGCCATCCTCGATGCGGGGTTGAAGGCGCTCGCCTTCGATTCGGGGCCGCCCCTCGTTTTCGGCGAGGAGGGCGTCCTTTACGAGCGCGCCTCGGACGAGCACGGCAAGCTTC
>JAKAOO010000082.1 GCA_021812165.1 Pseudomonadota bacterium | reverse complement strand
ACAACCCCCTTCCCGAGGCCGTCCATAATCGTGGAATGTGTTCACCATGTCCCCGAACAGCCGTTCACTATCTCCCCGGTCCATACACCTTCGGGGGGAGAGGGAGGGGACCCATTGCGGAGCAATGGGGAGGGTGAGGTGGGCGCCGGCGTCCTCGCGGATCCCCGGCCTCCCCCCGGACGGCCGGCCCGCCAAGGGCGGGCCGTTCCGGGGGCCGCCCTCTCCGCCCCCGAGGGCGGAGAGGGAGCTGTTGGCGGCGGACCGCGCTTGTGTATCGACTTGCAAGATCCTTCTCAGGCCGACCAGGAGAAGGGCGCGTAGTGGCCGTTGTTGCCTTTCCCCGCGAGGTCGAGATCGAGGCCGAAGGCATGAACGGATAGCTTCTGCGCGCGCGCGAGCGCGAGGCGCCGGTTCGCCGGATGCGCCGTGTTGTCGATGAAATAGGGGATGCCGCTCTTGTTGCGCGAAGGAACGCCTTCGATCTCGAACGCGATGAGATCGCCGATCTCGACCTTTCTCTTGAGCCCGTCCGAGACGAAAGAGATGGGCGCGTAGCGGACGCCGCGAAAGTCGCGGACGAGGTGCCGGCGGATCACGGCCGGCGGCCCTCCCGCCTCGCCGGCGACGATGCTCGAAAGCGCGCGGCGCTCTCCTTCGCCCGCGCTCTCCTCGACGATCCCGGCGAAGATCCAGTTGCCGTCCGCCATCACCCGCCCCGAGCGGATGACGAGCGCGAATTTGAGCCCGTCGAGCGCCACCTCGCCGAACCGGCCTTCGCTCACCCTGAAGACCATGATCGCGGTGCACTGGTCGAAAGTGGCCGGCCCCTGAGGGTTCGTATAGATGCATGGGCACAAATAATCGCAATTGCAGCTTTCCATGTAGTCGCCGGAGAGGCTCCATTTTTGCTGTGCCATCCTCATTCCTTCCGTATCGATCTTTACGTCTCTTCGATCATTGGGCCGCCGCCCGCTCCTTCCTCTCGCGGATCCGCCGGTGAAGGTTCTTGACGATCATCTCGGTCAGCATCCCGTCATACTGGAAGAGCCTCTGGCCGATCGGATACGGATCCTGCCGGGTCACCGAGATCGGTTGCTGTAACGCTTCTTCGGCGCTGACGCCGCGTTCGACAAAGCGTTCGACAAAGCCGACCCAATTCTCGACGATCTCCCCCTGCCTTGTAAGATAGTCCTTGCCGCAAGGCTCACCGTGGCCGGGAATGATGACCTCGGCATCGAGCGCGCGGATACTGTCGAGCGCTTGGAGCCACTCCCAAGGATCGCACTCCTGAAGCCAGCTTCGGCATTTGTAAAAGACGTTGTCGCCCGTAAACACGATCCCCTCCTCCGGCACATAGACCGAAGTCTGCGGGGCGGTGTGGCCCGGCATGTGGATGATCTCGAAGCTATGGTTGCCGAGCGGAAGCCGCATGCGGTCGCCGAAGAGCGTCGTCGGCGGGTGCGAAGGCGGATAATCGGGATGGCCGAAAAGCCAGACGCTGTCGGGATCGGTCTCTTTCGCGGCCTCACGCCGCTCCTCGACCGTGCCGAAGGCGTAAAGGTAGTCTTCGAAGCATTCCTTGAGCTTCTCGTGGCCGATCACCTCGACCTTCGGGAAATAGGCGTTACCCGAGATGTGGTCGAGATGCGGCTCGGTGTTGATGAGGTAGCGGATCGGCGCCTTCTCTTCGAGCCGCTCGCGCCAGCGCACGGCGTCGATCGGCTGCTGCGGCGAGTCGATCATGACGATGCCGTCGCTCGTTTCGACAAAGCTCGGATTGCAGCCTGCGAAATAGACCTCGGTGAACGAGTTTTTCCCGACCCTGCGCATCGTTCCCTCCGCTTTTTGCGCCCATTCTCTCCGATCCGCCGCGATCGGGCAAGAAGCGGCCCCTCTTTCGCCACCGCTTATTCCGCCGCGAGGGGGGCGTCGCGGCGCCTTCTGAGGCGGCCGCCCGCCGCGAAAAAGACGCTCACGACGAGGAGCGCCGCAACCGCGACGAGAACGAGACGCGGTCGTCCGGCATCGATCAGAAAGCCATAAGGCACGGGAGCGATGGCGCTTCCGAGCGAGAGCCCGGCGCTCACGAAGCCGAAGGCCTTCCCCGTGTCGCCGGCCGGGGCGGCGTCTTTCACCATCATGTCGCGGGGGGTGCGGATGATCCCGCTCAAAAGGCCGGCTGCGGAAAGCACCGCAAAAATGGCGAGATCGGAAAGCGGCGCGATCCCGACGAGAACGATGAGCGCGGCCGCGGCGACCGAGAGCACGGCAATGTGGGCGAGATAGAGTTTGCTGCGGTCGGCAAGCCAGCCGCCGGCAAGCGTCCCGGCGAGAGAGGCCACGAGAAAGCCCGTCAGGGCCGAGGTCGCGGTGGCGAGCGCCATCCCTTGCGACTGATGCAAGACCGTGATGAGCCAGGACTGGATGCCGGCGCTCGCCATCGATCCGACGAGGTAAAAGCCGCAGAAGAGAAGCATCGGCCGCGTCAAGAGAAAGCTTCGCCCGGCCGTCCGGCTCGTCTGCCCGTATGCCCTTATGCTTGTCTCTTCGCTGAGAATGCGGCCCTGCCACAGGATGACGAGCGCGACCGGCACCCCCAACAGGCCGAGCAGCAGGAGGCTCTCGCGCCAGCCGATCACGAGGAGCAACGCCGCGGTCACCGGCGGCGCCGCGGCAAAGCCGACATAGCCGTTGAAGGTGTGGAGGGCAAAGGAACGCGCCAAGCGCTCGCGTGCGACCGAGCCCGAAAGGATCGCATAATCGGCGGGGTGGAAGACCGCGTTGCCGAGCCCCGCGAGAAGCGCCAAAAGAACGATTTGCCAAAAGGCGGCGGCAAGCCCCATTGCTGCGACCGAAAGCGCCAGCAGAAGCGCACCGCCCGCCAGGAAAATGCGGGCGCCGAAGCGGTCGACGAGAAAACCGACCGGGGTTTGCGCTACCGCCGTCGCCGTCGCCATCACCGCCACCGAGAGGCCGACCTCGGCATAGGGAATGCCAAAGCCCTTCTGCCAGACGAGGAAGACGGGCGGCAGGCAGAGCGCGTAGAAATGCGACAGGAAATGGGCGGCGCCGATGAGCGCGTTGACCTTCGTGTCGCGCCGCAGCGATGACGAGGCAAACATCTTCCGATGCTCGTCTAAACGCGGCCGCCGCGAAAGAAGAAAACCGCGCCGCGCGCCCCGCGCGGGCGCGACCCTGGGTTGCGGTCCCCTTTCGGGTGCCGGGCTTCTCTCAGCTCGGCACCAGGCCACCGTCGACGTTGAAGGCTTGTCCCGTGATGTTGCGCGCTCCAGGGGAGGCGAGAAAGACCGCCATCGCCGCAATGTCTTCGGGCGTATTGGCGCGGCCGATCGGGATTTGCCGCTCCTGCTCTCGATAGAGTTCCTCGACGCTGACGCCGCGGGCCGCCGCGCGTGCCGCGGCGTTTCTGGCGCCGAGCGCGGTGCGCGTCACCCCCGGGCAGATCGCATTGACGTTGATGTTGTGGCGCCCCAACTGCTGCGCGGCGATCTTGGTGAGCGCGATGACCGCCCCTTTGCTCGCGGCGTAAGCGGCGTTCGAGGTGCCCGCATAGCCGCGCCCGGAAATCGAGGCGATGGCGATGATGCGGCCGCCGCCTTGGCGGATCATTTCGCGGGCCGCGCGTTGCAGGCAGAAAAAGACGCCCTTGGCGTTCAAACGGTGGATGCGGTCCCAATCGGCCTCGGTGAGGTCCATGATGGTCGCGTAGCGGGTGACCCCGGCGTTGTTGACGATGACGTCGAGGCGGCCGAACTCGCCGACGGTGCGCGCCACCATCGCGTCGATGCTTTGGAGATCGCCGCAATCGGCGCCGATCGCGAGGCTTTTTGCGCCCATCGCGGCGGCTTTCTCGGCGGTCCTTGCCGCCGCTTCCGCGTCGATGTCGGCGGCCGCGAGCTGTGCCCCCTCCCTCGCCATGGCGAGCGCGATCCCTTCGCCGATCCCCGCGCCTGCGCCCGTAACGAGAACGACTTTTGCCTCCAGGATCATCCTCCCCTCCTCATCCTGCGGCCCGGGGCCTGCGGTCTGCGGCGGCGGAGCGCTCGCCGCCGTTCCAAAACCGGGGCGGGAAGCTCAATGCCTCGCTAATCCCGGCGGCTCATGCCCGCCGCCCCAGCCGACCTTTTGGCCGTGGCTCCAGCCGGGCGGCGTGTCCTTACCGCCCCAGCCGACTTTCCGGCCTTTGCTGAAGCCGGGCGGGAAGCCGCCGCCGTGGGTAAGGCCGTGCCCGTGCCCGCCATGCCCGTGCCCGCCGCCTTTGGCGAGAACGCCGGTGGTTCCTGCGAAGACGAGCGCCGCCGCCAAGAGGACGGCGGAAATCGCTTTGCCCATCGCCTTCTCCTCGATAGAAGCCTAGAGACTATACCGCGAAACATTTAAGGGTTGGCTACGGTTCCCGCCAGCCGCTCACGGAATGGATTCAGCTCGCCCGTTCGAGATCGGCGATGGCAGCCTTCAGAAAGCGCGCGGCCTCGCCTCCGGTGACGGCGCGATGGTCGAAGGTAAGCGAAAGCGGCAGAAGGCGATGCGCCACGATCCGGCCCTCTGCCACGACGGGCCGCCTCGCGATCCGCCCGGCGCGTCGTTCTTATCGCTGAACGCTCATCGCCGAACGCCACAGTTAAGGTTTTGAGAAACCGTCATTTTCTTGAAATGGCCATTTTTGTTCGATTTTCATCCGCATGAGTGCTTGATCCATGACCCAATCTAATGCCAGATTGAATAAAGAATACTTTAGCCATTCGATTGGCGGCACGAGCGACCTTCGGTGGTCAAGGGTCTCGGGGTCGCGATCGAAGCCCATGATGGCCTCTGCGTGGTCCGAATCCAACCGCGTGTGCTCCAGGCTCACCTTGTCGAGAGTCAGTTTCGCATCGGCCAACTCGAAAGTTAACTCCGTTATCCTATCGTTATTCTGAATCGCCTCCCAGATAAGGCGGCCTAGCTCGGACAGTTGCTCAGCTAGTTCGTGCCTCTCCATCTTCCGCTCTCCCGGCGGCAGCTTTAAAAACGTTGACCGCAGCACACACAAACCCGAATTATGCCTGCATCATCTCAAGGCCAACTCCTCCCCGCGTATTAATATGCCTTCGGATATCCTCCAGATACACGATACTAGCTTCGGACGAGCCAAGAGGCTCGCCAGTATGATCCTCGCGGCTCTCGCGCAGATGCTTGTTAAGTCGTTGGATATCTTGGAAAGACATAATATTGTCACGCTGCAATTGCGCCGACCCGGTCTCCTTGGGAGTCGCATTGTCCTCGGAGGAAGCGGTATCAGCGAATCTACGCGGGGGCATCTCAAATATGAGATCTCTGTCCAACGCCCAGGCGTAATCTGCGATAGTCCTGAGAGTCAGACTCGCTGTGCCGGCCAACTGGCGGCACACCACGGCCCTGCCGACGCCCAGCTTCCTCGCCAGTTGGGCTTGGGTCACGCCGCTCGACTCCTTGGCCTCAAGAAAGGCCCTCTGCATTTCGCGGCGGACGCGCGTGAGAAATCGCGCGGCCATTCGCTTCCGCGGCTCAGGAGCGAATAGATAAGACGTCATTTTCGTTGGTTCCTCCAACAAATTTGGGCTCATCCAGGTCCAGCCCATCTCGAAGCCGAACGACCTCGTCTCGGTAGCCTGCGTGCAGGCCGTGCTCATGGATGTGGGTGGCGTCGTCCGCGAAAACGGCGATGAAGCAGTCCCGGCGGTGAAACCATCCAAATATCCGCACGTCCACCGTTTTTAGCTCCCAAGCCCCCTTCGCATCCGGTCTCAGCGGGCTATACATCCTGCCAGAGTTGAGACGCTTTCCGGTGACGTAGAGTACGAGCAGCCCATAGACTTGTTCCTCAGGGGAGTCTTCCGCGCCGACCTGCGACCTCATCGTTGGGAGCGTATCCCGCAGCCAAGGCACGAAATAATTTTGGCGACCCGCCGCCGGATATGCGTATAGCTCCCGCCACGCCAGCTCCTCGCCGTCCAACTGGACCTCGATCCGGACGACCACGCCATCTGCAACCAATTTGGAGAGTGTTGTCATCCAAGTCAACAACCTGTTAACGAGCAGCGATCAGCGGAGACTACCGCTTGCCCCGCCCGCGCGTGCCGCGCCGATTTGCGCCATATTCGAATAGTAACACGAGCGTTTGTCGCGAAGTGCGCGGATTAACTCGTGTCGGCGGCGGACGCTCGGCGCCCGAACGGTGTTCAGAGCGATCAACGGTAGCGAGGAGTAGCTGGCTCAACCCCCAAGCGGGTCGCGATCAATCCGCCCGTTCGAGATCGGCGATGGCAGCCTTCAGAAAGCGCGCGGCCTCCCCTCCGGTGACGGCGCGATGGTCGAAGGTAAGCGAAAGCGGCAGAAGGCGATGCGCCACGATCCGGCCCTCTGCCACGACGGGCCGCCTCGCGATCCGCCCGGCGCCCAGGATCGCGACTTGCGGCGGAACGATCACGAGCTCCGCGTAACGCCCGGCGAACATGCCGAAATTGGAGAGCGTGATGGTCGCCCCGCGAAGCTCGGCGACGGGCACGCGGCGCGCTTTGAGATCGGCCTTCATCCGCTCGATGCCGGCTCGCAGATCGGCCGCATCGCGCGTGCCGACATTGTGAAGCACGGGGACGAAAAGGCCATCCTCGGTATCGACCGCGAGACCGAGGTCAATTCGTTCGAGACGCCGCCGTTCCATCTTCTCGCCGTCGTACCAGGCGTTGAGAGCAGGCTCGGCGCGAGCGGCCTCGCGGATGGCGCGGATGAGGCGGATCGTCACGTCGCTGCCTGTGGGCCACGCCTCGATATCCGCCTCGTCATGGACACTTGCCGGCACGATTTCGGCGTGCGAGCGCGCCATGTTCTGCGCCATCGAACGCCGCACGCCGCGCAACATTTCTGCCGGCCCGGCGCCCGTCCGCGCGCGCGCCGCCCGCTCGACATCGGCGGAGAGAACCGTGCCTCCCGGTCCGGTTGGGGTGACTGCGCCAAGATCGACGCCGAGCCGCCCCGCGAGAGCGCGCACGGCCGGCGCCGCGCGCACGCCCGCCGCGGGGGGAGCAGGCGGCGCGGCGGCGGGTGAAGGCGGCGCGGAGGGCGCGAGTTCGCCCACTACCGTGCCGGTATCGGCGTGCGGCCCTTCTGCGAATTCGACGAGAGCGGCGCCGACCTTGACCCGCGCGCCGGTCTCGGCGCAGAGCCGCGCAATCCTTCCCGATTGCGGCGAGGGCACCTCGACCACCGCCTTTTCCGTCTCGATCGAAACGAGAGGCTGGTCGGCGACGACGTGATCGCCTGCGGCGACATGCCAGGCGACGATCTCGGCCTCCTGCAGGCCTTCGCCGAGATCGGGGAGGTGAAACGTGCTCATCGCTTCAGAACTCGCGAAAAAACGCTTTTCGCAGCACAACGCGTCATTCCGGCCGGAGCGAGGCGGAGAGCCGGAATCCATGAACACCAACCGTTCGGAGGTGTTGGAACGCGGGTGCTCTCGGATTCCGGGCTCGCGGGCGACGCCCGTGCCCCGGATTGACGAGTTTTCAGCATTCTTTTCCCGGGTCAGGCAAAGGCGAGCGTCTTCCGCGCCGCCTCGAGGATGCGGTTTTCGCCGGGCATGTAATGGCGTTCGACGCGCAGTCCCGGTATCACCGTATCCCACCCCGCGACCCGCGCGACCGGCGCCAGAAGCGAGGTCAGCGCCCCTTCGGCGAGGCGCGCCGCGATCTCGCCGCCAAAGCCGCCGGTAAGCGCCGCCTCGTGAACGATGACGCAACGCCCGGTCTTTTGCACCGAGGCGAAAAGAGTTTCGGTGTCGAAGGGCTTCAAGGTCGCCGCATCGATCACTTCGGCGCCGATCCCGTCGGCTTCGAGGCGATCGGCGGCGAGAAGCGTCTCTTTGAGCATCGCCCCCCAGCCGACGAACGTGATGTCGCCGCCCTCGCGCAAGACGAAAGCGCGGTCGAGAGGCAAGGGCTCCCCGGTATCCTCCACCTCCTCGCGCGCCGAGCGATACAGGCGCGTCGGCTCCAGAAACATGACGGGATCGGGGTCGCGGATGGCGGCGAGAAGAAGGCCATAAGCGCGTCTTGGCGACGAGGGAATGACGACGCGCAGCCCCGGGATATGGGCAAAGAGCGCTTCGGGGCTTTCCGAATGATGCTCGATCGCGCGGATCCCGCCGCCATAAGGCGAGCGGACGACCAGCGGGCAGGTGAGCCGGCCGCGCGTGCGCGTTCTGAGGCGCGAGGCGTGATTGAGGATCTGGTCGATGATCGGATAGATGAAGCCGGTGAATTGGATCTCGGCGACCGGCCGGAAGCCTTGCGCGGCAAGGCCGACCGAAAGGCCGGCGATCATGGCTTCGGCGAGCGGGGTGTCGAAGACCCGCTCGGCGCCGAAGCGCGCGAGAAGCCCGTCGGTCGCCCGGAAAACGCCGCCGTCGACGCCGATGTCCTCCCCCAAAAGAACGACTTCCTTGTCCTCCGCCATGGCGCGGGCGAGCGCCAGGGTGACGGCTTCGACGAGCGTGATCTCGGGCAAGGGGACCTTACCTTTCCGTGGCCGGCGGGCCCCGGCTTTCGCCGGGGGCCGAAAGCGCCGCCGCGCGCTGTTCGAGGAGATCTTTCGGCAGCGCTTCGTAGGTGAAGTCGAACATCGTCTCGGGGCCTTGTGGCGGGGTCGCGAGATAACGCTCGAGGGCCTCCTCGATCGCGGCCGCCGAATCCGCCAGAAGGCGTTCCTCCTCTTCCTTGCTCCAGGCGCCTTCGGCGAGGAGATGGGAACGCAGGCGAGCAATCGGGTCTTCGGCCCAGCGGGCGCTCACCTCGCTGTCGGTCCGGTAGCGGCTGGCGTCGTCGGCCGTCGTGTGGTCGCCGAGGCGGTAGGTGATGGCCTCGATGAGGCTCGGCCCGCCGCCCGCGCGCGCCTTTTCGAGCGCCCGGCTCATCGCCTCGCGCACCGCGATCACGTCGTTGCCGTCGACCTGTTCGCCCTCGAAACCGGCGGCAATCGCTTTCTGCGCGAGCGTCTCTGCCGCCGTCTGCCGGTCGCGCGGCACCGAGATCGCCCAGCCGTTGTTGTTGACGACATAGACGACGGGAAGCCGCCATACTCCCGCGACATTGAAGGCCTCGGCGACATCGCCTTTGGAGGTGGCGCCGTCGCCGATGACGCAAACCGCGACCCGGGCCTGGTGCCGCAGCTTGAAGGCGAGCGCCACCCCCGCCGCATGCGGCGCATGGGTTCCAACCGGAACGCAAATCGGGAAATCCTCGCGCGGACCCTTGAAATCGCTCCCCCGCTCGTCCCCGCCCCAGAAGAGGAAAAGCTCGTAAAGGCTGACGCCGCGCAGGAGTTGCGCGCCATGCTCGCGGAAGCTCGGCAACAAGACGTCCTCCGCCCGCATCGCGCCGGCGATGCCGACCGCGACCGCCTCTTGTCCGAGGGCCGAACTGTAGGTCCCGAGGCGCCCCGTCCGCTGCAAGGCGATCGCCTTGGCGTCGAAGCTGCGCGCCAAAACCATCGCCCGGTAGAGCGCGACGAGTTCGCGAGGGTCGCGGGCAAAATCGGGAAGCGGGCAGAGAGCGCGCCCTTTGGCGTCGAGAAATCGGCCATGGCGAATCTCGAAACGAGCAACGATTTCGGCCGCGCTCGGCGGCGTCGCCATTCTCTCTTCAGTCGGCGCTGCGGACATCCTGCCGAACCCCAGGGCTTTCTCGCGCCGATCGTCGTAGCGCGCATCCGATATGTATGAACGCGAAAGCCGAGAGATAACTCCCGCCCGCTCGCCGCGAGGGCGCCCTCCCTTGCCTCTTATTTGCTTCCGGCCGCGATCGAGCCGGGCCGATTTTGCCCGCGACAGACGCCCCTCTTTTGACGACAATCGAGGCTGCACCCGGTGGGGCCGCCTTCCTCCTTCGCCGGGGCGAAGTTTCGGGGGGTGAGCGATGAAGACCTGCGCCGGCGCGGGTTTGGCGGTGCTTTCCGCGTTGTTGATTTTGGCGCCTCTCTCGCCCGCCCATGGCGAGGGGGTGCCGATGGCGAGCGCGCCCTTGCCGCCGCCCCTTTCCGCCCCGTCGACATCCTCTCACGCGCAGAGAGAGAAGCGGCCGCGCCATGCCTCCTCGCGGCCGAGGCCCCTTGTGAGGGTTCCTCTGCCG
Source organism: Pseudomonadota bacterium (assembly GCA_021812165.1). Lineage (GTDB taxonomy): Bacteria > Pseudomonadota > Alphaproteobacteria > ATCC43930 > CGMCC-115725 > AP-15. The sequence goes on along the minus strand of JAKAOO010000082.1, from coordinate 5,020 downwards.
CAGCAAAAGCCGCGCCTTGCGAGCGCAGCAAGAGCCGTCCCTCTGCCGCAGGAAAAGCCGCGCCTTGCGGCAAAAACCGCCGCCCTACCCCGAGAGAGAGCCTACCGCCCGCGCCGCTTCGCGCGGCCTCCCTGGACCCGTGCGAGGCGGTTTCCGCCGCCTGCGATCGCTCCCTCCCGCTACGCGAACGCGCCGGCGCCCGGTTGGCCGCCGCCGCCTTATTTCCCGCCTCGCGCCCCTTACGGGCCGGGAGAGATCTTCTACGCCGGCCCGCCTTATGGCTATCCTCCGCCCTTCGCGCCGCAATTCGCGCGTTAGCCCCCACCGCTCACAGGGGTGCGGCGCCGATCCGCTGGTGCGACGCGAAAATCCGCGCGAGCTTTCCGCCGGGGATTGCTTCGTCGCTGTGCTCCTCGCAATGACGCCTCTCTCCTGTCATTGCGACCCCCGAACGGCCGCCCTCCGGGCGTTCCGGGGGGAAGCAATCTCGTGCCGATCACGGCAACGGTTCAGCATACCTTGTGTTCACCCCCGTCATCGGCCCGCGCGGCGAGAACGTGGCGGACGAGCTTTTTCATCAGCGTCGGAAGTGCGTGCGCGCCGAGTTCCGCAAGCGGGCTCCATAGTCCCACGGGAGGGCTCGCGGTCCTGCCGGCGAGGATTTGCAGTTCGAGGCGGAAATGCGTGAACGCGTGGCGCACGCGGCCCGGCACGAGCGACCATTCTGAAGATTGCGGCGCCTCGCCTTTCGCCTCTTCGAGAGCCCAGGGCCGAGGCCTCCAGGAAGTCGAAGGGATCTCGGTCATTCCGGGAAGGAGCCCCGTGTCGGGCCGCCGGCGCAGGAAGAGCGCGCCGTCGCTGCGGACGAGCCAAAAGGCGACCCCGTAGCGCTCCGGCCGCACGGGCTTTATTGCCGGGGGTGGAAAGGCGAGCACCTGGCCGCTGCGCCGGGCGGCGCAACTCCGCCGCCAGGGGCAGAGCCCGCAAAGCGGCCGCCGCGGCGCGCAGACCGTCGCGCCGAGATCCATCAGCGCCTGCGCGAAATCGCCGGCTCTCTCGTCCGGAACGAGCGCGCCGGCGAGCGCTTCGAGCCGCGCGCCCGCACCCTCCTTGATGGCGAAAAGGCGGGCAAGAACCCGCGCCGCATTGGCGTCGATGGCCGCGACCCGTTCGTCGAAGGCGATGGCGGCGATCGCGGCCGCCGTATATTTGCCGATCCCCGGCAATCTTTGGAGCGCCTCGCGCCCTTCGGGGAAGGCGCCGCCATGGTCGCGAAGAACCGTTTGCGCGGTCGCGAGAAGGTTCTTCGCCCGCGCGTAATAGCCGAGCCCTTGCCAGGCGCGGAGGACCTCGTCGAGAGACGCGCGGCCGAGCGCGGAAACATCGGGCCAAAGCGCGACGAATCGGTCAAAATACGGCGCGACCGTCTTGACCCCCGTCTGCTGCAGCATGATCTCGCTGAGCCAGACGCGGTAGGGATCGGGGCGGCTTCCGCGGCGAGCGCGCCAAGGCAGGTCGCGGCGATGGCGGTCATACCAGGCGAGAAGTTGGCCGGCGTCGGGAGGTTCTGGCGGGAGCGATGACATGGCGGGCCCTCTAATCGAGCGCGACGAGCCGCAGGCGCCAACGCGCGAGGCTGGCAGTTCCGAACGCCAGGGCAGGCTTGCCGCGCTCGGCGTCGCGCTCGCGCGCGTCGCCGCGCCGATCATCGGCAAACGCGGAAGTCTCGCCCGGCTCAAAGCGCACTGGACGGCGATTGCGGGCCCCGAATGGGGCGAGGCGAGCTCGCCGCTCTCGCTCGGCCGCGACGGCGTCCTGAAGCTCCGCGCCACCCCTTCGGCGGCGCTCGAATTGCAGCACCGCGCCCCGCTTCTCATCGAGCGCGTCAACCTCTATCTGGGGCGCGAAGCGGTCACCCGGATTGCCCTCGTTCAGGGGTTTTTCCAACCCCGCGCGCCCGCGCCGCTCTTGCGCCCTCTCGGGGAAGCGGAGGCGAAGGCGCTCCAAGAAAAACTTTCGGGGATCGGCGATCCCGAGCTGCGCGCGGCTCTCGCCCGTCTGGGCGTTGCGGTGCACGGGCGAGAAGAGTAATCGCATCGGGTTCGGTTGCGTTCGGGTTGCCACCGCGTTAGTGTCAACATCTGGTAGTGAGGTCGAAAGTGATGCGGAAAATCTGGTTGGCTCTCTTTGCTGCTGTGAGCGTTGCCGCGAGCGCGGCGTCGGCTGCCTCCCTCGGGGCGGCGCCTCTTCCCGGCACTTCCGGCAAGGTGCTGGCGATTACGAAGAGCGATCGCATCCTCGGCAAGCCCGACGCTCCGGTGACGATCATCGAGTAGGCCTCCTTGAGCTGTCCCCACTGCGCCGATTTCGATCTCCACACCCTTCCGACAATCAAGAAAGACTGGATCGATTCGGGGAAGGCAAAGCTCATCCTGCGCGACTTTCCGCTCAACGAGCCGGCGGTCGAAGCGGCGATGCTCGCCCACTGCGCCCCGAGAAACCGCTTTTACGCCTTCGTCAACGCGCTTTTCGGCTCGCAGCCGCAGTGGGTGCTCGCCCGCGACACGCGCGCCGCGCTCACCCGCGTTGCGAAACTCGGCGGCATGGACGAGAAAGAAGTCAAGCAATGCTTCGCGAACAAGCCGCTCGAAAATCGCATCCTCGAAAGCCGCCTCGTCGCGGGCAAGGATCTTGGCGTCGATGCGACCCCGACCTTTTTCATCAACGGCACCAAGTTCGCCGGTGAGCCGCCAAACGCCGGAGCCTTCGAAAAGCTCCTCAAAGCCGCCGAGGCGAAAGCCGCAAAGGGTTGAACCGAGCCGATGCGGATAGAGAGGCTTCGTCTCGCCGGCTTCAAATCCTTCGTCGATGCGACGGAGCTCGCGATCGGGCCCGGCCTGACCGGGATCGTCGGCCCGAACGGCTGCGGCAAGTCGAACCTCGTCGAAGCGCTTTCCTGGGTCATGGGCGAAAACTCGGCGCGGCGCCTGCGCGGCGGCGAGATGGACGATCTCATTTTCGCCGGCGCCGCGTTGCGCCCGGCGCGCGACATCGCCGAGGTGACGCTTTGGCTCGACACCGCCGAGCGCCCGGCGCCGTCTCCTTTCGATGAGGCCGAAAAGATCGAAATCTCGCGCCGCATCGAGCGCGGCGGCGGTTCTCTCTACCGCATCAACGGGCGCGAGGTGCGCGCCCGCGATGTCCAGCTTCTTTTCGCCGACGCCGCGAGCGGAGCGCATTCTCCGGGGCTTGTGACGCAAGGGCGGGTCGCCGAGGTGATCGAGGCGAGACCGCAGGAGCGCCGGCAACTGATCGAGGCGGCGGCCGGCACCTCCGGGCTCGAAGCGCGCCGCCGCGAGGCCGAACTCAAACTCAAAGCGACCGCCGAGAATCTCTCCCGCCTGGACGACCGTCTGGTGGCGATGCGCGCCCGCCTCGAGGCGCTCAAAAAACAGGCGCGCCAAGCCGAGCGCTATCGCCGGCTCGGCGACGAGATCCGCCGTTACGAGGCGCTGTTGCTGCGCGCGCGCTTTCGCCTTGCCGAAACCGAGAAGGCGGAACGCGCGGCCGAACTGGCCGCGGCCGAACGCGCCTTTGCCGAAGGGCGGGAGCGCGAAGAGGCCGCGCAAAAGACGCGCGAAGAGCGGGCATCGGCGCTGCCGCCGTTGCGGGCGGCGCAGGCCGCCGCCGAGGCCGAGCTCCGGCACCTGCAAGAACAGCGCGAACGGCTCGAAGAGGAGCTGAAACGGGTCGTCTCCGCGCGCGCCGACGTCGAAAAGCGGCTCCATGAGCTTGCCGCCGACCATGAGCGCGCGGGCGAAGCGCTGGCCGATGTCGCGGCGGCGCTCGAGCGCATCGAGAGCGAGCGCCTGGCGCTGTTTCGCGGCGAAGCCGAGGAGAAGAAGGAGGGCGGCGTCCTTCGCCCGCGGCAGGCCGTCGAAGAAGCGCGGCTCGCCGCCGCCGAAGACGCGCTCGAACGCGCGCTCGAAGCCGCCGCTTCGACCGAGGCGCGCCATTCGGCTCTCTCGAAAGAGCGCCGCGAGTGGGCGGAGAGGGCGCAGCGGTTCTCCGCAAAGCGCGAGGAGGTGGAGCGCGAGCGCAACGACCTTGCCGCGCGTCTCTCTCCGGAGATCGCAAAGGCGGATGCGAAGCGCGCGGTCGAGGCGGCGGGAGAGCGGGTTCTTCTCTGCCGCGCCGCGCTCGACGCGGCCGAGCGGGATCTCGCGGCAGCCGAAAAAACAGAGGCGTTCGCGCGCGAGCGGGCGCGCGCCGCGGAGCGCGGCCTCTTCCTCCGGAAAGCCGAGGCGGAAGCGCTTTCCCGCCTGCTGCCGGCGCTTGCGCCCGCCGCGGCTTCCCCATCCGACCCTTCCCGGTCCGTTCCCCCGGCGCTCGCCGCAATCGAGGTTCCCGGCGGCTATGAGGGCGCGCTCGGCGCTCTTTTTGGCGATGAGCTTGCCGCGCCGATCCGCGAGCCTGCCCCGGCACAAGCCGGGGGAAGCCCGCCTTCTGCCGAGCGTTTCTGGAGGAACCTTCCCCCGCTCGACGATCCCGCCCCCTTGCCGGAAGGCGTGCGCCCACTCTCGGAAATCGTCAACGCGCCCGCGGCGCTGGCGCGCCGGCTCGGCCAGGCGGGTCTGGTGGCGGAAGAGGCCGAGGGGCTGCGCCTGCAGTCCGCTCTCGCTCCGGGACAGATCCTCCTCGACCGTCACGGGCGGTCGTGGCGCTGGGACGGCTTTGTTCAGAGCGGCGCCTCCGCCGCGCCGGTCGCCCAGGAGTTGCGCCACAAGAACCGCCTGGCCGAGCTTCGAGGCGAGCTGGTCGAATACGGCAGAGAGGCCGAAGAGGCCGAGGCAGCCGCCGCCGCCTCGCGCGCGCTTCGGGAGGAAGCGAGTGCCGCGGCCCGCCGCCGCGGCTCGGACCTGCACGCGGCCGAAGCGGCGCTTTCGGCGGCTACGGCCGCGGAGAGCGCTCTTTTGCGCCACGCGCTCGCCGCCGAAACGCGCCCTGCAGCCATTCCCCC
>JAKAOO010000081.1 GCA_021812165.1 Pseudomonadota bacterium | reverse complement strand
TGAATTGAGAGGCAAAGCGCTCAACGCGGCGATCCTGCGCGCGGCGAGGGAGGCCGGATACCGCCATATCTTCCTCTTTCGGCAGGACGAGTTTTCACGGCTCGTCTCGAAATTCATCGCCGAAGCCCACGGCACGTGGTTCAAGGATTACGCCTCCAAGGTTTATACCAAGATCCGCACGGGCGAGAGGCAGGTCGAGCCCGTCCCGGTCGAGAAAATCGTCGCCGCCTACCACCATTGCCGCGACATGACCGAGGCCATTCACGCGTCACTCAAAGAACTGGGGCCCGACGTTTACGAGATCGCTTACGAGGATCTTTACACCCCCGACCCGGCGGCGCGCCTCCTCCGCCTCAACGAACTCCTCGATTTTCTCGACTTTTCTCCGGCTGTCATCAAGGCGCACGAGGCAAGCATCCAAGAGAACATTCTCGGAGAAGGGCAGGACACGCGCTCGATTGTCGGGTTCGTCCCCAATCTCGAGGAGGTGATCCGGGCGTTGAGTGCGGTCGGCTGCGAGCCGCCGCCGGGCCTTGTCAACAGTTCCGACCAAGTCGCGCTGCCATTGCCTGCGGCGCGCGAGAACCCTGCAGCGCAGGCCCAGCCGCCCCTGACGGCGCGGAACCTCGCGCTGGTCCGGGAGTTCCAACGGCTTGCGGAAAAATACGGGACGGAAGGCCCCTATCTTGAAGTCGGGCCGAACCATGCCAGTGCAACCGTCCTCAGCGGGGATTATTTCATCGGGGCGGAGAAACACGGCATATACCTCGACGAGTTCGAAAACCCCGTCGCGCGCCAAAACTCAAACGATATCAAGATATATCGCGACAATCTCGTCGAGGTGTGCAGCAAATTCAAGGACGGCTATTTCGCGACGATTTTTTCGAATTGCGCCCTGGAGCATGATGGCGAGTTCTGGAGCACGCTTGGGGAGATGAAACGCCTGTTGGCTCCTCGGGGGTATTTGATGATCTCGGTGCCGGGGTTCCGCGATCCGAAGAAAAAGGCGACAGACATCAAGGTTATCGGGGTGAGGGGCAACCGGTTGCGGGAAGCCGTGCCGACCTTTCGCTCCCACGGATCGACAGACTACTGGCGCTTCAGTCCGCGCGCGCTGCGCGAGGTTATCCTCAAAGGCCTCGAAATCGAGGAGGTGCGGCCTCTCGGTGTGCCGATCTGGCTGATCGGGGTCGGTTCGAAGCCGGCGCCGTGACGGGCTCCTCGAAGGCTCGCCCAGGGATGGAAACATTTGGACCTCGCCATAATGCAAGCGACAGAGAAGAAAGTGGAGGGCAGCCGTTATGGCTTCGATCAAGGACCTCAAAGCGTGGTTCGATCGCGATCTCAAGTTCGCCAAGTGGGATGAAAGCATCTTGGTTGAGAATTCCAAAGAAGAGGAAATCGCCGTCAGGTTTTATACCAACGTCAACGAGTATATGCTTGAGGCGCAGCAGCGCGAAGACGGGCACGTCTATGTTTCCGGAACGGCGCGTTCTCGCAAACCGCGAGCGGGCATGACGACCTCGCGCGTTCGTCAGCTCCTGCCGACCCCACGACCGCTCAATGCCCACGTTTGGCGGCGCATCCTCGGCGCCATCCTCGGTCTCGAATTGGTGCGGCTCCATCGCAAGGAAGCCGCGCAGCCTGCCGCCGAGGCATCGGCCGCGCCGAGCGAGGCTTAGCCCACGAGCTGCGAAGCGTCAGCGGAGCGAGCGCGTCATCGGTCGTTCAGGATCAGCGGCGCCAAAGGCGGTTGGCTGAAGTCGAAATCGTTCAACAGGTCGCCGACCGGGATCGGTGGTGAACGTCGGCTGCCATGCGCGCCTGACAAGGGTGGCCGTCGGCCGCGGTTGCCGCATCCCCGACGGGCCCGTCGTCAGGGAAGACGCGCAACGCGACGCAGAGCATTTTTACCGGAGCGAAGGCGGCCTCACCCTCATCACCCCCGAGATGCTGGCGGCGCTCGGATAGCTGCCCGCCGGCGGCATCGCTTGTTGACCTCTGACAAAAAAGGGATAAAACCTCCGGTAGCTGGCCGCGCGCGGCGCCTAGCGTCGGGGCGGGAAAACCGGCCGCCGGCAACAAGCCGCAGACGCGAACGCCGCCGCTGTGCGACAGTGGCGTTCGGCCGGGGACGGGCTTTGGACAAAAAAGAGGGAGAAGCGCAGATGACCAGGCTTTTGACAGTTGCGGAAGCGGCGGCCTTTCTGACGGCACTTTGCTTTCCGGCCTTCGCCCAGACCCAGACAGCACCGTTCAGCCACGTCGTCATCATCGTTCAGGAAAACCGGACGCCAGACAATCTCTTTCATGGACTGGAAAGTTATCTGCCGGGTGCAGACATCGCCAATTCAGGCCTCGATTCCAATGGCAACACAATCACCCTCACATCCGTCCCTCTCGACAACGACTACGATCTCTCCCACGAACACGAGGCTTTCCTTCAAATGTGGGACGGCGGCAAGATGGATGGCGCCAACCTCGTCTACTGCCATCCGAGCGACAACTGTCCGCAATACCCGCAATACCGGTATGTAAACCCCTCCGACGTGACGCCCTATTTCGAGATTGCCGAGAATTACGGTTTTGCCAACAGAATGTTCTCCACGCAGCAGGGACCGAGCTTTCCCGCGCATCAGTTTGAGCTGGCGGGGACCTCGGCGCCGACTGATGATCCGAATAGCCCCTACTTCCTCGACTTCGCGGCTGAGAACCCGGAATACAACCCATCGCATTATGGTAACGGCTGCATCGCCCGGCGGCGGCAGAGGGTTGTCCTCATCGATCCGAGCGGGAGCGAGTCGACAGCGATTTATCCCTGTTTCAAGCACTCGACGCTTACCGACCTCCTGGACGGCGCCGGACTGTCCTGGCGCTATTACGCTCCCAAGCCGAAATATCATTATGCTCCCGATGCGAAATATAGTGACAGGTGGTTGTGGGATGCGCCGCTCGCGATCAACCATATGTGCGTGTCCTCGGGATATAGGGGGACCTGCACCGGGATCGATTTTACCGAGCACAAGGTCTGCTTTCACCCGGCCCAAATCTTGACCGACATCGGAGACGGTGAACTGCGGCGGGTGAGCTGGGTGGTCCCGTTCCCCAACGAATCCGATCACCCTCTCGCTAACAACGGTTCCGGACCCTCCTGGGTAGCCTCGGTGGTGAACGCGATCGGGGAAAGCCCTTATTGGGACAACACCGCGATCTTCATCACCTGGGACGATTGGGGCGGCTGGTATGACCATGTCGCGCCGCCGATCGATCCGACCTACGGCTATTACGAGTATGGCTTCCGCGTGCCGCTGCTCGTCGTCTCGCCTTATACCCCTCAGGGCGCTGTCTCGAACACAATGCTCGACTTTGGCAGCATCCTCAGATTCGTCGAAACGACGTTCAGCTTGGGGACGATCCCGACCGGCAGCAGTCAGGTGACCTATGCCGATGCGCGCGCGAACCTTCCGTCCGATTTCTTCGATTACTCGATGTCGCCTCGGTCGTTCGTCGCGATCTCGAGGTAGGGGGCGGAGGGAACGGAGACGGAAACGGCCAGGGAGGGAAGGGCCAGAACTCTCAATAAGATGCCGCTCCCCGCGAGTCCCGAGCCGATGGGCGAGGCCTCGCTCACGCCTGGCCGTTCGATCCTCGCTCTCTCGCGCACCCTTGCCGGAAAGCGGAACGCCGCCGCAAGGAGTGCCGTGAAAGTCGCGCGCATGCGACTCCCTCCCTTCTTCCGAAAGCGCCGCGCCATCTCTTCGGGGAAATAGCGACGCGGCCAATCGCTTCCCCGGAGGAGTTCGCCGAGGAAACAGCTTGCCGCAGGCGCGGCGAAGGACGACTCTGGGCTTCGATAAAGAAAAGGCGAACGGCACGCGGGCACAGACGCACCGGCGCGTTTTGAGCCCCGGGGAGGGAAGCGATGTCGAGTGCGATCGAAACGCGAAAAGCGGCCCCTGTCCACAAGGCCGAGGCTTTCGCAGGCGAGATCAAGAGGGTGGCCGACGAGGCGATGGCGAGGCGGCGGTCGTGAAGTGGCGTGACGCAGCCTTGGGAAGGGTTTTTCGGGTCGAGCGGCACGCAGACCGAGATTTTACCGTTCGCATCGCGCGGGAAACCGTCGGCACCGCGAAAGGTGCCGAAGTAATGATCGAACGAGCGGTTTTCTTGCATTATGATGATGACGTGGTGCAATTTGGCGCGGGCCTCTGCCAGTTGCCCGGCGTACGCCGTTTCGCGGCAAACCGCGAATGCCGCAAAGAGCGCCGCAAACGTGCCGATCATTGCCTTCGATCCGACAAAGGACCGCACCCGCTAAGCTCCTCCTGGTTGATAGGGGAAATGGCGCCCGCACGGAAAACCGCCGCCTTTGAACCGTCTCGCCCTCAGACCCAACGATCCGCCGTGGACACAAACGCGCTTGCGGGAAAAGACGGACCTCATTCTCGCGGCCAATCTTTCCAGATGCGCAAAGTCTGCGGCAGAAGCCGCGCCTTGCCGCTGTTGCTGACAAAATAAAGCGCGCGGCCGATATCGGCCCGACCGCCTACGCGATAGTTTTCAGGGCGCATGTTCGCGTTGGTGTTGTAGCCGTTCATGAAGATCTTGCCGCTCGTCGCCACCGGACCGGCTTCGGTGAAGAGGTGCCTCAGGGCGGTCATCGACGCCCGGTCCACGAGCGCGCCATTTTTTCCGACGCGGACCATTGTCGTCACCGCATCAGAGATGTCGCCGACAAAGATGACGTGCGCATCCATAGGGTACCGGCGCAGATTGGCTTTGAGATAGGCAACGAGGCCGTCGAAGCCGAGGATCTTGCCGAGGTATTCCTTCCAATCGGCGACGGAGTGCAGGTCACAATAACGTCGCGGCCCGCAACGCGCGATTTTCATATGCCCCCTGATCCCTTTCGCGGTCCGGTGAAACTGCATGAACTTGTAGCCGAAGGCGAACTCACCGGTCTCGGCAGCGATGTCGCGGAAGAACGGATAAGGCTTCCCGTTCGCGCCGACAACATGGTTGATGCCCCGGTATTCGGCACCCCAGCCGCCGCCGTCGACGACAAAGAGATGCGTCTTGAGCCAACCGTTGGTGCGGGCGTTTATTTCCCTGGCGAGGCGAACAATGAGCGGCAACAGCTCGTTCATGTCGTTGTTGGAGTGCTCGCCGAGGCGGATCCCCGCGATCCACCCGCCGAGACAATGCGCATCGGCAAGGCGGATGAGTCCCGCCATGTCGTCGGCGAATTCCTCCGCTCGAACCCGGCGGTTTCGGCGCTTGCGCCAGCCGCGGCCGGGACGAAACCACAGACGCTGGTGGATGATGAAGCGCGGCGTCCCGCTGATTTCGCCGCGCGCGCGCAGAGCGGCGAGGCGGCGCAGAAAGTCGAGCTGGACATCGTCGCGCTGCTGGGCGGTATATTCCCAGTGCGGGGCGATCTCGTTCTCGAAAACCGAAACGAGTTGTCTTTGGGCAGCGGAGCGCGCGCTCCCCGGCGTATAAATCGCGTCAAGCGTTTCCCGAAGTTGACGGTCGCTCAGAGCGGGCCGCGAGGCGAGCTTGCGGACCGGTTCGAGATTGATCTCGGCGAGATTGACGCCGATCGCCTCGAGATCCTTCATCCATTCTTTGAGCGTCAGGTGGGCGAGATCGGGCTCGATGGTGTTGCGTCGGTCGGGGGCAAAGGACAACCACTTTGTCCGTACCCCCCGCACTTTGGCGATGGCGAGCGGCGGCAGTGTACGCCCGCTGCAGGCGGGAGCCGCTGCGGCATTGGCCGGAATGGCCAACGCGAACGCGGCAAGGATCGTGGCAACAATGCCGCTATGGCACAGCCCTCGACGAGACCGCATCCCGCTCCCTTCCCTGATCCGGCGGTGGCGACAGCGTCATCCGCAGGCATATCCTCCAACGAGACGCCCCCTGTCTGCAAAAGATTCAACCCGCGAGAATCGCATTTATCTCGAAGACGCCCGCCGCCTCATCGATGACCGGCTTTGCGGCGGGAGCGCAAGCGCGGGCGTGTTCTGAGTCGCTCAGCAACCCGAGATTATGCCGTTACACAAATTATGGCCAAGGCTCGTGCCGGGGTTGATCTGGCCCGCAGCTCCCGACGGCACACCGCGGTTGTCGAAGGCGACATTGTTTTGGTAGCCGTTTGTCGGGTCGCCGCCGAGATCGATGCCGAACCCCGCGTTGCCAGAGGTTGCGTTCCCGATCGCCAGAACCCCGCCGGCGCCGGCTGAGCAATTTGTCTGGCTGACCACCGTGATGCCGCCGCCCAGGGGAGTGCAGGAAGACGATTTGCCGTTGCCGTTCGCCGTGTTGCTCGAAACGACGCTGCCTGCCGACGCCACGATCCCCGCCTTGCCGTTGCCATTCACTGCGTTGCCTGAGATCGTGCCGGACAAAGCCACAATCCCTTCGTCGAAGTTGCCGTTGACGGTATTGGCCTCGATCACGCTCTCCGATCCGGCCACGATGCCGCTGCCGCCTTCCACACTCTGGCCGTTTAAGGTCGCCGTATTTCCTGAGATCTTGCAGTCCGCGGCCGAAAACTTATCGCCCCTGCAATCGATTCCGTTGAGACCGTTGTAGCTTACGGTGTTGTTGGTGATCGTCGCCGCGGCGAGCACCTCGATGCCCTGCGCTCCGTTGCCATTTGCCTGATTGTCCGTGATTATGCAGTGGATTGCGCAGACGATGCCGCTGCCGTTGTTGACATCCAACCGCATGTTTTTGATGATGCCGTCATTGCCGAGGCGGATGCCGTCGTAGGCCGAGAGCCTGACGGTGCCGTCCTGGACCAAAACCTGGCGGCTGTGTCTGCCGCTGATGCCGACTTTCGCCCCTGTAATCGTGAACCCGTTGAGGTCGATCGAAACCGCCCCGACCCTGACGTCGATGCAGTCGTTGCCGGGATTCGTGACCAGGTTGGCGGTGAGGACATAGCTGCCGGGCTGGGAGATCACAAAGGGCCGATTTGTGCAGCTTGAGATATGAATACGCTTCGCCAAGGCCGGGTTCGCCGCCAAAAGGAGCGCGAAGAGAACAAAGAAGCGTACCCGCATAAGAGGACGCAGCCAGCGCAAACGAATGTTCCGCGACAAAACCATTTCCACCCCCATAGCTATGCCTGCACGGGAACTCTATTTGTTCAAGACGAACCGTCCTACTTTTACGGCTATGCCGGAAACGACCAGGTTGGGGATGCCGGTGTTGCCCTGCAGCGCGGCAGAAGCCGAGACAAATTGGATCCGTCGGGCGGTGCCGCTCGATCCGATATCCGAGAGCGCCGCTGCCATCACAAACGAGGTCAAGGGGCAGGTTCCGGTCGCACCGACGATCACAAGATTGATAAGAGCCTCGCCGTCAGCGCGCACGGTGTAGCCTCCCGACAGTCCTGCGCTGGTCTGTCCTGCGCTGCAGATCATCCCGCCGTCATTGTAGACGATCGATCCGCCGCGGATCTCACCGTTCCGGCCGAAGCCGATCTCGCCGACCGCGCCGAAACCGTTGTTGGGGCTCGTCGTTGTGAAAAAGTCGTGGCCGAACCAGCTGAAGGAATACCCGTTATGAAGGCTCGCGTTGGAGAGCGTGATCGGCTTGCGTGCCTGCAGCAGAGCGAGACCCGAGCCCGTGAGGTTCGCCGCGAGACCACCGCCGGCGCCCATCGAAACGCGCCGCGCGACCCTGCTCCCTCCCAGGTTCGAGATCGCGATGGGGAATTCGAAGTGCGTGATCGGGCAGGTCCCAGACTTGAGCACAATGTTGAAGTTGAACTCTCCTTGGCCATCGGGCAGGACGCGATAAGTCGAGCCGTCGGTAACGACCCCCTCGCAGACAGTGCCCGCATCGTTGTAAGTAATGGAGCCCGCCGTGATCGCGCCTTTACCGTCCAAGGAAACGACACCGACGAGGGCAAAGGTGGAATTGGGCGGCGACCCCGAATAATCGGCGCCGTACCAGCTGAGCCCGTAACTGCCCTGCAGATTAAACTTGAACAATTCGATCGCGCTGGAAGCGCGGATCGTCACTGCCGCACCGCCGAGCAAAACGACCGCCGTCAGAAGCGACCTCAACAGGCGTCTTCTCAGGATCACCTTCTGTCCCTCCCATTCTGGGGTTCCGAATTCCTCCCTCGTCACCGAAGACGGCGACGGAACCATGAGCAAGACTGCACATCTCGCCCTACAAAGCGGTGCCGGTTCGGGCGAGCGCGATCCACCGCCTTGACGGCCCGCCACGATGCCTGCGCCATTGGAGGAGCCTCATGGCTGCGGCCAATCTTTCCAGATCCGGTAGGATTGCGGAAGAAATCGTGCCTCGCCGTTGTTTCCGACGAAGTAAAAGGCGCGGCCGATATCGACGACTAGCTTGCCTTCGCGGTAATTTTGACGGCGTATATTGGCGTCGGTGTTGAAGCCGTTCATGAAGATCTTGCCGCTCGTCGCCATTGGCCCCGCCTTGATAAAGAGGTGCCTGAGGGCGGTCATCGGCGCCCGGTCCTCGAGAGTACCGTTATTTCCGAGGCGGACCAAATTCACCGCCGCATCCGTAATGTCGCCGACAAATACGACGTTCGCGTCGCGGGGATAGCGGGCGCGGTTGGCTTTGAGGAAGGAGACGAGATCGTCGAAACCGAGGATCTTGCCGAGATACTTCTCCCAGTCGCGCACGGAATGCACGTTGCAAAAGCGTTGCGGCCCGCAATGCTGGATCATCATATATCCCCTGATCCCGTGGTCGCTGCGGAGGAGCCGCTCGAATTTGTAGCCGAAGGTAAAGGCCCCAGTCTCTTGGGCGATGTCGCGGAAAAACGGGTAAGGCTGCCCGTTGCGGCCGAGGACATGGTTGATCCCGCGGTATTCGGCGCCCATGCCCCCGCCGTCGGCGACGAAAAGGTGCGTCTTCAGCCAACCGCCGGTGCCTTCGTTGACCCCCCTCGCCAAGCGAACGACGAGAGGCAAAAACTCGTTCATGTCGTTGTTGTTATGCTCGCCGAGGCGAATCCCGGCGATCCACCCGCCGAGGCAATGCGCATCGGCAAGGCGGATGAATCCCGCCATGTCGTCGGCGAATTCGTCCGCTCGAACCCGGCGGTTTCGGCGCTTGCGCCGACTGCTGCCGGGGCTAAACCAGAGGCGCTGGTGGATGATGAAGCGCGGCGACCCCGCGATCGCGCCGCGTGCGCGCAAAGCCTGGAGGTGGCGCAAGAAATCGAGCAGGATCTCGTCGCGCTGCGAGACGGTGTACTCCCAGTGCGGCGCAATGCTGTCCTCGAACCGCTCCATGAGGCTCTTTTGGGCAGGAGTGCGCGCGCCTCGCAGCGTAGAAATGGCGTCTTCGACTTCGTGCAATTGCCGATCGCTGAGAGCGGACCGGCGAGCGAGCTTGCGCCTCGGTTCGAGATTGATTTCGGCGAGGTTGACACCCACCCGGTGCAGATCGTCCATCCACCGGCGCAACGAAAGATGGGCGAGATCGGGCTCGATCGAATTGCGTTTATCGGGAGCAAACGACAACCATTTTGTCCGCACTCCCTTGATCTGGCTGACACGAAGAGGAGGCGAGACGGGGGCATTGCAGGCCGTCGCCGCCGCGAAGGCGGGGGCTGCGCCGAGCCAAAGCACGGCGCCGAGCAACAGGGCGAGCCCGATCTTCGGTCCTTTGGGCCGACAGCTTTTCATGGGTCTGCACGCGACCTCACGGGGCTGCGGCGCCGCTTCAGCGCAGATTGTCGACGAAATCCCGGCCAAAGCGGTTCTCCAAAAAGGAATACTGCCAAAAAGGAATACTGATTGAGGTTGACTTGGATAGCATAACCCGGCCATTTCGTTGCGATACCACATTCGGTCGGGTGAGAACAACGTTTTTGCGCCACAGCAAATTCAGCCGGCTGACGACCGCTTCGGGTCAGGATCGAAAGGTTCACCGGGTCCGCGCCCCGCGAGACGAAGCGACGGCTCCTTGAAGAGCGGGATCAGAATGAAGCCGACAAAAACCCGTGAGAATTGCGCTTATCATTGACCTCCTTATCAAAATCTCTCAAAATCAAATATTGTTTGGGCGCCGCAGAGGGATGGTTGAGCCCGCTTTCGCAAAAGAGGGGCGAGGGATATGTCCTATCCTTTCATGATCTGGACGATGCACAGAAGCGGCGGGACCTCGCTGATCCGCCTTCTGATGGAAATGTCGGAGCACAAGAGCGCCGAGCCCGAGCCATTCAACTGGGGCCGTTCCCGCACCCGCCAGTTCGCCTACGTCACCATGGCTTGGCGCAAGAACAAAGACAAAGCCGCGTTTGCCGCCGCTCTCGCAGAGATCTTCGCGCAACGCTACGTCATCAAGCATTGCTATCAGATGTTCAGCGTGGAGTTCAACAGAGGCCTGCTGGAGGCGGCCGCCAAGACCGAGTACCGTCATGTGTTCTTGCGTCGGCGCGATGAGCTCGCTCGCATCGTCTCTCAGTTCGTCGCGGAAGCGACCGGCGGATGGCATCCCGAGATGGCCCTGCGGATCTACAAGAATGTGCGCGAAGGCCGGCGCAAACTGCCGCCGATCCCTGTGGATGAAGCGGTCGCGCGCTTTGTGAGCACGCGCAGAAGGACCGACGAAGTCCTCCGGTCGATGCAGGAATTCGACGCCCCATGCCTGGAAGTCTATCACGAGGATCTCTATCAGGGAGTGCGCGAGGCGAGGATCGCACGCCTCTATCAAGTCTTCGATTTTCTTGGTTTCACTGCCCAAATGGTTGAGCAGCACGGTGCGCTCATCGAGGAGAAGCTTTTCAACCGGGGGCAGGACACTCCGTCGATCGCCCGGTTCGTGCCCAATTTGCCGGCGGTGATCGCCGCCGTGCGTGCGGCGGGCTACGAACCCCCTGCGAGCGGGCTTGGGGCAGCGGAAGCTTTTCCTTCCTGAGCGCAAGATAAATACCGATCGCCGAACGGTCCGGCCTTGGGATGCTTTCTCGCGGGCGCTTGACTCGGCCGCCTTTCTTTCCCATAAATTGAAGCGTCGCTGTTACGAAGGCGACAGGCATCTTCGAGGAGATAGCCGGAATGGCTACGATAGAGGATCTCAAAGGGTGGTTTGCGCGCGATCTTAAATTCGCGCAGTGGGACCAAAACGTCCAAGCCGATAACTCGGATCCGAGCGAGACCGTATTTCGATTCTATACCGCTACGAACGAGTACGCCTTAAAGATCTCTCCACGCGCGGAAGGGCTCCCTCGGCTTAGCTGTGTCGCGCGTGCGCGCAAGCCGCGAGCCGGGCTGCCCGCGGCGCAGCCGCGCCAATTGTTGCGGAACCCGCAGTTCCCAAATCGGCTGAACGAAAGGACCTGGAGACGACTGCTCGCCGCGATCGTCGGGTACGAACTCGTGCGCGTTCATCGCGCCGGGAAAACCGCGAAACCGGGCGAGCCTGAACCCGTTGAGGAGCCGGCTCGCGAGCTGGAGGAGGCCGAAGCCGCTTCCTCGGCGCAAGCCTCTTCCTCAACCGAGGAAGCGTCCGCGGCTTAGGTCAACCGAGATCGCAGTGGGGTGAACACCGCTCCGCGGGCGCCCCAAAGCAAGGGTCCCACCGGTCGCGTGAAGCTGCGGCCGGGCGATAGCGAGTTTCTCCATGGAAACCCATCCCAATGGCGGGGAAATGCGGCGTCGCGGGGTTCGCTTCGTGGCTAGGCTTTCGCGCCCGCACGCAGTTGGGCGAGGCGGATTGCCGTGACTTCGTCCGTGCCGCCGCCCCCTCGCCCGCCCTCTTCCGAAGCAGAAGCCGCGGCAGCTTTGGCGGCCGGGCGGCGGCTGCTTGCCGCCGGCCGCTGCGATGAGGCCATCCGCCTTCTGCTTGAAGCCGCGCGCCACGCAGCGGCCAATGCCGAAATCGCCTACCAGCTCGGTTGCGCCT
Source organism: Pseudomonadota bacterium (assembly GCA_021812165.1). Taxonomy (GTDB): domain Bacteria; phylum Pseudomonadota; class Alphaproteobacteria; order ATCC43930; family CGMCC-115725; genus AP-15. The sequence continues at coordinate 3,338 of JAKAOO010000081.1, read as the reverse complement.
ACCTCGCCTCAGGCCGCGAAGCCGAGGCGGTAGAACCCTTGCGGCGGGCAGCCGAAGACGAGCGATACGCCGCCGCGGCGAATTTTCAGCTTGGAACCGCCGAGGCGAAGCTCAGCCGCTGGAGCGCGTCGGCGGCGGCATTCGCTTCCGCGGTTCGCTTGCGGCCGGACTGGGTGACGGCCCGATTGCAGCTGGGCGCCGCCTTTTTCCGCCTCGGCGACGTGAGAGGAGCTTTGGAGGAGGCGCAGGCCGCGTTGCGCCTCGAAGCGGGCTCGGCAGAGGCGCATCGGCTTTATGGGGTCGCCCTTTATCATTGTCGCTCTTTCGCCGAGGCGGCGAGCGAGTTCAAGGCTTGGGCCGAGGCGGCGCCCAGCGACGCGCTCGCCGATCTGGCGCTGGCCCGCGCCTTGTTGATGGCGGGCGCTCGTGCAGGAGCCAAGGACGCTTGCCGGCGCGCTGTCGCACGCGATCCCAACCTGGTGCGCGGTCATTTCTTTCTGGCGCGATTGGCGTTGAGGGAAAACCGGCTCGGCCAAGCGCAAGCGCACCTCAAAAGGGCGATTGCCGCCCGCCCGCAGGGAGCAAGCCTGCGCGCGATGCTGGCCCGCCTGCTACTGCGGCGCTCGCGCCCCGAGGCGGCGCGAAAAGTGGCGCAGGCGGCGCTCACCCTCGACCCGGACTGCGATAGCGCCGCCCTTCTCATCGCGGAACTTCATGTCGTCGACGGCGAATTTGGGCAGGCGTGGCCGATCTTGCGCCGGCTCGCGGGCCGGCGGCCGGATTGGGCCGAGCTGCGCACGCTCGATGAGCAGCTTGGCGCCGCCCGCTCGCCGCGGCGCCAAGGTTCCGAATCCGCTGCTGCGGCGCCGCCGTGGGGAGAGTCGGCACGCCAGAGAGGCGGGGGCAGGCAATTGGAAGAAGCCCCATCCGTCGCAAGAGAGGGCGGGGGCGCGGGCGGGGGCGGGATCGTTTCGCCCGGCCCCGGTTTGGGCGCGGTGGCGATGAGCGCCTCGCCCACTTTCGGACGCGGCGATTTCCTCGACCAGTTTTTCTTACTGCGCGCCCTTGTTCTTCGTCAGCTGAGATTGCATTACCGCGAGAACCGCTTCGGTTTTGTCTTGGAATGGGTCCGCCCGATCATCGTGATGGTCTTGCATGCCATTGTCTTTAATGCCCTGCATAAAAGAATGCCCTCGAAGATTCCCGTGGAGCTGTTCGTCATCGGCTCGTTTACGATCTGGTTCGCCTTCGTCCATGTGGCTCGGGGCTGCGCGCATGTCAGAAGGCAGGCGGCAGCCATTCCCGGAGTGAGCGAGCTACATCATGATCTCGCCAGAATGTCCTGGGAATTTCTGTCGATGTTCTCATTGGCGGTCCTCTCTGTTTATTTGCTGATGGTTTTCGGTTTTCGACTCCCATTTCCCAATCTCCCCAAAACGGCGCTGTATTTTGTACTCGCCACCGCGCTGGGGTTGGGTTTTGGTCTGGTGGTACGGGCGCTCGCCAGGAGGTTTCCGGCGACGGAGATGATCAACAAGAACTTTATTTGGATATTATATATCACTTCGGGTCATTATTATTCGATCGCCTATGGGCGCCACGGGCTGGCGGCCTATATATGGTGGAACCCGCTGCTGCATCTCTCGGAGTTCGAGCGTCAGGCGCTCTATCCCGGGTATCCGACCGAACTCGTCGCCCTCTGGTATCCGGTGGTGGTGGCCGCGGGGCTGATCATCATTGGTCTGGTTCTCGACAAATGCACCCGCCATCTGGCTCGCGATTGATCGGCCTCGTCGGGGTTGCCAAGAGCTTCGCAGCGAAAGGGCGCCCGCCGACGCTCGTGCTGCGCCCGACTACGATCACCCTTCCCGCGGATCGGCGGCTTGCGATTCTCGGTGGAAAACACGAAGGAAAGTCGGTCCTTCTGCAGCTCTTGGCGCGAACCGACGAGCCCGATCTCGGGCGGGTGATCTCTCCAATGCGACTGTCGCCGATCGTGAATTGCGACCGCATTTTTCATCGCGAGCTGAGCGGGCTCGAAAACATTCGCTTTTACGCTCGGACATCGGGCGTCGACGAGAACCTCCTGATGCGGGCAATGGACGGTTTTTATCGCATCGGCTCGTTTTTGGACGCCGTCGTCGGCGACCTGCCGCAGAAGGAGCGGCGCAGCGTGGAGGCAGCGCTGGTGGCGGCGCTTGCTTTCGACTGCTATCTCTTCGACGACATCGGCCTGCTCGATTCCAGCCTTGTCGAGCGCAGCCTCGGGGCAGCGGCGGGCCGCGGCGCAGGCGTCATCTTCACGACCGCCAGCCCCCGCTTCGCGCGCCAGTTCGCCGACTGCGCCGTTGTCATCCAGAATCACACCCTCCACCCGTTCCATCGCGTCGAGGAGGCGACTCGGTTCTATGAACGAGGATAATGAAGAGCCCGGCGCGCTCGGTTTGCGGGCGAAACGACGGCGGGCGCGTGAGGGCAAAGGCCGACGAGCGCGACTCGCGCCGGAGAAGGAATCACCCGCGACCGCGCCGTCTATCGAGAACTCCGCAGCGCCGTTCCGGACCGGGCATTTGCCGAAGCGCGAAGGCGCGCGGCGCCGAGGGAAGCTCGCATCGGCAAAAATGCCGCCCTCGGCTCCCTCGTATGAGGGAAACCTCGCGGCGCCATTGCGAGCCGAGAGATCGCCGCAGCGTGAAGGTGACGGAGAGCCCGAGAAGAAACCGCCCACGATGGCGGGGCGCGCGGAAAGCCCCATAGAGCCGCCGCTTTCCGAGCGCCCTGCGCGCGGCCATGGCAAACCGGGCGCCCTCGCCCGTCGTTCAGGGATTCTGCCCTCGACCGCATCCCCCGCGCAACCCTTCGCCACCCCGCTCGCGCCCTGGCCCGAACCCGCTGAACACGTCCAGGTTCTGCTCACCATGCGCAAGAGCCGCAGGCGGCGCTTTCTGCTGCGTCTTGCCCTCTTTTGCGGTCTGCCGACCCTGTTGACCGCGCTTTACATGATTTTCGTCGCCTCGCCGCGGTATATTTCCGAAGCTCAGCTTACCTACCAGACGTACCAGCCTCCGCAGAAACTGTCTCAGGGGCTTGTGCAGACTTTGATCGGCACGAGCCAGAGCAATACCGTCGATCTTGGCGTTGTTCTCGACCAATATATCCAATCACCGGCACTTTTGAAAAAACTGGATAGTGAATTACATCTTAGGAAATATTACAGCAACCCCAAGGTGGACAGCCTGCTCAACCAGGCTAGGACGACCTCCAGCGCGGCGCGGCAGAAGCAGCTCTACGGGCAGGCCGAGAGAATCTTGGTCCAGCAGCTGCCGATCATCTTCCTG
>JAKAOO010000296.1 GCA_021812165.1 Pseudomonadota bacterium | reverse complement strand
ACAAAAGAACGCGGTTGGCGCTTATCGCGGAAAGCCGGTTGGCCATCACCGAGCCGGCGGAGCCGCCGCCGACGATGATGTAATCGTAGGTCATCTCCTTCCCCCCTCGGCTTGACGCGGCGGGCGCGGCCCGCGCGCGACTTCTCTCTCGCTTTGATGTAATGAGAGCCGCGCCGCGCCGGGTCAAGCCCGGCGCGTTCGTCGATAACGCAGAGGTCCCGATGAATCCCCGCATGCCAAAGATGGAGCGCCATTTCGAGGACTATCAGCCGGGGATGATCGTCGAGTGCGGAGAGGTTGGCGTGAACGAGGAAGAGATCCTCGAATTCGGCCGCCGCTTCGACCCGCAGGACATGCACGCCGATCCGGAAAGGGCGAAATTCGGGCCTTTTGGCGGGATCATCGCCAGCGGCTGGCACACGGCCGCCTTGACGATGCGTCTCGTCGTCGAGCGCTATCTGTCGAAGGTTTCGAGCCTTGGCTCGCCCGGGCTCGACGAACTGCGCTGGGCGTTGCCGGTGCGGCCCGGCGACCGCCTCAGGGTTCGGGTCACGGTGCTGGAGACGCGTCCTTCGCAATCAAAGCCCGATCGGGGGATAGTGACGAGCCTCGTCGAGGTTTTCAATCAGGAGGGCGAGCTCGTCATGAGTTTGAAACCCGTCAACCTCATGCGTTGCCGGCCGGCTGCGGCAGCACGATAAATGTTCAACCCGGGCAGAAGCCGTCCCTCTCCCGCATTGCGGGAGAGGGTGCCTCGCGTCAGCGAGGCGGGTGAGGGCTCATCGCTGAAGTTCAAATCGATCTGTGGTAACGGGGTCGAGTAGGGATGCCGAACGCAAGAGCGCGCCAGCTGAGGCGAGAACTGACGGAGGCCGAGCGGCGGTTGTGGGCGCTATTGCGCGACCGACGATTGGCCGGCTTCGAGTTCCGGCGACAACACCCAATCGGTGCCTTCATCGTGGACTTCGCCTGTACCAAGCACCACTTGGCGATCGAGGCCGACGGCTCTCAACATACCGGCAACACGCAAGACCGGCGGCGCACTGCGGCTCTCGAACGAGACGGCTGGCATGTGCTCCGGTTTTGGAACAACGACATCCTTGCTAACAAGGAGGGGGTCATCACCGCGATTCTAACCGTCTTGGCCGAGCGACAGACCCTCACCCACCCAGCCCTCCGGGCTGGGTCGCCCCTCTCCCGCGGTGCGGGAGAGGGAATTTAGAAGGTGCGAGGCCGGCCGTGAAGCTCGGCATCGTCTCGGATCTGCACTGCAACGACCGCGGCCTCTTGAAGGCGCTCGAAGTCATGGGCGATGTCGAGAGGCTCCTCTGTCTCGGCGACAGCATATGGGAGTACCGCTTTTCGAACGAGGTCGTGCGCATCTTGAGGGAACGCGAGGCGCTGACGATCCTCGGAAATCACGAAGAGGGGTTCTTTTCCGAACATGGCGGGCGCGCGCGCGCCGCGCCCTCGATCGACCAGAAGCTCCTCTCCTGGCTCGCCGAGCGCCCGTTGCGACGGGAGCTGCAGGTCGCCGGGAAAACTCTCCTGATGGTCCATTCGACGCCGTGGGAGCCGCGCGGCGCCTATGTCTTTCCGCACAGCCCGCTTCTCGACCGGTTTGTCGAAAGCGGCGCCGATTTCGTCCTCTACGGCCACACACACGCCCCTCTCCTGCGGCGAGTCGGCAAGACCCTCGTCATCAATCCCGGCTCCGCGGGCGACCCGAGAAACGGCTATCTGCTTTCCTGCGCCGTTCTCGACACCGAGACCGAAGAGGCCGAGATCCTCGATTTCCCGGATCTGCGCGAGTGAACCGCCCGCCGTCCCGTGATTTCAGGGATTGACCATGGAGGATCGAGACAATAGTTAACCGGTCGAATTGATCGGGCGGGTCCTCAATGCGCGAAATTCAAGCTTCCGAGGCCAAGGCGCATTTGTCCCAACTCCTCGACGAGGTTGAACGCGGCGAGGCTATCGTCATAACGCGCCGCGGCCGCCCCATCGCGCGCATCCTGCCGGAGCACGGCTGCCGCAAAGCGGAAATCGAAAGAGCCATCGAAACGATCAAGGAGATCCGGCAGCGGACACACAAGATCTCCATCGAGGAAATTCTGTCATCGCGACACGAAGGGCATAAGGTTTGATGGCGTTCGTCATCGACGCATCGATTGTGGTGGCGTGGGCATTGGCCGAGAACGATGCCCATGCCAACGCTACCCTGCAGCGTGCGCGCGGTGAGGAGATGCGGGTTCCCGTCTTATGGTGGTTTGAAGTCCGCAACGCGCTCCTCTTCAACGAACGCCGCGGGCGCATCAGTGGGGCGGATACGTCCTTGTTTCTGCGCAACCTCTCGCAGTTTGGCGCGACGATTGATGCTCTACCGTCAGAGGCCGATGTCTTGGCGCTCGCCAGACGGCACCGTTTGACGGTGTACGACGCCACCTATCTTGAACTTGCGCAGAGAGAAGGCATTGCTCTTGCGACTCTCGATTCCGACCTCGCACGCGCAGCACGGCGCGAGCGGGTATCGCTCGTCGTCGAACTGTCCGGGTAACACTTTCAACGCGCTCCCGCTTTGCGGCCGAGAAACTCCTTGAAGCCTTCGCGCGGCGGAGCGGAGGAAAGCCAACTCGCGCGCGCCTCCTCCTCCAGCCGGTAGCGCTCGTCCCAGGAAAGCCCGATCCCCTCGTGAAGGAGCCTTTTGATCCCTTCGACCATGCGCGGATCGTTTTTGGCGATCGCTTCGCCCATCGCGAGCGCCTCCTCGACGAGGCTTGCAGCAGGGACGAGGCGGTTCAAAAGCCCGATTGCGAGCGCCTCCTCGGCCTTGACGACCCGGCCCGTGTACAAGAGCTCCTTCGCCTTCGGCAGGCCGACGAGGAGCGGCAGAGACCAGGTCGAATTGACCCTCCCATAGGAGGCCGCGAGAAAGCGGAACTCGGTCTTCTCGCAGCCGATGCGCAGGTCGAGCGTCGAAGAAAGGAGTGCCGCGCCGCCATAGGCGAGCGCGTTGATTGCACCGATCAGCGGCTTCCGATAGGTCGCGATATGCCAAGTGACGCGCGCGCGCAACGCCTGCCGTTCGGCCAGCTCCGCCGCGTCGAGAGCGGCCATCTCATGGATGTCGGCGCCGGCCGAAAAGGCGCGCTCTCCTGCGCCCGTCAGGATGATCGCTTTGACGGCGTCGTCCCTCTCGCACCGGGTGAGCGCGTCGTCGAGTTCGCCAATCAGGGAAAAAGAGAGCGCGT
>JAKAOO010000295.1 GCA_021812165.1 Pseudomonadota bacterium | reverse complement strand
CGCCCGATGAACCCTCTCCGCCCCCGGGGGCGGAGAGGGCAGCCCCCGGAACGGCCCGCCCTTGGCGGGCCGGCCGTCCGGGGGGATGTGGGGGTTGCGGGGGCACCGGCAAAGCCCACCTCACCCTCCCATCGCTGCGCGATGGGCCCATCCCTCTCCGCCCTGAAGGGCGGAGAGGGATGTGTACCGATCAACAAGATGTTGCATAGAAAGATGCTAAACCGCTCGGCTGATCGGGATCAGTTTCGTCTTGTCGCCTTGAGCGCGGCTTGCCGCCGCGGGCGTAGACAGTATAGTTCCGGGCTCTGGGCGGCCGAGGCGGCCTTGGGTCAGCGAGTTTTCCCGCGATGATCGTCTCCTGTCCTTCCTGTCGAACCCGCTATCGAGTCGGTACGGAGGAGCTTGTTAGCGGACGCACGCTCCGCTGCGCCAATTGCGGCCACAGTTGGGAGTATGTCGCTCTGCCGCCCGTTCCCTCGCCCGCTCCTTCGCCCGCTCCGGAGGCGCCGCGGCGGGCGCCTTCCTCGCCCTCTCAGCGTCGCGCCCAACCGAGCGCCGCGGTCGGGCGCTCCGGGCGCGCCGCGGCTTTCGCATTTTTTGGAGTGGTTCTCCTCTTCGCCGTCGCGCTCGCGCTTTACGCCGGCCGTTATCGGCTCGTTGCGCTATGGCCGCCGGCGGCGCGCCTTTACGCTTTTGTAGGAGCGGCGCCGCAACCCTTGGGAGCCGGGCTCAAGATCGGCGACATCACGCCGAAACGCACGGTAGGCGGCCTCGTCATCGAGGGCCAGGTGACCAACACCAGCAGCGTCGAGCGCGAGGTGCCCGCCTTGCGCATCGCGCTCAGGGACGCCAAAGCGAAGGAGGTCGAGTTCAAGATCATCATGCCGCCCAAGGCGCGTCTTCTGCCGGGCGAGGTCGAAACCTTTACGACCGCCTTCAAACACCCCTCGAACGCGGCTACCCGGGTCGATATCACCTTCGCTCACAGCTGATTGAAAAGCGGCCCCCTCCGCACGCCTCTCAGAGGGCTTTGCGGAGGGTGAGGTTGATCCGGCAATCGCCGGTCAGAGGGTGAACGCTTGCCGAGAGCGGAGCGACCCCGTGGAAAGCGAGCCGCGAGGCGCCTCCCCAGATGACGACATCGCCGCTTTCGAGGGGGATGCGGCGTGGCCGGTGGCTGCGTTCTGCCCCTCCGAAGAGGAAGACCGCCGCGAGACCAAGCGAGAAGGACACGATCGGCGCCCCAAAATCGCGTTCGTTTCTGTCTTGATGGAGCGACAAAAGGGTGCCGGCTTCGTACCGGTTGATGAGGCAGGAATCGGGGAAGAAGCCGGCGAACCCGGCCTCCGCCGATGCCCGTTTGCCGAGTTCGAGAAAGACGGCCGGCATCGGCGGCCAATTCTCGCCCGTTTCGGGGTCGCGGCGTTCATAACGATAGCCTTTGCGATCGGTGATCCAGCCGAGAGCGCCGCAATTCGTCATTTGGACGCTCATCTCGAAGCCTCCGGGCGTCACCATCCGCCGAAACGGCGCGACCGCGGCGATCGCGCAGACGGCGTCGAAGAGCCGTGCGGCGTCCTCGATCGCGAAGCCCCGCAACACCGTCGCGCCCTCGCCAATTCTCTCTATCCGCGCCATCGCGCCCTTCATTTGGCGTCGTGAAAGATGATGCCGAGGGTGTAGCGCTCGCCGCGGCGCAGGCGGCTGACGCCGTGGCGCAATTCGGCGCGACAAAACCCGCGGAGCCCGCGCAGGGGCCGATGACGGACGGGGAAGATGACGCCGTCGCCCTGTTCGAGCGGCACGATTTCGGCGCGCGACTGGCGGCGCGGGCGCCCTTCGACGAGGATGAATTCGCCGCCCGCGAAGTCCTTCCCGGGCGCCGACAAGAGAATGGTGACCTGCAACGGAAAGACGTGCTCGCCGTAGAGGTCGCGATGCAGGCAGTTGTAGTCGCCGGCGCCATATTTGAGGAGGAGCGGCGTCGGCTTTTCCTGGCCGGCCTCATGGCAGCGCTCGAGATAGGCCGCGAGGCGGTTGGGATAGCGGGTGCCTTCGCCGAGCATCGCGCTCCAGCGATTGGCGATCTCCGAGAGCGGTCGGTAGAGCGCCTCGCGCAGATCCGCGACGATCGCCGGCAGCGGATAGGCCCAATATTTGTATTCGCCCTGCCCAAAGCCGTGGCGCTCCATGACGATGCGGCTGCGGAACCCCTCGTCGCGCGAGTAAGAGAGGGCGAGCGCGCGGCATTCCTCGGGCGTCAGGAGAGTCTTGAGAAGCGCGCTCCCTTCCTCGTCCAGAGAGCGGGCAATGCGCCGCCAGTCGCGGGAGGCGATGCGCTCGGCGATCCTCGGGTCGGCTGCAGTCGGCAGCGCGCCCTCGAAGAGCATTATTCCCCGCTCTCGCGCTCGATGAGGAGACGCTTTCTCTCGACGCCCCAGCGATATCCCGAAAGGCTTCCGTCCGTTCTCGTTACCCGATGGCAGGGGACGGCGACGGCAAGGCGGTTTGCGGCGCAGGCGCGGCCGACCGCGCGCGCCGCCTTCGGCGCGCCGATCCGCTCGGCGAGCGCGCGATAGCTTGTCGTCGCTCCCGCAGGGATCTCGCGCAGAGCCTGCCATACCCGGCGCTCGAACGCCGTGCCCTGGAGGTCGAGCGGCAGGTCGAGCCCTCTCTTCGGCGCCTCGACAAAAGCGACGACCTTTGCCACCAGCGTTTCGAACTCTTTGTCCCCGCCTTTAAGCGCGGCTTGAGGAAAGAGATTTTTGAGATCGTGCCGCAGCGTCTCGGGGTCCTCTCCGAAAAGGATTGCGCAGACCCCTTTCTCGCTTGTCGCAACGAGGACGAGGCCGAGCGAGGATTCGCCGAACGCGTAACGGATTTCCACCCCGCTGCCGCCGGAGCGAAAGCGGGAAGGCGTCATCCCCAGCATTTCCGAGGATGCGGCGTAGAAGCGCCCGCCCGAATTGAAGCCCGCGCCGTAGATCGCCTCGGTCACGGTTTGCGAGCGCTGAAGCTCTGCGCGCACCCGGCGCGCCCTTTCGGCCGCGGCATACGCTTTGGGCGTCACCCCCGTCACGCTCTTGAAGGTGCGGTGGAAATGAAACCGGCTCATGCCTACGGCATGGGCAAGGCTTTCGAGATCGGGGAACTCCTCGCTCTCCTTGATGAGCCGGCAAGCCGCCTCGACCGCTTCCCCGCGCGCCTTTTCCGGAGAGGGTCCGTTCGTCCGCCAGCGCTTGCACGCCCGGCAGCCGGCT
>JAKAOO010000080.1 GCA_021812165.1 Pseudomonadota bacterium | reverse complement strand
CCATCACGAGGAGCCGCTTCATCTGCGCATGTTCCATCACCTCCTCTCCCTGCAGGCAAACGCCTATCAGAACGCGGCCTGGATCTTGGCCGCGGCGAAGGCGGGAAAGGAAGACGGCTTTGGCCTCATCGGCGGCTCGGCGATCGTCGCGCCAACCGGCGAGATCGCGGCGCAGGCGATGAGCGAAGACGACGAAGTCATCGCCGCGACCCTCGATCTCGACCTCGGCGAATACATCCGCCGCACCATCTTCAATTTCGAGAAGCACCGCCGCATCGAGCATTACCGGCTCATCACGGAGCGCACGGGCGCCGTGACCGAGGTGTGAAAGATACAAGAGCGATTGCGCCTCGGCTCAACGCCGCACCGCGATGTTGCAATACATTTCCTTTTGCAGCGAGAAGCCAAACACTTTCCATTCCTCGCGGACCACGAGCTCGTTGACCGCCGGCACGACCCCCAAGGGTTCATCGATCTGGTGGTCGAACATCATGTAGCTGGCAAAAACAAGGATGCCGTCTTCCTTTATCTTGGTCTTCGCGATCTCGATATCGTGCTTGACGATTTCGTAGTGGCGCCCGGCATCGAGATAGACGAGGTCGAACGATCCGTCGGTCTGGCGGGCGAGGCCGGCATGGCTCCAGCCCGGCTCGATGACGACCTGCTCGCCGCGGCTCGAAAATCGTTCCCGATAAAATTCGAGATGAGTCTTGCCGCCAAAAAGCTTGGCGGTCGGGCGGCCGAAGGCAAACGTGAACTCATGCATCGCGAAGGTATCGAAGGCGACGAACCGGCTCGGCTTCACGGTGCGCAGCAGGAACTCGGAAAAATCGCCCGCTCTGACGCCGACCTCGCCGATGACCCCGCCGCGCAAGAAGCGCATGGCGCCGATGAGTTCGTTGCGGGTTGCGAAGAGCTTGGCGTCGCAGAGGTGCTTGCGTGCTAGAGCGGGATATCGTGCGGGCGGATCGTCCATAAGCGCGAACGGGCCTCAACAATTACGAGAATCGTTTCGACCATAACATAACCCTGGTAGCTGGACAACGTCCTTTCCAAAATGCCACCGGAACGCGAAAAATCGGCGTCTCAGCCGCGGCCATAACTGTCTTCGAAGCGCACGATGTCGTCTTCCCCGAGATAGCTGCCCGTCTGCACCTCGATCAGGTGAAGCGGGATCTTGCCGGGGTTTTCGAGCCGGTGCTGGGTGCCGAGCGGGATATAGGTCGACTGGTCTTCGGTGAGGATCATCTCCTCGCTGCCGCGAACGATTCTGGCCGTGCCCTGGACGACCACCCAATGCTCCGCCCGATGATGGTGGAGTTGCAGCGAGAGCTTGCCCCCGGGCTTCACGATGATGTGCTTCACCTGCACCCGCTGCCCCAAATGAAGCGCCTTGAAGCTGCCCCACGGGCGGTGAATGGTCGCGGGAGCCGTCGCCGACTCCTGTCCTTGCGCAACCAGCTGCGCGACGAGCTTCCTCACCTCTTGGGCGCGCCGGCGCGGCGCCACCATCACCGCGTCGCCGGTCGCGACGGCAATCAGATCCTCGACCCCAATTGCCGCCAGAAGCCCTTCGGTCGAGCGCAGATAGCAGTTTCGGGTATCGAGGGCGACGACGTTGCCTTCGCGCGCGTTGCCGGCTTCGTCCTTCGCACTCAACTCCCAGAGAGCGTCCCAGGAGCCGACATCGCTCCAGCCCATCTCGACCGGGACGACCGCCGCGCGCGCCGTCTTTTCCATGACCGCATAGTCGATCGACTCGCCCTTGATCGCGGTGAAAGGCCCTGCGGCGAGGCGGATGAACTCGCTGTCGCGACGACTTTGCGCATAGGCCGCCCGACAGGCCTCGACGATGTCGGGACGCAGGCGTTCGAGCTCTTCGAGATAAAGCCGCGCGGAAAAGAGGAATATGCCGCTGTTCCAGAAATGCTGGCCCGAAGCGCGATAGGCCTTTGCGTGCTCGGTATCGGGTTTTTCGACAAAGGCGTCGATCGCGAAAGAGCTTTCGACATCGGCGAGCGGCGACCCGCGCCGAATATAGCCGTATCCGGTTTCCGCGCGCTCGGGCGTGATGCCAAAGCACACGAGGCGGCCCGCGCGGGCGGCCCGCGCGGCGCGATCGATCGCCGAGAGAAAGGCCCCGCGGTCGGCGATCGCATGATCGGAGGGTAGCGCCAGCATCAGCGCCTCGCCTTCCTCTTCGGCAAGGGCGAGCGCGGCGGCGCAGGCGGCGGGCGCGGTGTTGCGTCCGGCCGGCTCGAGAAGGAGGGCGCGGGGCAGGACCGCGATCTCGCGCAGCTGCTCGGCGACGACGAAACGATGCTCTTCGTTGGCGAGGATGAGCGGGGCGGCGAAGCGGCCCTTCTCGCTCACTCGCAGAACGGTCTCTTGGAGGAGGCTGCGTCCGCCGAGCAGCGGAAGAAGCTGCTTCGGGCGAAGCGTGCGCGACATCGGCCACAGACGCGTCCCCGAGCCGCCGGACAGAATGACCGGATGGATCATGGCGCCTTAACCCTTCAAACCCTCTCGTCGCGGGAGCGGCGACGAGATTTTTCGCCCATGCGCATACACGGTTTCGGCCGCAAGAGAAACGGCGCGATTGCGAGGCCGCCGCTGCGGCGCCTTTTTAGAAGGCGAGCGGGCCGAAGAGCCATACGAGCCAGGTTGCGAGCGCCAAGAAGGCCCCGAAAGGAAGAGGCGTTTCCGCCTCGAGAGGGCGCTTGCGGATAAAGAGGAAGGCGCTTAGAAGGGCGCCGAGCGCGGCAACGAAAACGACGCTCGGCAGCGCGGCGGCCCCGACCCAGGCTCCCGATGCGGCGAGCAGCTTGGCGTCGCCCTCCCCAAGCCCCTCGCGGCCGCGCAAACGGCGATAAAGAAAGGCGATCGCGATCAAGGAGAGATAGCCGAGGGCCGCGCCGAGCGCGCGCCAAGGGAGCGCTCTCGCGTTGAAGAGAGCCGCCTCCAGAAGCCCGGAGAGGATGAGCGGCAGGGTGAGGACGTCGGGCAAGATCCAGCGCCGCAGGTCGATCCAGCCGAGCGCAAGAAGCCACCACCCGAAGAGCGAATCGAGCCAAGCCCGCCCGCCGCCATCGACAGCGAGCGCGAGGACCGCGATGGCGAGCGCCGCGAGTTCGACCGCGGGATAAAACCAGCCGAGGCGCTCGCCGCAATAACGGCAGCGACCCTTGGCGAGAAGCCAGCCGAAAAGCGGCACGAGATCGCGCGCCGCAAGAGGGTGGCCACATTTCTCGCATGAGGAACGCGACCACAGGAGCGGCCTTCCTGCGGGAAGGCGCCGGATCACGACACCGAGAAAACTGCCGATAATGGGGGCCGCAACCAGAAGCGACCAGAGGGCGGCGCCGGACGCCGGATAGGCCGAGCCTTGAAACATGCGCTCGCCGAGCGGGAAGAGGATCGGCTATTCTGCACGAGGGCGGCGCACCGCCCAGACACACGGACCCATGCCTTCGCCGGGATCTTTTTCCGCCATGACCATCGAGGCTCTTTCTTCCGCCACTCCTGTCGATCCCGCGCCGATGCTCGCGAGACTGGAGGTCACTCTCGTTGAAAAGGGCGTCGTTGACCAGCGCACGCTGGAGCGTGTTCGCCGGGTGGCCGCCGAGACCGGCAGCCGCTTCGACCAAGTCCTGACCCAGCTCGGGCTCATCAGCGAGCGCGGGCTCGCCGAGGTGTTCGCGCGACTTCTCGAAGCCCCGATCGTGACCGCGGCGGACTATCCGCAAGTCCCGCTCTTCGTCGATCGGCTCAAGGCCAAATTCCTGCGCCGGGTGCGGGCGATGCCGATCGCCGCCGACGACGAACGGACGCTCCTTGCGATGGCCGATCCGCTCGACGATTTTACGCGGCACGCGATCGCATCGGCGCTCGGCCGGCCGGTCGATGTCGCCGTCGCGGTGCCGCTCGAACTCGAGGCCGCTTTCGATCGGCTCTACGCCGAGCCCGAAGAGGGGGAAGGTTCTGCGCTCCTCGACGAGGTGGTCGCCGACGACGCGCCCGCGGAAGAGGATGCCGAGCGGCTCAAGGACCTGGCGAGCGAGGCGCCCGTCATTCGCCTCGTCAATCAGCTGATCGCGCGGGCCGTCGAGACGCGCGCTTCCGACGTCCATTTGGAGTCGTTTCCCGATCGCCTGCGGGTCCGCTACCGCTATGACGGCGTCTTGCACGAGGTCGAACCGCCGCCGGCGCGGTTGCAGGCGGCGATCATCTCCCGCGTCAAGATCATGGCCCGGCTCGACATCGCCGAGCGCCGCCTGCCGCAGGACGGCCGCATCAAGCTGACGGTGCGCGGCCAAGAAGTCGACTTTCGCGTCGCGACGATCCCCTCTCTCCACGGCGAGTCCGTCGTTCTGCGCGTGCTCGACCGCAGCGCGGTCGCCTTCGATTTCGAAAAGCTCGGGTTTCCGAGCGAGGTCCGCAAAGGCATCGAAAGCGCGCTTTCCTTGCCGAACGGGATGGTCCTGGTGACGGGACCGACAGGAAGCGGCAAGACGACGACGCTCTATACCGGGCTCCTGAAGCTCAACTCGATCGCCCGCAAGATCATCACCGTCGAAGACCCGATCGAGTACCAACTCACCGGGATCAACCAGATCCAGGTGAAGCCGCAGATCGGCCTCAGTTTCGCGAGCCTCTTGCGTTCGATCCTGCGCCAGGATCCCGACATCATCATGATCGGCGAGATCCGCGATCTCGAGACGGCGGAGATTGCGGTTCAGGCGGCGCTGACGGGCCATCTCGTCCTTTCGACCTTGCACACCAATTCGGCTGCGGCGACCGTGACGCGCCTGCGCGACATGGGCCTCGAGGATTATCTCTTGACCGCGACCTTGAAGGCGGTTCTGGCGCAGCGCCTAGTGCGCCGCCTCTGCCCCCAATGCAAACAGGCGGGCGACGCCCCGCCCGCTCTCGTCGAGCGCTTCCGGCTCGACCGCCTGCAGGGGAATGAGCCGATCGTGCTCCACCACGCGGTCGGATGCCCGGAGTGCCGCGGGACCGGGTATCGCGGGCGGCGCGCGATCGCCGAGCTGCTGGTGCCGAGCCGGGCGATCGATCGCCTCGTTTTCGAGCGCGGCGAGGAGGCGGCGATCGAGGAGGCGGCGGTCGCCGAAGGCATGCGGCCAATCTTCGAGAACGGCCTGCAAGCGGCGCTTGCGGGAGAGACGACGATCGAAGAGGTGGTGCGTTGCATCCGTAGCGAAGCCTGACGCCGCGCGCAATCACTGGCGCTCACGATCGCGCGCCCGCGACGGCGAGAGCCGCCGAATGGGCGGCTGCGCGACCGTGACGACTTATATCTCTTTTCAGACATCCCGTGACAGAGCGACTTGACTGAACGCCCGGTATGAGGGCGAAGTACGCGGAATACGGTTATTCTCTCACATTCAATCTCGATACAGTAGAGATACTGGGCCGAATCCGAAAAAGACACGAGAGAGGGTCATGTCGAAGCATCCCATCGTCGCTGGGCACTGGAGCAGGTTTGCTTTCTGCCTCACGGTCGCGGGCATCATGGCATTGGCAGTGCCCCGTGCGGCGCCGGCGCAGGGCGCAGGGGGACCGGCGGGAGGGAAGATCGCGCCGGCGCTCAGTCTGGCACAGATTCCGCCGCGGCCCGGGCTGCCTCTTTTGACCGTCATCAATGAGCTGGGCGGTGTGGCCCACGTCTTTCCCACGGTCGCGAACGCGGCCGTGTTTCGCAGTATGGGGACCGAGTATGACGGCGGCGACCCGCCTCTCGTCTATCACAGCGGCGGCTCGGTCATGGCCGCGACGGTGATCTACACGATCTTGTGGGTGCCCTCGCAGCTGCAGAACGGCGGCGCGACCGGCATGCCTTCGAAGTACCGCAACTTGGTGAAGCGCCTTGCCACGGATTATCCGGGCCATGGCATAGACAACGTCGCGACGCAATATTATGAGGTGGCCAAATACACCGCCTATATCCACAACGCCGGCTACAATGGCGGCTACTACGTCGACACGTCGAACTACCCGGCCTCGGGCTGCACGGACAGTGCGACACCCGGCAACTGCATCACCGACGCGCAAATCCAGAGCGAGATGCAGAAGGTCATGAGCATCAAAGGATGGACCGGCGGTCTCGGCCACATCTTTCTTCTCTATACCTCGTCGGGCGAGGGATCGTGCTTCGATTCAGGTTCGAGCGAATGCGCCTACACGCAATACTGCGCGTATCACAGTTACATCGCGGGAACGCCCGACACCATTTATGCCAACCTGCCCTTCGGCAACACCACCGCCTGCCAGCTTTCGAATGAGCCGTCGCCAAACAACGACCCAGAAGCCGACGCTGTCATGACCGGGGCCAGCCACGAGATCACGGAAGCGCGTACCGACCCGCTTCTTAACGACTAGTTCACCGCGACCCTGGGCTACGAGATCGGCGACCTTTGCGCCTACGATTATGGCACGACCAACACCTGGGACTCGGGCAACGCCAACGAGTCGTGGAACGGCCATTACTACCTGTTGCAGACGGAGTTCGACAACCACGCCTACAGTTTCGGCAACGGCTGCGTCCAAGTAGGCCCCTATCAGGCGACCCCCAGCTCCGGCGCTTGGTAAAGCGCGCCCGCCTCCGGCCACCAAAGCGGCCCCGGGGAGCGGTGACCGAGGCGGCGACCGGCTGGAGCATGGCAACGAGCGGCGCCGGTCTTATGCCGCCTTGCGACAGCAAAGCATTGACCGCGGAGTGCGCAAAGCCTAGGATCAAATTCCGGGAAACATCGGGTTTTGCCCGCTCGGTCCCGCTGTCTCGGCGCAGCCTCAGCCCTCTATTCGCACGGTGATGGGTTGCGTCGAGGCGGCGAGCGGGCGGCGAGAGGTGGGATGGCGTCGTTCCGCTGGTCGGCGCTCAGCGGCGGTGAAGTTGTGCACGGCGTCATGGAGGCGTCCGACCGCCGCGCCGTTGTCGAAAAGCTCCAGCGCCAGGGGCAGATCGTTCTGCGGGCCGAACCGGCCGATGGGCGCAAAAGCCTCTTCGAGTTTTTGCAAATCGAGATCGGGGGCGCGCGCGGCCTCGACAAGACCACCCTTGCCGAACTGACGCGGGAGCTCGCGACCATGCTCGCGGCCGGTCAGGATCTCGACCGGGCGCTGCGCTTCGTCTCCGAAAACATCGGGAATTCCCGCGCCCGGGCGATCCTCGGCGCCATCCGCGACAAGGTCCGGGCGGGGAGCCCGCTCGCGGCCGCCCTTGCGAGCGAACCCAAAAGCTTTCCCCGCCTCTATACCGGTCTCGTGCGCGCCGGCGAAGCCGGCGGTACGCTCGCCCCAACGCTCGAACGGCTCGCCGCGCTTCTCGAACGAGAGCGCAGTCTCTCCGCGAGCCTGCGCGCGGCCCTCGTCTATCCGGCGCTGCTCGTCGTCGCGGCCGGCCTTTCGATCGTGTTGCTTGTCGAATTCGTTCTTCCCCAATTCACGCCGCTTTTTGCCCAAGCGGGCGCAAAGCTGCCCGTTCCGACCCGCATTCTGATGGCGCTCGCCAACGGGCTCGGCGTTGCCGGCCCGTGGCTCCTCATCGGCCTTGCGGTTGCGGGGCTCATCATTCGCCAACTGCTCGCGCGCCCGAGTTATCGGTTGCGGGCCGACCGCTTCGCGCTTTCTCTGCCGGTCATCGGCACGCTGTTGCGGGAGACGGCTGCCGCGCGCCTGACGCGCACTCTGGGGAGCCTTCTGCAGAACGGCATGCCGCTCATTCCCGCGCTCGGCATTGCCAAGGATGCGGTCGGCAATCTCGCGGTCGCGGCGGCGGTGGAGAAGGCGGCACTCGCCGCCAAAGGCGGGGCCGGGCTCGCGCGCTCGCTCGGCGAGAGCGGTCTGTTGCCGGTGCGCACGATCCACCTCTTGCAACTCGGCGAGGAAGCGGCCCAGCTTGCGGTGATGGCGCTGCGGGCGGCAGAGATCCACGACGAGCGGGCGCGCCTCTTGATGCAGCGGCTGGTCTCGCTTGCCGTCCCCACCATCACGATCACGATGGGCCTCATCGTCGCCGGGATTATCAGCGCCTTGGTGACGGCAATGCTGAGCCTCAATCAGCTCGTCTCGTGAACCGCGAATGACGACCTTCGGGCTGATCGTCCGGCTTGAGCCGCTCCGCGGGCGATCTGCGCACCTCTATATCCGCTCCGAGAACGAGAGGCCGTTGCGGCAGGAAGCCTGCGGATTTACGCTCCTTGAACTTCTGGTCGTGCTTGCCATCTTGGGTTTCGCGGTGGCGCTCTTCGTCGGCTACAAGGCGCCGTGGAGCACGCGTCTGAGCGTCGAAGGGACCGCCGCAAGGCTCGCCTCAGAGTTGCGTTTGGCACGGTCTGAAGCGATCGCGCGCAATCGCCCGGTATCTTTCATCCTCGATCTTGAGGGCCATCGCTACCGCGTCGGCGGTGGCAAGCCGCATTCGATCCCGCGCCAAATGTCGATCGCGCTTTTGACCGTCGCGGGCGAACGGATCGAGAAGAGCCTCGGTGCGATCCGCTTCAACCCCGACGGCAGCTCGACCGGCGGTCGGATTGCGCTTGCCGAAGGGCCGCAGCGCGCCGCCATCGGGGTCGATTGGCTGAGCGGCCGAGTGAGCGTCGCCGATGGACGTTAAAGGCGCGCGCAAGAAAAAGGTGCCATGCGGAAGCGTTGCGCGGGCGGCCGGGTTCACCCTGCTCGAAGTCGTGATTGCATTGCTCATCGCCGGGCTCGCTTCGGCGGTGTTGTTTGAGGCCGGCAGCACGGGCCTTTACGGTGCTCGCACGGCTCAAAGGGCGCAAGAAGCGGTGGAACGCGCGCAATCCCATCTTGCCGCGATCGGCGAGGACGTGGCTTTGGCAGCCGGAAATTCCGAAGGCAATGACGGCGGCGGTTTTCGCTGGCAGATCACGGTGCATCCGATCGCCTCGCACCAGAGGTCCTCGGCCAACGGCGCCATTCTCCTCAGGACGACGCTCTACGACGTGAGAGTGGCGATTTCGTGGAAGGTGGGGGGGAAAACGCGCAGAGTCGTGCTGGTGACGCGCCGGGTCGGCACGACACCGGCTTCTCGCTGAAAATCCGATGGAAAGGCCGCGCCCGACTTCCTGTGAAGGCGGCTTTACGCTGCTCGAGATTCTCGTCGCCCTTCTCATTCTCGGTTTTCTCGTCGTCGGCCTATCCGCAAGCGTCCATGCCGGTTTGGCGTTATGGCGCGCCGAACGCCGCCAGATCGCAAAGACCCAGGAGCTCGACGCCACCGCTCGCGTTCTGCGCGAGCTTCTGACCGGGATCCCACAGGTTGCCCCTGGAGGGTTCGCCGCCGGCGCTAACGGTCGCGGCGGGATAAGGGGCACCTCTCACGAATTTGTCTTTGTCGGCGACATGCCGACCGGGATCGGCACGACGCGCCGTGCCGACACCAAGCTTGAGCTTCTCGGCCATCGGCTCGCCCTCCTCTGGGCTCCCCACGAGCACGAGCAAGTGGCGAGGGCGCCGCGGCCGCACGAAGAAGTGCTCGTTCGCGGGGTCGAGAATCTGGAGCTCGGTTACTGGGGGAGCGCCGCTCCGCTCAAACCCCCGACTTGGCTTTCCCGCTGGCGCGGCCCGGAACTCCCGCAACTGATTCGCGTCCGGCTCATCTTCAAGAAGGGCGATCCGCGGCATTGGCCGGATTTGATCGCGGCCCCGAGGCCTTGAATCCCGCACTCTCCGAGGCTTTGCCTTGATTGAGCCATATTCGCGACACCTATCTTGCAGTATAGGAAGAGGAAGAAACCGGTTGTTCTCCTATCCGCGGTTGCCGGCGGATCGGAGCCGTGAGGGGTGCAAGACGTTCGACGTCGATTTCCGCCATGCTGCATGAATTCTTTACTTGGTGGCTCGATCAGCTCGCCGACCTCTTGCCGCATGGGTTGAGAGGGGCGCGAGCAAGGGCCGGGGATGCAATGGTCATCAGCCCGGTAGGGACGCTGCGCCGCGGTGTCGAGGCCGTTACCGTCAGCGTGCGCCGGGGCGGCAGAGAGACGGCGCTCGGCCGCTTCGGCCTGGGCGCGAGCGGGTTCGCGACGATGCCGCGAGCCGCCGGGAAACCGGTCGTCGTTCGCGTTTCGGCGGCGGAGGTGTTGTCGAAGACGGTTACGCTTCCGCTTGCCGCAGAACGCGATCTCGATTCCGTGCTCGGCTTTGAAATGGACCGGGAGACGCCGTTTACGGTCGAGGAGGTGTATTGGAGCCGCCGCATCGAGGGCCGCCAAGGCGATAAAATCCTGGTCCGCTTGCTGCTGTTGCCGAAAGCCATCCTGGGACCTCTCCTATTCGCGCTTTCGGAAAAGGGCTTGGAGCCGCGGCGTGCGGAAATTGCCGATGGCCCGGACAGCGGCGCCCATGTGCCGCTCGACGGTAATGGCGGCCGTCTTCATCCGTCCTCGGTTTGGCTCGTGCGTTTCGCGGCGGCGCTCTGCATTCTGCTGGGATTGGGGGCGGTGGTGACGCCTTTCCTGCGCCAGAGCGCCGCGCTCGCGGCGGTCGATCGGGAAGTCGCGGCGGGGCGCGCGGCGGCCGGTGAAGCCGCACAGCTGCGCCGGAAGATCGACCGTTTGTCTGGCGGTTTCGAACTCGTCATGCATCAGCGCGACGAGGCAGGGCGGCCGCTCGAAGCGCTGGCTGCGGCGACCCGAATCCTTCCGGACGATACCTATCTGACGGCGTTCATCCTGCGCCGCGGGAAAGTGACGCTCTCCGGCCGGTCGGCCGCGGCGGCGCGCCTCATCGGCGCAATCGCGGCTTCCGACGAATTCCGCGATCCGGCCTTTGGCGCCCCGGTCACGCATCTTCCAACACTTCACGTCGACGCATTTACGATTGTTGCGGAGGTAGCGCCGTAATCTCCCTCACTCGCATCCCGTCCGGTCGTCCGGGCCGACTGCTGGCAGTCTCGCTGCTGGTCGTCGTGCTGATAACCGTATATTTCCTCGTCGTGGCACCGGTCCTGGGGCTCTACCAGGAACGCGCTGCGGTTCTCGAGGAGAAGGCGATGCTTGCCCCGCGCCTCGACGCTGCCGCCGCCGAGATCCCGGTGTTGCGGGCGCGCCTTGCCGCTCTCGCGACGCGGGCGCGTGCCCGCAAGATGACCCTCGACGGAGCGAGCGACGCCATCGCCTCCGCCAATCTCGAAAGCCGCGTCGACGCCCTTGCGAGCGCCGTCGGAGCGAGCGTCGGCAGCACCGAAAGCCTGCCGGCGAAAGCCGTCGGTCCCTATCGCCGCATCGGCCTCAGAGTGGTGCTGAGCAGCAGTTACCGGACGCTGGTAAAACTCCTCGCCGCGCTCGACGCGACGACCCCGCCGCTTGTCATCGACGACCTCGAGATCCACGGCATGATCCTGCCCCTGAGCCAGGCGAGATATCTCAACCTCAATGTCGCACTCAATGTCTATGGCTTTCGCCGCAGCGCGAGCGCACGAACCGCCAAGCGATGACTGAGCGCCTCCCGATCTATACCCTCCTCTTCGGCTGCGGGTTGTTTGGGGCGGTCATTTTCCTCGAACTCACTTCGAATCCGGGCGGGGGAAAGATGGCGATTGCGGTGCCGAAGCGGCCCGCCCCGGTTCTCGCGGCCGCCGCTCCGCAGCGAAAAGAGGCGCTCGATAAGCTCGTAACCGTGATCCTGGCCCGCCCGCTCTTCAGCCCGACGCGTCGCCCCGCGGCCGACAGCGGAGGAGGAGCCAATCCGGATGTCGCCCTTGCCGACGCACGGCTCACGGGGATCATCACCCAGGAAAAGCTGCGCTTTGCCATATTCGCGATCAGGGGAAAGAAACCGCTGGCCCTGAGCGTCGGCGACAGCGTGAGCGGTTGGCGGATCGAAAGTATCTCGCCAAAGGCCATCGCGTTGCGCGGCCCCGGCGGCCTTCGAACTGTGGAGCCGAAGCCCGATCGGGGGCTGGCGCGAATGCCGCTGCCGGCCAGCTTTCCGGTTCCGCAGCCGGGCCCGAGGCCCGGCTTTGCTCCGGCCGTGGCAAAAGGACCGCCGCGGCCACCTTTCGCGCACCCCGTGCCGATCCGGCGAGGAGCCCCACCATGGCATTAGCGACGTGCGGGAGATCGGTCCGTTCTGCGGTCGCGGTCGGTGTGGCGCTGTTTCTTCTTGCGGGCTGCCAGAAGCCTCTTCCGCCGCCCCAACTTCAACCGCTTAAGGAGCCGGCGAAGCTGCAGCCCGCCACGCCCCGCGTGAGCGGCACCATTCCCAACAGTTTCAGCCAGCAACGTGTTTTTGTTGCGCGAAGCGCGCCGGTGTCGCCCGAAGTGGCGCCGGCGCCGCCCTCAAAGCCGGCCATGGCCGGGAAGGTGACGCTCAACTTCGTCGATACCGACATCCGCGAAATCGCGCGCACGATTCTCGGCAAACTCTTGAAGGTGAATTATACGATCGACCCCTCGGTCAAAGGGACCGCCTCTCTTCAGACCGGGAGGCCGGTCGCGCGGTCCGCTCTGTTGCCCGCGCTCGAAACCGTGCTCAACCAGAACGGCGCCACCATCGTTCGGCAGAACGGTCTCTATCGCGTCATGCCGCTTGCCGCCGGCGCCCTCATCAATACCGTCAGCGGACCGACGGCCCTCGGGGCGGGAAGCGAGGTCGTCGCTTTGCATTATGTTTCGGCTCCGCAACTCGCCAAAGTGCTCGCGCCCTATATCGCCGGAAACGCCAAGATCACTTCCGACCCGGCGGGCAACGCGCTGATCGTCAGCGGTGACGCCCCCAGCCGCCAGGCGCTCGTCCGCCTGATCCACGCCTTCGACATCAACATCCTCGCCGGCCAGTCCTACGCTCTGCTTCCAGCGGGCGATAGCGGGCCCGAAAAGCTCGCGAGCGAGATTGCGGATGTGCTCCAGGCCAAGGCTGGAGGTCCGCTCACGAATGTCGTCCGGGTATTGCCGATGGATCGAGTCAACGCCGTGCTCGTGATCTCCTCGCAACCCGGCTATATCGACGCCGCGAGGCGGGTTTTAGGGCTCGCGCGCCGGGTCGAAATGGCGACCGCCCGCAGCTGGCATGTCTATTACGTTCAGAACGGGCAATCCAACGATCTGCAATACCTTTTGCAGGAGGCCTTTACGCCGGGGCATGTCACGGCGGCGCCGCCGACGCCGAGCACGACCGCCCCCAGCCTGCCCACAGTGACAATGGGGACACCGTCGGCGACCGGAGCCGCGGGGGCGTCTGGCGCCCCCTCCGGGGGCCTTCCCGGAGCGGGCGGCGGGAGCGCGATACCCGGCCTCGGAAATTTCCCCTCCGCGGGTGCTGATCCCGCTCCGGCCACCACCCGATCGGCGGCCACCGAGGCGCTCTCGCCCGTCAGTCAATCGAGCGCCCAGGCGAAAAATCGTATGCGCATCATCTCCGATTCGTCCAACAACGCGCTCTTGATTTATGCGACGCCGAGCGAATACGACGTGATCGGCGGGATGCTTCGCAAGCTCGACGTGATCCCGCTGCAGGTGCTGATCCAGGCGACGATCGCCGAAGTCGATCTCAACAAGTCCCTGCAATACGGGACCCAGTTCGCATTCCAAGCCGCAGGGATCTCGGGCGTCCTCAGTGAGAACACCAGCGCCATCTTCGCGAACAATTTTCCGGGCTTTGTGGTCGGCAAGAGCCAGCAGTTTATCTTGAACGCCCTGTCGCAGGTGACGAAGGTGAGAGTGCTTTCGTCGCCCGAGGTCATGGTCCTCGACAACCAGCCGGCAAGGCTGCAGGTCGGCCAGCAAGTGCCGGTTCTGACCGGGACTGCGACGAGCACGCTCACCACCGGCGCCCCGGTCGTCAACAGCATCAATTATCACGAAACGGGCGTCATCATGCAGGTGACGCCGCGCGTCAACTCGGACGGCCTCGTCACCCTCGACGTTTCCCAGGAAGTGAGCGACGTCGCGGCTCCGGCGGCGAACACGGCGACCGGCTCGCCGACTTTCAACGATCAGGTGTTCCTGACGCGGGTGGCGGTCCAGAATGGCGACACGGTCGGGATGGCGGGCCTCATTCGCGACAACGAGAGCGAAAGCAACAGCGGCATTCCCTGGCTCAAAGACATCCCGCTCCTCGGCGCGCTCGTCTCCGGGCAGAGCAATACGCGCGTGCGCACCGAGCTTCTGGTTTTGATCACCCCGCATGTGGTGTACGACCAGCGCAATGCGCGCGCCTTGACCGAGGATATGCGCCACGAGCTTTTGGGTGCGGCGCTCGTTCCGCAGCAACTCAAAACGCACATGCTGCC
Source organism: Pseudomonadota bacterium (assembly GCA_021812165.1). Classification (GTDB taxonomy): domain Bacteria; phylum Pseudomonadota; class Alphaproteobacteria; order ATCC43930; family CGMCC-115725; genus AP-15. Next base: position 1,098 of record JAKAOO010000080.1, on the reverse strand, counting down.
GGGCCTGGCAAACCCGCAAGGAAACCCGCAGGGCAATTGACCCGATGCTTCAACGAAGGGGTCGCGCTGGGAGCCGCGGTTTTGCGCTCTTGATCGTCCTCTGGACGATGGTGCTTTTGGCCTTCATCGTTGCGCAGCTGGTCGCCGGCAGCCGCACCGAGCTCAAGATCGCCCAAAATCTCGTCGACAACGCCGTCGCGCAAGCGGCGGCCGACGGGGCGGTTTCCGAGGCGATCTTCAAGCTGCTGAGCCCGGCCGACGAGGGAGGGTGGCGGCTTGACGGACGCGCGCATGTGGTCGTGATCGGCGACAGCCGCGTCCGCGTCACCCTCAGCAACGAGGCCGGACGGATCAACCCCAATCTTGCCTCACCCGCGCTTCTCACTGCGTTGCTGCAGGTCACCGGCAGCGATCCGCAAACGGCCCAGCGCCTCACGGCGGCGATTGAAGAGTGGATCGGCAGGCAGCCGGTCGTCGGTGGGCCGGCGGCGGCGTTTGCCCAATACCGCGCCGCCGGGCTCGATTACGGCCCGCCGGGCCAGCCTCTCGAAACGCTCGGCGAGCTTTCCCAGGTGCTCGGGATGACGCCCTCGGTTTTCGCCGCCATCCGCCCGCATCTGACCCTTTACGGCACGGCGGAGCCCGACCCGCGCGCGGCCGATCCGGTGGTTGCGGCGGCGCTGGCGCTCGCCTCTCCGACGCTGCCGCAGTCTCCCGGTTTCGCGCTCGCCGCTTCGCCCTCCCCTTATCCTATGCTTTTGACGGTGCGGATCATCGCGACGGCGGTGGGTCCGGGTGACGCGCGGGCGAGGACGCTCGCCATCGCCCGCGTCGGCCAGTTGGTGCCGAGAGGCTACGTCCTCCTTTCCCGCAAGGCTCGCTTCGGCTGAGGCGCGCGCCTCAAGCGGTCACTCGTTTTCAATCTCTCCACGCCCTCCGGGCCGGCCCGAAGGCCCGAGGGAGATGAGATCGTAGGAGTGGTGCGGTCGATCGCTTGGGCTGCGATAGATGTACGGGTGGCCCCAGGGATCTTCGGGGACCTTGCCGCCCTTGAAATAGGGCCCTTCCCAATGCCGCACTCCTGACGGGCGGGTCAGC
>JAKAOO010000079.1:14221-15457 GCA_021812165.1 Pseudomonadota bacterium | reverse complement strand
GGTATGGCGAGCGGGTCGAGGATCCGGCGGCGCTTCCCTCGGCGCTCGAACGGGCGAAAAGGGCGGTGACGATCGAAAAGCGCCAGGCGCTCCTCAACGTCATCTGCCGCGGACCTTGAGCGAGGCTCGGGTTCGCTTGGCCCCCAAGGAAGCGCCAGAGCGCCGCCGCGCGACGATCGGCCTCCGCGGCGCCTCCTGCGATCGGGAGAGAGCACCGGCTTCCCGCCGATTCCGGAAGCCTTCGACAAAGCGGGCGAGCGTCCGCGACAAGGAGCCGCGCGGGATCATTGCTTCGATGAGCTGGAAGCGCCCGCGCGTCCTTGCCGCGCGCTCCAGCGCATCCGCGAGCTCGCGCCGGGTCTTGACGCGGACGCCGTCGCCGCCGAGCGCTCCCGCAACCTCGGCGAAATGCCAATCCTCGAGGTCGTTGAAGCGGCTTTCCGGCTGGAAGGCGCGCAGCATCTCCCAGCTTTCGTTGTTGAAGACGATGACGATCGGGTCCCAGCCGTAGCGCCGGCAATTGCCGAGCTCCCACCCCGTCATCTGGAACGCGCCGTCGCCGACGAGGATGAGCGCACGCTCGCCCCTCGTCGCCTGCACGCCGAGCCCGGCCGGAACGCCGTAACCCATGCCGGCGTAATAGCCCGGCGCGACGAGCGGCGTCTGCCTGATGTCGAGAGCGGTAAAGAGGCAGTCGCCCACATCGGCGGCGATCGGCAAAAGACCGTGGCGATCCATCATGTCGTTGACGGCGCAGGCGATGTCGTCGGCGTGGATAGGGCCGTCGTCTGCCGCAAGCCCGCTCGGGTAGGCGCGAAGCGGCGCCTTCGACAGCCTCTCCGGCGCCTCGTCGAGGCGGGCCAGCAGAGCATCGACGAAGGCGCCGATCGGGATATCGGGATAGACGTGATAGCCGAGGCTCACCTGCCCGCCGAGCGCCTGTATCGTGCGCCGCAGGTCGATGGTCCGACGCGAAACGCCGAAATTCGTGTCCGAAAGGATGACGCCCAAAAGCAGGAGCGCGTCCGAATCTTCGACGAGACGGGTCAATTCCTCGTCGCCGGCCATTCCCATATACGTGCCGAGAGGCGCGGGCGCGGTCTCCGCCAAAAGACCGCGGCCCATAAAGCTGGTGACGACCGGGAGGCCGAGACGCCGCGCGAGAAGGGCGACCTTGTCCTCGATGCCATAGCGGCGGATCTCCACCCCCGCCATGAGGACCGGCGATTTTGCGGC
>JAKAOO010000079.1:0-14211 GCA_021812165.1 Pseudomonadota bacterium | reverse complement strand
GAACACGTCTTTAGCGCACTCTTGGTGCGCCGACTTGTCGAAGGTCGACGGAGAATCGGGCGGAACCGGCGCGCAGGCGGACAGCACGCGGTCGCGGGGCAGTTCGAGATAGACCGGGAGCGAGCGCTCGCGGCAGCCTTTCAGCACTCGGGCGATCGTCTGCGGCGCGCTTTCGGGGTCGTCGAGCCGCGCTTGGTCGAAGGTGATCTCGCGATAGACGCGAAACTGGGAATCGAGCGTCTTTGCCTGGTGGTGGACGAGAAGGCCGCCTCCCCTCTCGCTCATCCCAGGCGCGCCGGAGACGACGACGAGCGGAACGCGCTCGGCATACGCCGCCGCGACCGCGTTGACCAGGTTGAAGGCACCGGCGCCGTAGGTGACGGCGGCGACGCCCAGAGCGCAGTTGATGCGCGCGGCGGCGTCCGCCGCAAAGCCCACCGCCGGCTCATGGCTCAAGCAATAAAGGGGCAGCATCCGCGATTCCTCGACGACCTTGAAAAAGGGCAGCGCGAAATCCCCGGGAACGCCGAAAACCTCGCGCGCGCCGCGTGCCTTCAACGCGTGGAGAAGGGCCTCGGCGATGTTCAAGGGGTTTGCCTCTTCTCGACATGGGTATACACGCCTCCGACGATAGCCTTTTGACAAATGCCTCGCAAAGGTCGCGGTTCGCGGCCGAGCGATGAGGGCGATCGGTCGCGCGATAGACCGGATTCGGCCGCCGATTTGCCGCTGACGAGCGCCTCGAAGCCGCTTAAGGTATGCGCTGCACGCCTGCCCCGCAAAAGAGCGACAGGATGGCAAGGGGAGCTGCCATGACCACCCTTGAACCGGCCACTCCATCCCTGCGTCCCCACTGGGCGATACTTCTGGCGTCGATGCTCGGCTGGACGCTTGATGCCTTCGATTTCACGATGCTCCTTTTTCTCTTGCCGCATCTGCGGCAGGTGTTCGGGGTGAGCCTTCCGGCGATGGCGTTCGTCGTCACAGCGATGGGACTGGCGAAGGTGGTCGGCACGATCGGCTGGGGCGCGCTCGCGGACCGCGTGGGACGCAAGCTGCCCTTTATCGCGGCGATCCTCTGGTTCTCCTGTTTCGGCGGTCTCTCTGGGCTTGCCTGGAGCTATGCCTCGCTCCTCGTTCTGCGCATCCTTTTCGGCCTTGGCTTTGGCGGAGAATGGAGCGTTTCCGCCTCTCTTCTCATGGAGAGCGTTCCCGAAGAGCGGCGCGGGCTGGCCTCCGGGATCATGATGCTCGGCTTCGAGATCGGTTTTCTTCTGGCGGCGCTTGCCTTCCGCGTCGTCTTTCCCGTGCTCGGCTGGCGCTGGATGTTCGCTCTCGGCGTTCTGCCGGCTCTCTTCGCGCTTTTTATTCAGCGTTATGTTCCAGAATCGCCGGTCTGGCTCAGCCGCCGGGAGCGCGCGGCGGTGCGCGAACGCCTGGAGCTCAATCCGGCGGTGATCCAGGCCTGGGCGTTCATGGCTGTTCTCAACTTTATGAGCTGGGCGATCTTTGCGCTCTATCCGACCTTTCTCATCACCGTGCGGCATCTCGATCCGAGCGGGGTCTTTCCCTTTATCGCCACCTATTCGGTCGCCTCGATCGTCGGCAAGCCGCTCGCGGGCCGACTCGTCGCGCATATCGGCGAGAGGGCGCTGATCGTCCTTTATCTGCTGCTGACGATCCCTTCGGTCTTGCTTTACACCCTCAATGCGAGCACCGCCGCAATGGCGATCGGCGCCATTCTCATGGGGCTCATCCCCAACAGCATTTTTGGCATCGTGCCGATGTATCTGGCGCGCCGCTTCCACCCCGGCGCGCGCGGCACCGGGGTCGGGATCGGCTGGGCGATGACGAGCGTCAGCGTCGTCGCGCCGTATATCATCGCGCTCGTCACCCCGCGCTTCGGTCTTGGCCTCTCGATGGCAGGTTTCATAGTATTGGGCGCTGCGATCTCGGCGGCAATCGCCGCTTTCGACACCGAGCGTTGGATCCCCGCCGCCGCCACCGCGCCGCCATGACGGGCGGCCCGCGCCCGCGCCGCCGGCGCACCACGACCCATTCTGAAGTGGCGGATGGGGTGGGATTCGAACCCACGGTGAGCTTGCACCCACGCCGGTTTTCAAGACCGGTGCCTTAAACCGCTCGGCCACCCATCCACGCCTTGATTATCTTGGCGTTTTTTCCGGACGTTTCACCCTCGAAACGGGGCAGGCGGCGCAAATTGCTGCTCGACGGTCCGATCGGCGCCGGGTTCGGGATCTGCATTTTCATCGACTCGACCGTGATCATCGGATTGTCCCCGGCAAGCGCATCGCCGACCGCGGCATCGATGCCGATGACGTTTCCCGGGACCGGCCCGAGAGCATCGAGATCAGCACGCCGGTTTCTGTCCTCAGTCATAAGGTCGGGATAGGGCGCCAAGCTGCCTGTCCCTCAAATGGCGGCTCGTGCTAAGTTCCGAACTGGAGCAGGACATCGCTCGGGAAGAGAGCGCCGATGCCGTACCCATCCGACAGTCCGCAAAACGAGAATCAAGACGCCGAGAGGAGAACGCCGCAAGAGGACGCGGCCGATGGGGTTGCGAGCGCCGGCGCCGCGGCTGCAAACAGAGAGGCTGATCCGCGAAACGAAGCCGATCGCCCGAACGCCGACGCTTCGGCCGCGCCGCCGCACGCGGACTCGCCTCTGGCGCCCATGCAGAGAGAAGGCGCAGCGTTCCGGCGGCATCGCCATAGAAGGCGCCGCAAGCGCCCACCTTCCGCGAGCGCCGAGAAAACGGGATCCGAGGAAAGCCCAGCGGCGCGGAGCGACCAAACGGCAGCGGCGGAGGCCGGCCCCGGTGAAGGCGCGCTCCAGCCTCAGGCGGCGCCGCGTCCGCCGCGCCGGCGGCGACGGCACAGGAGACCTCGTCCCGCTCTCGATGCCGCAAGGCAAACACCGTTTCCGCGCGACGTCGAGGCGCCGGCGGGAGAGGAAGAGGCGCGGGCCGCGCCCCCTGACGCCGCAGGTGCAGCCGAGCCCGCTTCCGATTCCTCGCCGCGCGAGGCTCCAAGCGCTCTCCTGCCCTGTGCACAGGCGCCGACATCGGATGCTCCGGCTGCGCGGAGGCCGCGCCGCCGCCGCCGGCGACGCCCGCCGGCCTCTCCCGGCACGCAGACGGCAGACGCCGAGGCACCCCGCGAACCAACGCTTCGGGTAGAGCCGGCTGCCGCCTCGACCGCCTCTACTCCGCGTTTGCGTGAGGGGGGCGCACCGCAAGAAAGACGCCGCCGCCCCCGGCGCGCGCCCGGCGATTTCCGCCGAAAGCCCGCTGAGGCCAACGCAGAGAGAGCGAACATCGCCGGCGAGGGCGCGTCGCGACCGCGCTCGACCTCGGGCCGCAGAGCGGAGACGACAGCGCGTGGGCCCCGAGGCGAGCGCGCTCGCCGCCCCGGCGAAGACCGACGCGCGCCGCGCAAAGGCGGGCGAAACGCTCTTCCGGCGCCGATTGCAAAGCCCGAGCTTTATTCCCTGCGCTCGGTCGTCGATCACGGTTTCGAAGACGTGCCGGGCGAGGAGGAGGGCGCGACGCGCCGCCTTAATTGGACGATCGAGAAGCGCACCGTCGCGGACAAGAAGAGCGGGCGATTGATGTCGGCGAGCTATGTTCTGGAGCGCGACGGGGTCGAGACCGAATTCGCAAACCTCGGCCTCGCGCGCGCCGCCGTCAACAAAACCATCACGCACCCCGAACGCTTGACTCGGCCAAAAGCCGAATACGCCAAGGCCAAGAAATAGCTTTCGCGCGAAGACCGCGAAGGAACCCTTCCCGCGTGCGCCCTCTTTGCTCTCCGGAGCACGCGATTGGAGGCTCTCGATGCCGAACAGCGGACCCGACGAAGGCGTTTGCCTCCAATCCTCGAACGCATCGCGCGGCGCCGTTGCCCACCTCCGGCGAGAGGTCAACGCGGGCAAGGAGAACGCGCCATGAAATTCGGCGTCCTGCAATTTTTCAGCTGGCCCGAACGGCGAGCCTCTCTCGCCTCGGTCTACGCGCGTGCCTTGGAGCGCATCGAGATCATGGACAAGGGCGGCTTCGATGCGGTCTGGCTCGCCGAACATCACTTCAGCGATTTCAGCGTTTGCCCTTCGGTCCATCTGATGGGAACGTTCGCGGCGGCGCGCACCCGGCGTCTCAGGATCGGCACCGCGGTCTCGCTGGCCCCTTTCTATCATCCCCTGCGTCTTGCGGAGGAAGTCGCGCTTCTCGACGTCCTCTCCGGCGGCCGCGTCAATTGGGGCGTCGGCCGCGGCTTTGCCCGGGTCGAATTCGAGGCCTTCGGCGTCCCTCCCGAAGAGAGCCGCTCGCGCTTCCGCGAGACCGTCGAGATCGTTCTCAAGGCCTGGAGCGAGGAGCGCCTGACCTTTGCCGGCAAGCACTTTGCCTTCGAGGGCGTCGAGGTGTTGCCCAAACCCGTGCAACGCCCGCATCCTCCGCTGTGGGTGGCGGCAACTTCCGAAAGCGCCATCGATTGGGCGGCAAGCCGCGGCTTTTCGATTCTGATGGACCCGCATTCATCGCACCGAGAAATCAGAGAGAAGCGCGCCCACTACATGGAGGCGCTTCGACGCGCCGGATTTTCGGCCGAAGGGCGCACGATCCCCGTCGCGCGTCTTCTCGCGGTTGACGAAAGCGCCGAAAAGGCCGCGCTCGTCGCGCGGCGCGGGGCGCTTTGGATCCTCAATTCCTATCTCGGCGCGCAGCATCGCCCGGTGCTCGTCGGAGAGTTTGCCTCAAAGGGCGTCGATCCCGTCGAACGCTATCTTGGCGAGGTGATCCTTCACGGCACTCCCGACTCGGTCGAGGAAGAGATCCTGCGCCTCAAGGAAGAGACCCCGCTCGACTATCTTTTATGCGCGCCCCTGAGCCACCAAAGCTTTCTCTTCCTCGCCGACAAGCTTCTCCCGGCTCTTGCCTGAGGGCGGGCTCAAAGGAGGGCGTGCGCGATCTCTTTGAAGGATCGAGGCTCGATAAAGTGCCGTTCGCGCGCCATCGGATCGATGTGAAGAAAGATCTCCAACTGAAAGATCATGTTGACGGTTTCGCCGTCCTGCGAAAGGGGCATGAAGAGGCGCTTCGTGTGCCGCTCGATGAGGCCGCTTTCCGGCGAGAAGAAGAGGCACTCCGAATAAAGCGGCCGGCGTTCCCGCACGCATTCGTCGCAGAGGGCGATGACATGGTCGCGCAGCTCCGGGCCCGTCACCGCCTCGGAGAGTTCGCGCCCGGTCGCGTTGAGGCCTTGCTCGTCGGCTATCGCAGTGCCGATCAGGCGAAAGCGGTAACGGCTCGGCCCCACCACATCGAGCAGCGCCACATGCGTCAGTAGCTTCGGGATCTCGACCGGGTCGAGGTCCGTGCGCGAAGGCATCCGCCGGTCCCCCGCTTTGCCGCGCCAATACTGGAACGCCTCTTCGAGGAGAGGACCGGAAAACGGCAATGGAACCGCGCTCATATCGTGAGCATAGCATTGCGGCCGCTCAAAATCCCCTTACGGGCTTTCCGTTTCGGGAGGATGCCGGCGCTGGGAAAAATCCTTTGCTTCGAGAACAATCGGCCTGCCGTGCGGCGTTCTCTCGGCGGCCCTTTTCCAGGCTTCACGCGTTTGTTCGAGCGCGCGAGGCTCGGCTGCCCCTTTTTCGGCGACGATCCTTTCGAGCGCCGCGAGCCAATGATGATAATAGGTGTCGCCCAGATCGGGGTCGCCCTCCGCCTGCGCCCGCTTGATCTCCGCGGCAAGCCGAGAGGCCCATTCAGACCACGTAAAAAGCCCTTTCTCGTAAAGGGCGACGGTCATCGCGAAGGCCTGCGCCTGCCAGGGCGCGGCGAAGACCGGCTCGTCCCCTTGGCGCGGAAGAGAGGGGAGAGCGTTGAGCTGCGCCTTCTTCACGCCGTCTCCAGATAGGGCTCGAACGCCTCGATCGCGACTTTGAGAGAGGGATCGGCGGCCTCTCCCCAAAGCTCTTTCCCCTCGAACACGATCGTGTAGAGCCATTGCGGGTCCTCACCCTTCCCGGTCGTCCCCGAATCGGGAAAGACGTGGCAGCCGAGAACCGCTTCGATGACGCCCACGCGGCCGCGAACATAACGGGGAAGGCGGGTATGGGTCTCGGGATTGAGGTCTTTGGCGCGCACCCTCTCGCCCGGGCGAAAGCGCGCCGGCGCCTGTTCGGGCCGCGCGAAAAAGGGCCGGGTCAGAACCGCGCCCACATTGGCGGGTTCGAGCTTTTGGACGGGCATCTTGCCGGGCCGCAAAGAGTGCCCGGCCGCGATCTCGTCCGCGCCGACGAGCCCGCGCTCGATGAGGCGATTTTCGAGGGCATAAAACCACCGCTCGTAATAGGAGGCGGCGAGATAGCGGGCCGGCGGCAAAGCTTCGATCGAAAAGCGCATGTCGTCGATCGTCCACGCCCCCAGATAGCCGGCGGCCGAATTCATCGCGTAGACGCGGCCCTCCCAGCGCGCATGAAAGACGGGCTCGTGGGGTTCGCGTTCGACGGCCCCAAAGCCATGCATGCCGCCCATGTCGTGGATGCCGTTCATGGCGAGACCTCGTGCGGTCGAAGGGGAAGCCCTGTGCCGATCATGCTGTCGCGAGTGACGAGGCGAGCGAGCGCCTCTTCGCTCCAGCCTTCCGTGCCTTGGGGCCGCATCGGCAGGACGAAAAGCCGGGTCTCCGCCGTCGAATCCGACACCCGGATCTCGACATCGCTCGGAAGCGAGAGACCGAACTCTTCGAGGAGACCCCGCGGATCGATGACCACGCGCGAGCGGTACGGGGCCGATTTGTACCAGAAGGGAGGCAGCCCCAGAAGATCCCACGGATAGCAGGAGCAAAGCGTGCAGACGACGAGGTTGTGTCGTTGCGGGGTGTTTTCGAGCGCGAGAAGATGGACTCCGATCGGGCCGAATTCGCCGAGAGCATTGATGGCGTCGCCGGCGTCTGCGACGAGCCGGCGCTTGAATTCCGGATCGACCCACGCCTTGGCGACGATCTTGGCGCCGCGATGCGGGCCGATCTTCGTTTCGAAAGCCTCGACGATGCGGTCGAGCGCCTCTGGAACGATATAGCCCTTTTCACTCAGAACGGTTTCGAGCGCGCGAACGCGAAGCTCGAGCGGGGAAAGCTCCGACCCGGCGCCTTCGCCCGGCGCGTGAAGATGAGGTTCTGCCGGCATCCTATTCATCCTTGTAAGAGAAAGCGGGATGGCGCGCGCGCTCCTACGGCGGGAAAGAAACGAAACATTTGTCGGAGGCGAGGATGTAGGTCTCCATATAATCCTCGATCACCGGGCGGCGCGAGAGCGCCTCCATGGCGCCCAAAAGCGCCATCCAGTTGAGCATCTCGTGCTGTCCGGAAAACTCCATCGCCGCGAGCGGGCGCTTGCGCCAGGTCTCGTAATCGCCGCGAGAAAGCGCGTCGTAAAGGAGCCGGTCGCCTTCGTGGTCGGGCCAGAGATAGCCGTTTTTCGGCGAGAGAAAGGCGTGCGACCAGCTCGAAGAGGCGATGAGTGCGGCGCGCCAAGGCGACGCGGCAAGGATCTCGGCGATCGCCGCGCCCAGTTGCATGCAGCGCCAAGGCTGGGGCGAAGGCGGGTCGGGAAGTTCGCTCTCCGGCCGCGGCGGCTTGAACAGCGCGCCGAACGCGCCCTCGGCATAAATGAGATTGCTGCCGTAGCAATTGATCGCAAAGGGGATCACCGGATAGGGAAAACCGCGACGGTCCCAATCGAGGTAAAGAAAGGTATTGGCGAAGGCGTGCGCCATCGGGTGATGGAGAGGCTTATAGGCGTAAGCGAGATCGAAGCCGCGCTCGATGAGGCCTCTTGCCAGATATTTCGCGGCTTCGCGATCGCCCTTGAGAGGCATCGCCCAATCCGCGCCCTCGCCCCAGCGGTTCCTCTTGCCGCCGTTGCCGTTTTTCCAGGGCTCGATCGCGAATTCGGGATCGAAACCGAGGATACAAAACGCCGGGACGATGTCTTCGCGGAAATTCTCATACTGGTCGTCGCCCCAGACGAGAACGAGATCCGGGTTGAACTCGTCGAGAATCCGCCGGATCGCGCGAAAATCCTTCGCCAATCGCGGGCCGCAACGCCGCGCCGCCGAAAGGCCCTCGTCGTTGCCGAGTTCGGCGAGCATCTCTTTCGGCCAATTGGCCTTGTCCTTGTAAGCGGCCGGAACGTTGGGCGCCGTCAGCGTATAGCGAAAGACGCCCGTCAGCCCCTCATCGGGCTGCCCCAAAGTCGGCCAATGGGTGCAGCCGAGCCCCAGAATTTCCGCCATTTCCTACCTCCCCGTTCTCGTTCCCGGCCCTCTTATCGAGACGCCGGCCCCCCCCATTTAACGCCGCGAGAGCCAGCCCCGCAAGCGCGCTGGCGGGAGACGCCTGCCCGACGAGAGCTCACAGGTCGGCCGCGCTTCCCGCACCCCTCCTGATATCCTGATATTTACAGGACATTTACAGGTGCGCGCCCTTTCCACCCGGCAAAGCGACCTATCCCCCCTTTGGCTCTTTCTGCAGCAAATTTGCAGCCAGCGGCCCTACGCAAACGCAGCCCTCCCGATGAAACGGCCGGCTTTCAATTATCCCTCTTATCATGCTTTCTACGCAATATCAATCTTTTCGCAACGACGCCTGCACCGGCGTTCACCGGGGAAGGCCCGCTCTATGGAGGCCCTCATGCGGGACGGAAATCCCGGCGATCTCGCCGCGCGGGCGGGCGAGGCGGCGAGCGAGGGGTTCGCGCCGCCGCGGCGCCCGCGCTGCGCCGTTCGGGCTGATCGCGTGGGCTCAATCAGCCTTCAGGGGGATGCGCAGGCTTCCCTCCTCCGCCATGGCCGGACAAAGACCCGTGGCCCTTCAGCCCGCGGACTCGTTCCGCGGGCGTCTACGCGGCTCGATCGTAAGGCTTTGGAACCGCTCCGTTTTGCGGCGCGGCGTGGACGCCCGGATCAAGTCCGCGGCTGTCCGGTTCAGAGAAATTGGCTGCGGGAAGATAGATAGACACAACTTTTAGTCTCCTTGGCCGGCCTTGCGCCGGCCATCCATGACTTCTTTTCGCTCGACGCAGCGATTTTCAAAGGCGTGGGTGCCCGGAACAAGTCCGGGCAAGGGGTCCTAAAGGTTGCGGAAAAACGCTGGAACGTCGTCGTCCCGGGGCGCGGTCGCAGGCCGCGAGCCCGGAATCCATAAACGCAGGCCCGCGAAATCAATGGCTTGGCCTGTGTTCATGGTTTCCGGTCCCGGCCCTCACGGGCCGTCCCGGAATGACAGGGGGTTTTTCAGCAGTCTTCTAAAGGTTGCGTCCGCTTCCATCGTAGTCGTTCCGGCGTTGTAGCGACTTCTCAACCGGACAGCCGTGGATCAAATCCGCGCATGACGACAAAACTGAAGTTGCGGCAGCCGCGCGGGCGGGCGCTATCGCGGCTCGGTCCAGCTTTCGGAAAAGGCGAGGGCGCAGGTGCTGAAAGGCCGGCCTTCGCGCTCGCGCGGCCAAGGACGGCCCGCCGCCTCGACGCCGTTGCGCATGAGGCGCGAGCCGAGGGCCGGCAGCAAGAGCGTCGAGACGCCATAGCGGCGGCCGTCGTCGCCCGGCGCGCTGTGGATCAGAAGCGGGTCGCCCAACTGGTACCAGGTGAGCGTCAATTCGTCCTCGCGGCCGATCACCTCTTCGGTCCAGAAATAGTGCGGGTCTCCCGATTTCTCGAACTCCGCCTCGACGACCGGGATCGCGATATCGGCCGTCTCGGGGTTCAACATGCCTTGCACGGTCCCCTGCAGCCAGCGCGCCATCGCGATGTTGTCGCTGTAGATGCGCCAGCGGTTCTCGGTCAGTTCGCTTTTGAGATAAAGGACATGGCCGGGTCCGGCCGGACAGAGGATGATGCGCCAGAAACTGGCGTTGGTGGTGAGGGGTCCGCCGTCGGTCTCGGAGAGACGGATAAACGGGTTTTCGCCGGTCAGGATCACGCGGTTGGGGTCTGCGCTCATCGGGGGTCCTCCCTTTCTCTCGATCGTCGGAAAGTTGCGGCTCAGCCGCCGGGCGGTCTCGGTGCTGCGATCACTTGGCGCTCGACGGCTCCCGGCGGATTGCCGAAGCGCAGCCTTATGCGATAGTCCCGCCAATCGCGCCGGTAGGCGATGGGGTCGGGAAGCGTGATCGACCCCGTCGACTGCATCAGAAGCAGTTCGCCGCTGCCTTGCGGCGCGCCGCCGAGGGCGGCGGGGCTTGCCGGAATGGCGGTCACGCCGAAACTGCCGCCGGAGAAGGGAGCGCTTCCCAAAATCTTCCCCTCGCCAAGGCTCGTCGTAGGGCTGACGATGATATCGTCGGCGCCCGTTTGCGCGCCGCTTGGGGCGATGAGCGCTGCGGCGCGCAGAGGCAGGCGGTTGAGCGCGCGGATCTCGATGCGGTCGGCGACGCCGTGCTTTAGGAAGAGCGCTTCGGTGCTCGCGCCCGAGGAGGCCATCGGTGCCGCGCTCGAACAGCCGGCAAGCAGGAGGAGGATGGGAAAAAGCGGGGAAAGGCGCATTCCTTTTTCCTTATCACAAACGCCTCGCGCCTCAAATCGCCGCCTCTCGGAGGCGGCGATTGACAGCCGCGCCGCGGGCGCCTCAGATCGCTTTCGAGAAGAAAGGAGCAAACGATGGAACAGAGGACCTTCGGGCGGACCGGATTGAAGCTGTCGCTTCTCGGTTTCGGCTGCGGCGCGGTCGGCGGGCTTTTCGTGCAGGGCGAACCGAGAGAACAGGAGCGCGGTCTGGCGCGGGCGGCCGAACTCCGCATCAATTATTTCGACACCGCGGCGATGTATGGGATGGGCGCGTCCGAAGAGAATCTGGGGCGCGTCCTCAAGAGCTTGAAGCCCGATATCGTGCTCGGCACCAAGGTGCGGCTTGCCGACGCCGAGAAAAGGCGGATCGGCGAGGCCATCGGCGCCTCGCTCGAAGCAAGCCTCAAACGGCTCGGGCGCGAGCGGGTCGATCTCTTCCAGCTTCACAACCCCATTACCGACGCGGAAGGCGCGGGTTCGCTCACGCCCGATGTCGTTCTGGGCGAGGTCGTGCCGGCCTTCGAACGGCTCCGAAGCCAAGGCAAGATCGGCTTTTTCGGCATCACCGCGGTCGGCGATACGGGCGCGCTCAAAAGGGTCGTCGAGGCGCGTGCGTTCGCGAGCGCGCAGGTCGTCTACAACCTCCTCAATCCGAGCGCCGGCGGCCCGATCCCGGCGGGCTTTCCGGCCCATGACTTTGGAAACCTTTTTGCCGGCACGAAGGCCGCGGGGATGGGAGTCATCGCCATCCGCGCGCTTGCGGGCGGCGCGCTTTCGGGGAGCGAAGCCCGCCATCCTTTGGGGATGCCGAACATCGCGCCGATCGCGTCGGGACGGGATTACCACGCCGATGTCGAGCGCGCGCGCCGCCTTTTGCCTCTCGTCCATGAGGGCCATGCCGGAGGTCTCGTGGAAGCGGCGTTGCGCTTCGTCATCGCGAACGAGGCGGTGACGACGATGCTCGTCGGCTATTCGAGCTTGGAACAGCTCGAACTGGCGGCCGCCGCGGTCGCCAAAGGACCGCTCTCGTCCGCCGCTCTCGAGCGCGTTCGCGCGCTCGAACAGGGCTTTGCCGGCGAGAAAGGGTGAGGGCGCCGCTCAGCCGCCTTGAAGCGCGCCGCGAAAGCGGTTGCGGCAGGAAGAGGGGTCGAGAGTGCGCTTATGGGCGGGCGGATCGGTCGGCTTGACGCGCAGAAGGACGAAGGCGGTGCCGTTTCCTTCGCGCAAGAGACGCGCGCCGTCGGGGATTTCCGAGGCTTGCGTGACGGTGCGCGTGCGGGCGATCCCGCAGCCCGCGGCGGCGCGTTCGAGATCGGCGCCGAGGCTCGTGTGGCTCTTCTGGTACCCCGTTTCGCCGTAATGGCCGTTGTCGACGCAGAGGATCCTCAGATTGGGCGGGTTCATGACCGCGATCGTCGCGAGAGCGCCCAAATTCATGAGGAGCTCGCCGTCGCCCGTCACCACCAGGACCCGGCGCTCCGGCCGGGCGAGAGCGAGCCCCAAACCGATCATCGCCGCCCCGCCCATCGCTCCCGCCATCGCAAAGAGGTTGGCGCCGTCGCCCGTCAGCGCCGCCATATCCTTGCTCGTTCCGGCAAGACCGGAGACGATGAGATAATCCTCGGAGCGGCCGATGAGGGCGGGAACCGCCTCGCGGCGGTCGAGAACGAATTCGGGAAGAGCCATCTCTCGCCTCCTCATCTTGTCGAAGGATCAAAAGGGCTTCGCGCCGATGAGCTTTTGCGTCAAGAGGACGGCGACCGCCTCGCCGCTTTGAAAAACCATCGTCGACGCCGCGCCGACCGTCGCAATGACCTCTTCCGGCCGATCGACCCGCAAGGTGAGGACCCCCATCGCCTGCAAGACCGGCTCGACCGCTTGGCCCATCGGAAACTGCCACGGGTTCCCTTCGCCGAAATCGCCGCGCATGCTGACGAGGGCGAGAAAGGGAAAGCGCCCGGCCTTGACGAGCGAGAGCATGTTGACGCAGTTGCCGACGCCGCTCGACTGCATCAAAAGCACGCCGCGCGCGCCGCCGAGATCGGCGCCCGCAAGCAGCGCCACCCCCTCTTCTTCGGTCGTGAGCGGCACCGAATGCGCCCCGGGATCGGCGAGCGAACGCTCGATCAGGATCTTGTGTCCCGCGTCGGGGACGTAAGCAAAGATCGAGACGCCCTTCTGCCGCAAAAAATCGTAAAGCGCGTCCTGCCAGCGCCCTTCGACAGGCTCCGGACCGCGCTCTCCTCGACCGCTTTCGATTGCCATCCTGCGAGCCCTCCTTTGGAGAGCTTTTCGCCAATCCGGGGGCGATTGCAAGCGCGCTTTTCGGCAAAAGGGTTGGCGCCTCGATGGCCGGATGATAGGGTCGCCCGCTTGAGGGGGCATGGCGATGAAGGTCCGGATCCAATATTGCGTGGCGTGAAACTACGAACCGAGAGCTCTCCGTGCGAAAGCGAGGCTCGTGGACAAATTCGGCGCCGAGGTGGAGCTCGTCAAAGGCGGGGGCGGCGTGTTCGAGATCACCGTCGATGGCCGGCTCGCCTTTTCCAAAAAGGCGCTCGGCCGGTTTCCGAGCGAGGAGGAAATCGACGCCTTGGGCGCCGGCCGATAGACGACATCCGAGCAGCGTTTCACCCCCACCCTGGCCCTCCCCCATCGAGGGGGAGGGAGATTGGTGCAGCGCCAAAAGAGCCGCCTCCCCCTTTGATGGGGGCGGCCGGCGCGCAGCGCCCGGCGGTGTGCCGCGCCCGCAAAAACTTTCCGCCCTTAAGCTTTCCCTAACCATCGGGCAGCGAGCTTCCCGGCATGCCGGAATGGTCGAGGAGGTTCATCCAAGGCGCGAGGAGCGGCGCGGTCTTTTGCCGCGAGCGCATTCATGCCTATTGCCGCGTGCTGCTGGTGGCCGAGATCGCGGCTTTTCTCTTTCTGGTGGCCGGAGCGCAGGGTCTCATCGTTCCCCTTTCGCGGCCTTTGACGAGCGATTTCGTCAGCTTTTATGCGGCGGGAAGTCTCGCCGCCAAAGGCACCCCCGAACTCGCCTATGACCAAAGCGCGCATTATGCCGCCGAAGAGGCGGCGGCCGAGCCCGGCATCCGGTATGTCTACTTTTATTACCCGCCGGTCTTCCTCATCCTTTGCGACGCTCTCGCGCATTTGCCCTATCTTCCGGCCTTCATCCTCTTCGTCTCGCTCACGCTCCTCGCCTATCTCCTGGTGACGCGGCGCATCCTCGAAGAGAGGGGCGCGGGCGCTTTCCTCCCGCTTCTCGCCTTCCCCGCGGTGTGGTGGACGGTCGGGATCGGCCAGAACTCCTTTCTGACGGCGGCGCTGTTCGGCGGCGCGACCCTCCTCCTCGAACGCCGGCCGATCGTGGCGGGATGTCTTTTCGGCGCCTTATGCTACAAGCCGCAATTCGGCCTTCTGATCCCGGTGGCGCTCGCCGCCGGCGGCGAGTGGCGCGCCTTCGCCGCCGCCGCCTTTTCTGTCGCCGCGCTCGTTCTCTCCTCGCTCGCGCTCTTCGGCGCGGCAAGCTGGCATGCTTTTTTCGCCGCCTTCGCCGGCGCCCATGCGACGTATGAGAATTCGGGGGCCGTCGACCCCGCCGCTTTCGTCAGCCC
>JAKAOO010000078.1 GCA_021812165.1 Pseudomonadota bacterium | reverse complement strand
GGGCTCGTTAGAGCGTCTCGGCATCGCCGAGGGCGACCTCGTCGAGATCCGAACGCCGCGACGCGCGACGCGCGGCCGGGCGGTTTTGCGCCAGGGGATCCGTCCCGACACTCTGCTCATGGTCGGCCAGTTCGATCACTGGGCGACGCCTTTCGCGCGCGAACTCGGCGTTCCCAGCATGAATGCTCTGGTGCCGATGTCGCTCGATCTGACGGACGCCACGGGCTCGGGCGCGGATCTCGTGCGGGTCGGCATCGCGCGCGTTGGCGGCTCTCCTCCGCTTGCCGAAGGAGGCGCGCAATGACGCGCTGGGTGATGGTCGCCGATCTCGACCGCTGCGTCGGCTGCCAGACCTGCACCGCCGCCTGCAAAGAGGCGAATGGCACGCCGCCCGGCGAGCAGTGGCGGCGCGTCCTCGACATGGAGGTGGGCGAATATCCCGACGTGCGCCGCGCCTTCGTGCCGGTCGGCTGCATGCATTGCGACGATCCGCCCTGCATGGCGGTGTGCCCATCGACCGCGACGCGCCGGAGGGCGGACGGCATCGTCACCATCGATTACGATCTTTGCATCGGTTGCGGCTATTGCATCCTCGCCTGTCCTTATGGCGCGCGCTACAAGAGCGAGCACCCGCGCTTCGCCTACGGCGGCGGTCCGACCGAGGCGGAACGGAAGCGATTCGACGCGCGCCGCCTTGGCGTCGCGACGAAATGCACCTTTTGCGTCGATCGCGTCGATGCCGGGACGGAAGCCGGCCTCACGCCCGGCGTCGATCCCGAGGCGAGCCCCGTCTGCGTCAATTCCTGCATCGCGGCCGCGCTTCATTTCGGCGATATTGACGATCCGCAGAGCAATGTTTCGGCTCTGCTCTCGGGAAACCGCCATTTCCGCATGCATGAAGCGCTCGGGACCGGCCCCCGGCTCTATTACCTTTGGCATTGACCATGGAACGCATCGGCCCTTGGCTGCAGAGGAGTTGGGACCGCCGGGCGGCCGGCAACTTCATCGCCGGCGGCAGCGGCAGCGGCCTCGCGATCGTCGCGGCGCTCGATGCATTTTGGAGCGGCGATCCGAAGCCCGCGGCTTTTGCCGTGGCGGCATCTCTGATCGCCCTCGGGCTCCTTTTGGTCTGGTTCGAAATCGGCAGGCCTTGGCGCTTTCTGCACGTCTTTTTCCATCCGCAAACCTCATGGATGACGCGCGAGGCGACGCTCGCGCCGCTCTTTCTTTTGGCGCTCGCCGCCGCGGCATGGAGCGGCCCTTCGACAGGCTCAGGATGGGCGCTTGCCGCGCTCGCCGCCTTCCTCGCTTTCGCCTTCCTTTATTCGCAAGCGCGCATTTTGCGGGCGGCGCAGGGGATCCCCGCGTGGCGCGAGGGCGCGCTCGTGCCGCTTTTCCTCGCCACTGGCTTTGCCGAAGGCGCGGGGCTTTTCCTCGCCCTCTTTGCGCTCTCGGCCGCCATTCCTTTTACCGGGGGGCCTTTTACCGGGGGGCCTTTTGCCGGGGGGCCTTTTGCCGGGGGGCCTTTTGTCGCGGGGTTGGCGCTCGCGGCGATCCTCGCCCGGGAGATCGCGTGGCGGGCTTACCGGCGCAGCCTCGCGCATCGCGGCGCCCCGAAAGGCGCGCTCGAAGCCTTGAAGGCGATCGACCTGCCGGTTCTTTTCCTCGGGACGCTCGCGCCTTTCTTCCTCATCGCTGCGGCGCTCGCCTTTCCCCGCGCCGCCGGCCTTTTGGCGCTCGCGGGGGGAGTTCTGGCGGTTCTTGCAGGCTGGCTCATCAAAGCCGTCGTCGTCACCCGCGCCGCTTTCACTCAAGGGTTTGCCTTGCCGCATCTCTCCCGGCTCGCCCCTGCGGCCGGAGGGAAAAGCGCCCGACCGGGATGGAGCTGAAAAGTGGTCACACACGCATCGCACAGAGAGGACGCTTCGAGCCGCGCTTATTTCTCGCCGGACATCGAGGCGATGCCGCGAAAGCAGCTTCAAAAGCTGCAATTGGAGCGCTTGCGGCGCACGCTCCACACCGCCTATGCGCACGTGCCGCATTACAAGAAGAGCTTCGATGCGGCGGGCGTGACGCCCTTCGCGTTGCGCGCTCAGGGCGATCTCTCCCGCTTTCCCTTCACCTCGAAGGCCGATCTGCGCGACAATTATCCGTTCGGCCTCTTCGCCGTGCCGCGCGAGAAGGTGCTTCGCCTCCACGCCTCGTCGGGCACGACGGGAAAGCCGACCGTCGTCGGCTACACCGCAGCCGACCTCGCCAACTGGGCTTTGCTCATGGCGCGCTCGCTCGCCTGCGCCGGAGCGCGCGCCGGCGACATCGTCCACAACGCCTATGGCTACGGACTTTTTACAGGAGGGCTCGGCTTCCATGACGGCGTGCAAAGGCTCGGCTGCACGGTGGTGCCGGCTTCGGGTGGAGGAACCGAAAGGCAGGTGCGGCTGATGGCCGATTTCGGCGCCAACGTTCTCTGCGCCACGCCCTCCTACGCCCTCAATATCGCCGAGGTCGCCGAACGCATGGGGGTGGATTTGAAAGGCGGCCCTCTGCGCGTCGGCGTCTTTGGCGCGGAGCCGTGGAGCGACGGGCTGCGCCGCGAGCTCCAAAGCCGCCTCGGATTGAAGGCGGTCGACGTCTATGGCCTCTCCGAGGTCCTGGGTCCCGGCGTCGCCGTCGAATGCCACGAAGCGCAAGCGGGGCTGCACGGCTGGGAGGATCATTTCTTCTTCGAGGTCATCGACCCCGAGACGGGCGAGCCCCGCGAGATGGGGGAAAGCGGCGAACTCGTCGTCACGACGCTCGCGAAAGAGGCGCTGCCGATGGTCCGCTACCGCACGCGCGACATCACGCGGCTTTCGGACGAGCCTTGCCCGTGCGGGCGCACGCATGTGCGAATCCTGCGGGTCACCGGCCGCAGCGACGACATGCTGATCATCCGCGGCGTCAACGTCTATCCCTCCCAGATCGAGGCGGCACTCGTCGGCTTCCCGCGGATCGCGCCGCATTACCAGCTCGTCCTCGAGCGCAAAGGCGCGCTCGACGAGGTCGGGATCGAGGTCGAGGCGGAAGCAGTCACGGAGGAAGCGAGGCGGCGAGAGATTGCCGACGCCGTCCGCTATCACCTGAAATCGGCCCTCGGCGTCACCTGCGAGGTGACGGTCAAAGCTCCGGGCGAGGTGCCGCGATCGGAAGGGAAAGCCGTGCGCGTGCGCGATCTGCGTCCGAAAAGCGGCGCCTGAGCGGGCGAGAGGATGGAATTCCGCCGCCATCTCTGCCGCGCGCTTTTCGAGGAGCATGAGGCCACTCTCGCGCTCGTTGCGAGGCTCGAAGCGTTGCTGGGGCGGGAAGATGCGGACGGCGCGGCGCCGCTCCTCGAAGAACTCGGCGCCGCCGTCGAAAGCGAGCTCGTCCCGCATTTCGCTTTCGAGGAGGAAGAGGTCTTTCCCCTTCTCGAAGCCGCGGGAGAGGACGAGATGGCGGCGCTTCTCGTCGAAGAGCACCGCTGGCTCCTCCCTCTCGCCCGGCGCCTCAAGGAAGTCGCCCTCGCCGAGAGGGGCTTTTTAAGCGGGGAATTCCGCGCGAAGGGCGCGGCGCTCGCCGCCGGGCTCGCGGCGCACATCGAAAAGGAGGATCGAGCCCTTCTTCCGGCTCTCGACGATCTTCTCGACGAAGAGGAAGACGGCAGGCTCTCGCTCGAACTCGCCTCGCGGCGGTGACGGCGGCAAAATAAAGGCGCCCCTCTCGCACATCTCGCGGCGCTGGCCTGACTGTCCAGCCGGCTCACCGACATCGGAACCTATCGCAGCCGTGCGGCCAGGCGTGGGATGCCAATTGTGAGGAACGCCGCCGCGAGGATTGCGATGGCCATGGCTGCGCCGAGCGATGCCCACCGGTTTGGCCGCGCCACGCCGCAAAAGACCATGACCGAGAAGACCGGAATGTCGAGAAAGTGGACGATTTGCGAGAGGAGCGTGCGCGCCTCGCGCCGCTTTTCCTCGGTCAGAGGCTCCCCACGGGCGAAAGGGCGCGTATGGCGGAGGGTGCGCCGGAACTGGATTCGGGTGAGGGTATTCCCTTCGATGAATTCGAAGAGGAAAAGGCCCCACATGCCGACGAGCCAGGGGGCGTCGAAAAATCCGATATCAAGCCGGAGAACCAGAAGGATCCCGCTCGCTGCGGCGAGAACGGCTCCGGGGAGCACCAGGCGGTCATAGAAGATCGCCGTGTAGCGGGCGCCTTCGGCAAAGACCGTGGGTTCGCTCGCGCGGTAACTTTGCCATTCAGAGACAAACACCGCCGATAGCCCCCCGCCGAGTAGGATAAACCCGGCGAAATGCGCTAACCGAAGAAGGGAATAGAGCTCCACACGGTTCCCCACTGCTGCCGGCCGCCGATCCTCTCTCCTGGGCAGGACCCTCCGAGGGTGGCGTCAAGCGGGGGCAGTTCCTTTCCGAGCGCGAAGCCCCCGCATCCTAAGCCCCGCATCCTAAGAGTTGCGCCATGGCGCGCGCCGCGCGAGGATGAGGGCGAAGATGCGGAAGAGGCCGCGCGTCGTGCCGGCATAAAGGGTCGCAGGGTCTTGCGGGTGAACCGCGAGCGCGTGAACACCGGCGTCTTCGGGCAAACCGTTCGAAAGAGGCTGCCAGAGGCCGTCGCCGAGGGCGAGGCGATAGAGGCCGCGCCCGGTTCCTCCCATCCCTCGCGCCGTGCCTGCGTAAAGATGCGAGATCCGATCCATCGTTTCCTCCTCTGTTCGGCTCGTGTTGGGTTAAGATCATAGCCTTTGAAGGGACCTTGCCGCAAAGGGCGGCGGCCATAGAGAACGGGAGGTTGGGATGAGAGAAACGAAGACGACGATGCGGCGCAGGCTCGGCAAGGACGGGCCGGAGGTTTCCGCGATTGGCCTCGGCTGCATGTCGCTTTCGGGGGTTTATGGGCCGTTCGAAGAGCGAGAGGGGATCGCTCTCATCCATCGCGCGATCGAACTCGGCGTCGACCATCTCGACAGCTCGGACATGTATGGCTGGGGCCAGAACGAAGAGCTTTTGGGGCGCGCGCTCAAAGGGCGGCGCGAGCGCGTCCTCGTCGCGACGAAATTCGGCCAGGTCCGCCGTCCGGGCGGCTCCAACGGCGTCGACGGGCGACCCGAACACGTCGCCGCGGCTTGTGAAGCAAGCCTCAAGCGTCTAGAGAGCGACCATATCGATCTTTATTACCAGCACCGGGTCGATCCGGCCGTGCCGGTCGAAGAGACCGTCGGCGCCATGGCGCGGCTCGTCGAAGCGGGGAAAGTGCGCCATCTGGGGCTTTGCGAGGCGCGCCCCGAACGCATCGCGCGCGCCCACCGGGTGCACCCGATCGCCGCCGTTCAGAGCGAATACTCCCTTCTTTACCGCGAGGAAGCGAGCGAGATCCGAGCGACGACGACAAGGCTCGGCATCGCCTTTGTCGCCTATGCGCCTTTGGGACGCAGCCTTCTCGCGGGAGCCCTCCCCGACCCCGGCGCTCTCGCCGAAGGCGACACCAGGCGGCGCCACCCGCGCTTTGCGGCCGAAAACCTGCCGAACAATCGCGCACTCGCGGAGAGCTTCGAGAAAATTGCCGAGGGAAAAGGCGTGACGCCCGCACAACTCGCTCTCGCCTGGCTCCTCGCGCAAGGCGAGGACGTGATCGCGATCCCCGGAACGAAGGAGATCCGCCGGCTCGAAGAAAATCTCGGAGCGCTCGATTGTCGCCTCTCCGCCGCCGAGATCGAGCGCATCGATCGCGCCATCCCTCCGGGCGCGGTCGCCGGCTCGCGCTACCCCGAAGCCCAGATGCGCGGCGTTTATCTCTGAGCCTTCAGCGCTGGAGCGCCCGCGCGGCGCGCGCCGCCGGGCGTTCGAGACAATTTTTGAGCCAAGCCGCCGCGCGCGGCATTGCCGCGAGATCGATCCCCGCCGGACGCGCCCAGGCGAGGATGCCGGCGAGGTTGAGGTCGGCGACGGTAAAGCGATCGCCGAGGAGATGGGAACGGCCGGCGAGCGCGCCGTCCAAAACCTTGAGCGGCGCCTGAAGAGCGGCCTCGGCTTCCGCCGCCGCCTTCGGATCGCGCTTCTCCTCGGGCAAGACGACGCGGTGCCTGAGCGCCGAAAGCAGCGGCGGCTCGATCTCCGTCATCCCCCAAAAGCTCCATTGCCAAGCGCGCGCCTCCTCCTCGAGGCTTTGCGGGTAAAGGCCGCCGCTCCCGTATCTCTTGGCGAGGTAGAGGTTGATCGCCATCGACTCCGAAAGCCGAAAGCCGTCCTCCTCGATCACCGGAACATGACCACTCGGGTTGAGGGCGAGAAAGCGCGGCGTTCGCGTTTCCCCTTTTGCAAAATCGACCGGCACATGCTCATAGGCGAGACCGAGCTCGCCCGCGGCCCAGAGCGTGCGAAACGCGCGCGAGCGGGCGACCCCATAGATCTTGAGAGTGCTCATGAGAAATTCCTTCCCGTCCCCGCGAAGCCTCGCATGGAGCGGGGCGGCGTGACAACTGGCGGGTTTCTCTTCCGCATCAACTTATCGTTGAGGATTGAGAGCGAAAAATGGAGGAGCGCCATGGAAGCCCTCCGGCGCGGCGGCGGGAAATGATGGGCGAAGCCTCTTTTCGCCATCACTTTCGCCGATTCCGACGCGGGACTTCCACAATGGCCGGTTGCAGTTTAAGAACGAGCGTGCTGGCTCCTCCATGTCGATTTCCCCGCGATGAGCTGCCCCGAGACCAGAGAACCTGAAAAGGCGGGAGCCAAGCGGATCCTCGTCGTCGAGGATAACCCCCTCAACTTGAAGCTTCTTATCGATCTTCTGGGAGCGCATGGTTACGAGACGCTTGCGACCGGCGACGGGCTCGAAGCCATCCACCTCGCGCGCGAACACCATCCCGATCTGATCCTGATGGATCTGCAACTTCCCGATGTCTCCGGCCTCGAAGTCACGCGCTGGCTCAAGGAGGACGATCGCACCAAAGGGATCCCGATCATCGCGGTCACCGCGTTTGCCATGTCGGGAGACGAGAGGCGCGCTCTCGGCAGCGGTTGCGACGGCTATGTGGCAAAGCCGATCATGGTCCGCGATTTTATCAAGATGGTCGCGGACTTCTTGTCCTGAGCGGGCGGCGAATGGCGAGGGGCCGCGGTCATTGGAGCCCTTTCGGCACCGCCGCGATCGCCTCGTCGATGAGGCGGCTGCCGCGCGCTTCGTCGAGTTCCCGCACCAGCGTCTCCCGCGCGGCGGCGATGGCGAGATCGACCGCGGCCGCGCGGATCTCGGAAAGCGCGCGCGCCTCGGCCTGAGCGATGCGCTCCTCGGCGTGGCGGCGCTGGCGCAGAAGGGCCTCTTCGAGATCGCGCGCCGCGCGCTCGGCTGCCCGTTCGGCCTCGGCGCGGCCATGGGCGAGGATCGCCTCCGCCTCGGCGGAGGCTTCCCGCTCTCTCTTCTGATAATCGGCAAGCAGGCGCCGGGCGTCTTCCGAGAGCTTTCTCGCCTCTTCGAGCTCGACCCGCAAGCGCTCGGCGCGGGCGTCGAGAGAGCCGATGAGCGAGCGCTTGAGCGGCTTCCAGATGACGACGAACAGCGCCACGGCGGAAACGAGGATCCAGAATTCGGGCTCGCGAAGGAATTCGGGCATCATTCCGCCGCCGCGCCGGGAGCCGAGAGGAGAGACCCCGTCAGCTTTTCCACGACCGTTCGCGCGAGGTCGGGGGCGAGGCTCCCGATCTCGGCAAGCGCGCGCTCTTTTGCCGCGGCGATCTCCCGTTCCCCCGCCGCGGCTTCCTCTGCGAGCCTCTGCGCCAGCTCGCGATGCCGCTCGGCCGCTTCGGCCGCGAGGCGTTCGGCGCCTTCCCGGATGAGAGCCTGCGCCTCAGACCGCGCCGCCGCGAGAGACTTTTCATACGCGGCCAAGGCCGTCTGCGCCTCGGATTTGAGGGAAGCGGCGGCGGCGAGATCCTCCTCGATCCGGCCGCGCCGCGCGGCGATCGCGGCGCCGACCTGGGGAAGCGCGACGAACTTCATCAGAAGGTAGAGGGCGAAAAAGGTGACCGCGAGCCAGAAGAGCTGCGGCAGGTAGGTGGAAACGTCGAGTTGCGGCATGGCGGCGTTCAAGGCATGAGGGTCGCGGGCCTCGCCCGGATCATTTAAGGACGAACAACTCCAGGATCGAGACGAGGAGCGCATAAAACGCCACCGCCTCGGTCAAAGCAAAGCCCAACATCCCGATCCCGAACACCTGGTCGCGGGCGCCGGGATTGCGCCCGATCGCGGTGACGAGGGCGGCGAAGACGTTGCCGATGCCGGCGCCGACCCCGGCAAGAGCGATCGCGGCAAGACCCGCACCAATCATTCTGGCGGCAAATCCGTTCATGGAAGCGTCCTTTTTCCGAGGTGAGTCAGTGGAGGTGGATGGCGTCGTAAAGGTAGAGGCAGGTGAGGATCGCGAAGACGTAGGCCTGGAGCACCGCGATCACGAGTTCGAGGGCGTACATGGCGGCGTTCGCGACGATCGGCAGGAAGCCGAAGAAACCGAGCGCGACGACAAAGCCGGCAAAGACCGCCATCATCGTGTGCCCGGCCATCATGTTGGCGAACAGCCGCAGGCTCAAACTCACCGGGCGCGACAGATAGGAAATGATCTCGACCGGGATGAGGATCGGAGCGAGCAGGATCGGCGCGCCGGGCGGAAAGAAAAACGAAAAAAAGTGGAACCGATGGCGCAAGAGGCCGACGAGCGTCGCCAGCCCGACGACGAAGATCGCCAAGGCGAAGGTGACGACGACCTGGCTCGTCACGGTATAGCTGTAGGGGACGAGGCCCAGGAGGTTGGCAAAGAGGACGAACATGAAGATCGAGAAGACGAGCGGGAAATATTGCTCTCCTTCGCTCCCGATCGTGTCCCGCACCATGCCGGCCACAAACTCGTAAGAGAGTTCGGCGACCGACTGCAGGCGCCCGGGAACGAGGGCGGCGCGCCGCGTCGTCGCGACGAGCAAAAGCGTGATGAGCGCGACGATGATCGTCATCAAGAGCGAGGCATTGGTGAAGGAGATGTCGTAGCGCCCGATATGGAGCGGGATGAGCCGCGTGATCAGGAACTGCGCGAGCGGGCTAGCTGACACGTTCTTCTCCAAACCCCATTCCCTCGGACGGCGTCTCGCCGAGCCCTTTCTCTTCCGTCAGGCGGAGGGAGGAGGCCCACTGCTCTTCCCCCACTCGCGCAGCGCACGGATTGCATTGAGCATGCCGGCCGCAGCCCCGAGAAAGAAGCCGACGATCACCCCCCAAGGCCGCGTGCCGATATACCGATCGGCCAGATACCCGAGCCCGACGCCCACGGCAAGCGCCGACACCAGCTCGACCCCGACACGAAACCCGAAACCGAGGCCTTCGCCGGGGGTGCTCTTGCCCTGCCGCTCGGCCCTCCGGCGCTCTGCCCTGTCGAGCCTTTCGCCAAGCCGCGCCAGAGGGTCCGATGGCCTCTCTTCCTTCATCGTTGTGACGCGGCCAACCGACCCGTTCCGGCGCACATCGCGGCCGAAACGGCCCGGAACTTAGTGGCGCCTCCGCTCGCTGTCAAGCCCGCAGCTTAATATTTCTGCTCGTGTTTTCAAAGAGATAGAGCGGAGCGGGTGGTGAGGCAGTGTGGCGCACCTCCGGGGAGGAATGTGAGGCGGGCGCGGCAGGGCCGTTCTTCCGCAATCTTGAGGCGCCGATCGAGATCGCGACCGCCCGCGGCGACCCGCGCGCGGCTCCTGTTTCCCCTGTTTTTATCAGGTCCATATCAGGGATCGCCCGATCCTCCGCCCGACGCCGCACGAGCCTCTCGACGAAGAGACCGCCCGGACCCCTCCCTCGGCTCGGCGCCTGCGGCAAGTTTGGCTCCATCTGCAGCAGATCTGCAGCCATCGGCATCTCCACGAGGTGCGGCGGCTCGCCGACAGCCGACCGCTGTTGTGACACTAGTATTGTGATATTAGCATATAAGGCTTATCCCTCTGCGTCAAGCATTCCTAGATATCGCGTCTTGCGTCATGCCAGGACCTGTTCCTGGCATCCACGAAGCGAATGAAAACTAGTCATATTTTGGCACGTGGATGGCCGGGTCAAGCCCGGCCATGACGGCTAAATGTTGATTCCACCGGAAGCAGAGGAATAAGTCATTAGCATATATTTGCCTATTTTGCAATACCGAAGTTGGCCGAAGCCGCTAGGGGTGAAGCTTCGGCACCACGGAGGGGAGTCGGGCGCGCCCCCTCGCCGCGCGCGGTCGCGCGAAGCGCTCAGCTTTCCTCTAAGCGCGCCAATTCGGTTTCGAACTCGATACGCAACTGCGCGCCTTCGTCCTCGGGGAGCCAGAGCGTCATCTGGGGAAAGATCTTCCGATAGAGGGAGGTGCGCGTCGGCTCCCACGGCAGCCGCTCTGCCGCACGGGCCTCGGCGAGGATCTTGTGCAGCCGGCTTCGCACCTTGTCGGGATCGGGGCGATAGGCGGGAGCACGCGAATCGGGGAATAGCTCGAGCTGTTCCTCGCGCCTGAAAAGCTCGCCTTGCCCGCCGCGCGCCATGCTTCCTCCACGCTCGAAAGAAGGGTACGCCTCTATTATGCGCCTGCGTAACGCTCGCGCGGGCGAGGGTGTCCGTCGGGGCGGGGGTGGAGCGCCGAGCACTCAGGGTGCACCGCGAATTGCAGGTGTCTTAACTTCTGCCTCCGATGGTTGAAGTATCCTATAATGGCAGTCCGCGCATAGCCCCACGTTCGAGGAGCCAGCATGTCGGACACCCTTCGTTCACGCGCGGGGGCAGTCTCCGCCGAAGACTTGCGGGCCCCGGCGGGCGACGACCCGCGTGGACGCACTGTGATGCAGGTGGACGCTCCGGAGGTGATTCGCGGCAGCCTGCTCACCTCCGAGGCGGATCTGGCTTCCGAATATCGCCGACGAAACGACCCCTACGTGTATCGAAGCGTCCATCCCGCGGATGAAGAACGGTTCGTCGCCGAAGCCTGGGAAGTGCACAGGCGCGGCAAGAGCCGGCTGCGGCTGCGCCAGAAAAAAGCGCACGACGTGCATCTGGAGGACGCGACATGGGCGCTCTTGCGCCGGATGCGCTATCCCCAGATGAACGCCAGGAATTTCGAGCTTCAATACCGAAGGCCCGACGAGACGACCGACGCAAAACAGATCGACGTTTTCGCCAAGGACGACGAGACCGTTTTGGTGATCGAGTGCAAGTCCCGCGTAGACCGCGGCCGCAAGTCGCTCTCTAAGGACCTTGCGGAGACGTACGCCCTGCAAAAGCCGATCGGCGACGCGATTCGCCGGATCTACGGAAGAGCCTCCAAGCTCCAGGTCATCTGGATCTACGTTACCCGCAACATCGTGTGGTCCGAGCCGGATTTGGATCGGGCGAACTCCTTCAATATTCGCGTAGTTACAGAAAACGAGTTTCGTTACTACGACAAATTTATTCGGCACATGGGACCAGCAGGGCGTTTCCAATTCCTTGCCGAGTTTCTGCACGGGAAAAAGATCCCCGGACTGGAGGACGTGATAGTTCCGGCGGTGAGAGGACGCCTCGGGAAGAACAGCTTCTACACGTTCGTCGTCCCAGCCGTGCATCTCCTCAAGATCGCCTTCGTCAACCACCACGCCCTAAACCATCCCAGTGGGCAACCGGCGTACCAGAGAATGGTCTCGCCGAGCCGAATCAAAAAGATAGGGGAGTTTATAAAGAAGGGTGGCTATTTTCCAACCAACATTTTGGTGAACTTCAAGGACCTCTGCAGGTTTGACCTCCTGTCGAGCAAGGAAGACAGCACGGAAAATCTGAAATTTGGTTGGCTGCACTTGCCGTGCCGGTACAAATCGGCTTGGGTGATTGACGGACAGCACAGACTCTACGGGTATTCGCGTCTTAGCGACAAATATCTCCAACACAACCTGTTCGTTCTCGCTTTCGAGGGCCTCGATATCACAACAGAAGCGGACCTGTTTATCACAATAAACAACACCCAGAAAAAGGTACCGAAGACAATCCGGGTCGCCCTAGAGGCGGACCTGAAATGGGGCTCCCCCGAACCGCAAGAGCGGCTCGAGGCACTGGCGTCCGCGCTTATAAGAAAGATGAACGTCGATCGCTCCGGTCCCTTTTACCAGCGGTTCAGCATGGAGGGGCTGGACGACGCGGAGGGGACGGCACTAACGATAGGCGAGGTCTCGAAGGGCCTGGTCCGATCCGGCCTGATAGGGAGGGTACTCCATAAGAGCTACGCAATCGGGCCATTATCCGGGGCGACCGACGAGGAGACCGTCGAGCGGGCTCGGAAATTCCTGAATGGGTATTTTGCCGAGATTCGAGATAGCAGTCCTGCCCGATGGGAAAAGGGCAAAGCAGGCGCGGTCCTGAGCAATCCGGGTGTACGTGCACAGCTCCTGCTCGTTGCGGAGATTTTCCGATACGTCGCCTTGCAGCGGGGAGTTGACCCAGAGTTAGCGTCAGATGGCGAACTCATGGCGGAGGCGAGCGCCGTGATCCCTCCCGTCTTGGACTACATCCGCGGCGCGTCCGACGACGAATTCCTGAGGAACTTTTCTCGAAAGTTCGGGGAGGGCGGGGTGGCCGAATACTTCAACAACTTGCGCCGGCTCATACACGAGCAACGCCCCGATTTTGGTGGCGCCGACCTGAAAAAATGGCTCGCGGAAAGGGACGAAGCACGGGTGGAGCAGGCAAACCAAGACGTCATGCGGATGACCCGGGAACTCAGCGATTACGTCTTTTACGTGCTGAAGCGCGTTCACGGGGAGCACGAGATCACAGGCTCCCGGGAGAAAGCGTATTGGGACATCGGCATCGAGAGCGCTGAAACAAAGGCAAAGGCTTACCGCCGGCAACAGGAGGATCCGCCTGAAAGTCGCCGTCCGCGCGAGGCATACGTGGACACCATCGAACTGATGCAGATAGTGAGGCAAAAGAACAACTGGGAGCACTTCAAATCGGTCTTAAACATCGAGATGACGGCGGAAAGGAAGGGGAAGACCTATTATCTCGACTGGATGGAAAAGCTAAACATAATTCGCCGAGTTGCTGCACATCCGAGCTCGTTACGAGTTTACACAGAAGAGGACTACACCTTCATTGATTGGCTGAAGTCAAATCTCTTTGCACGGCTGGATGCGGCGAAGGCCGCCTAGCGCTGGGCGCCAATCCTTGTCCGGAACCCGTGTCTGGTATACCAGCGCGCCCTTCCTCAAATGGCCGGGCGGTAAGCGGTGGCTCGCGACGAGAGCGGCCGAGATCTCCCCAGTCAGATTCGGGCGCTATTACGAGCCTTTCGTGGGCAGCGGTGCCATGTTCTTTGCTCTGCGGCCACGGGCGGCGGTATTATCAGACGTCAGTGAGGAACTAATCAACTGCTATCAGCAGATCCAGGAGGACTGGTCTATTATTTGGGACGGCCTGGTCGATTACGCTTTAAATCATTCTGGCGCGCTGTACTACAATGTCAGGGCCACGGAGCCTAGGGAAAGGGGCGATCGAGCCATCAGGTTTCTGTATTTGAACCGAGCGTCATTCAACGGGATCTACAGGGTAAATCGATCGGGGAAATTCAACGTGCCGAAGGGGAGCAAGAGCGTGCTGATCTACCCCTACGATAACTTCCAGGAGGTGAGCGAAGCGATCGCTGGCGTGGATTTCCGCTGCTCCGATTTCGAGGCGCTAATTGACGAAGCGCGAGAGGGCGATTTTGTTTTTTGCGATCCCCCATATTCTGTTGCTCACAACCGGAACGGGTTCATCAAGTATAATGATAAGCTCTTTAGCTGGTCGGATCAGATTCGGCTGAGGGACGCTCTTGTGAGGGCGCACACACGGCATGTATTTGCGTTGCTGAGCAATGCAGACTTCCCAGGCATCCGGGAGCTCTACAGGGTGAAGGGTTTCGGGTGCACGCCGCTCTCGCGTCGGAGCGTGATATCCGCAAAGGCCGCGGCGCGGGGCACTTATGGCGAGGTGCTGATATCGAACTATCCTTTGCGAGTAGACGGCCCTGAATAGCGAGCGTCGGGCGGACGTCCGCAGCGCCTTCCGCCAGGTCGGGGCCGGCCCCCGGTGTGTCGGCGGATTATGCTGCGGGGCTGGGCAAAACCCCTCATGGCTCGATTTCTCGCCACCCCGACGGAGAGCCGGGATCCAGGCTTCCGCGGCACGAGCCGGCGATAGTTGGCGACATCTCGCCTTTACCTGAGAATTCCAAGCGGCGGGGGCGGGTCTCGCATGCCGCGGAGGCGATCGCTCTCGTCAGGCGGTTTGGCGCAGGCGGGCGGCGCGGGCGAGATCGACGGAGAGGAGGCGGGAGACGCCGCGTTCGAGCATGGTGACCCCGTAGAGCCGATCGACGCGCGCCATCGTCAGGGGGTTGTGGGTGACGACGAGAAACCGGGTGCCGGCGGCGCCCGCGATTTCCTCGACGAGATCGCAGAAACGGACGACGTTGGCGTCGTCGAGAGCCGCCTCGACCTCGTCGAGAACGCAGACCGGCGCCGGATTGGTGAGGAAGACCGCGAAGAGAAGGGCGAGCGCCGTCAGCGCCTGCTCGCCGCCCGACAGGAGCGACAACGCCTGCAAGCGCTTTCCGGGCGGACTTGCCATGATTTCGAGGCCGGGAGCGAGCGGGTCCTCCTCCGCGACCATTTCGAGATGCGCCCGGCCGCCTGCGAAGAGCCGCGCGAAAATCGCCGCGAAATGCGTATTGACGCTTGCAAACGCCGCGGAAAGCCGGCGCGCGCCCTCTTCCTCGATCGTTCGGATGCCGCGCCGCAGGCGCTGGATCGCCGCCGCAAGTTCGCCCTGCTCGCGTTCGAGACGGGCAATCTCCGAGGCGACCTCGGCGCTCTCGCCGAGGGCGGCGAGATTGACCGCACCGAGCGCCGCGCGCGCCTGGGTGAGGCGTTCGAGACGCGCCTTCACCTCGCTCTCCTCGGGCAGGCTTTCGTCGCCGCCACCGGCAAGCGGATCGGGAGCCCCCGCGAACCGCTCATCGATCTCGCGCGCAACTCGTGAAAGCGCGCTTTCCGCGCTTTCGCAGAGCGCCTTGGCGCGGGCGCGGCGTTCGCGCGTCTCGGCAAGAGCCTCTTCGGCAACGCGCAAGGCGTCGAGGCTTGCCGCGAACGCCTCCTCGCCGCGACCCAGAGCCGCCTGCGCGCGCTCGCGATTCCCCGACCGTTCGGCAAGCCGCGCGCCGAGCCGCGCGCTTTCCTCGCCGATCGCCGCCGGGCGTTCGGCGAGAGCGCGGCCTTCCGCTTCGAGCGCCGCCCGCCTCTCGGCGTAAAGCGCGCGCTCGGCGAGAGACTGCTCTTCCCGCTTTTTCCACGAACGCTCTTCGAGCGCGAGCGATTGGAGGCGGTCGCGGCGCGCCCATTCTGCGCGGGCGAGCCGATCGAGGGCCGCCCGCAGCTCGGAGACGGCAAGGCGCGCCGCAGCGGCCTCGG
>JAKAOO010000077.1 GCA_021812165.1 Pseudomonadota bacterium | reverse complement strand
ACAGATCAAGGCGGGCTCGCGGAGAAAGAAGATCGAACTGATTAACCGCTTCAATCCCGAGTGGCGCGATTTATACGACGAGCTTTGACAAGCCCGTCGTCGCCATGAGATTGCTTCCCCCCGGAACGCCCGCAGGGCGGTCGTCCGGGGGTCGCAATGACAAGAGAATGACAAGAGAGTGTCATTGCGAGGAGCCCACGGGTCCGCGCTTCGCGCGGCCCGAGGATAAACTCCGCGACGAAGCAATCCGGCAGAGGTCTGGCGGAGAGATGAGCAGATGAGTTCGTCGGCTTCGGCTCACAAACCTAATCGACGGCGAGATTGCCCCAGCTCGCCACGCGCTCGATGCGGAGCGCGATCACGGGGAGCCCTTCGAGGCGCATCGTCCCATATTGCGGATAGCGGGCGCGAAGAAGCGCCTGCGCGCGGTCGTGCTCCGCGCCCTCTTCGAGGATCCCCGCGCGCCCGCGCAGCATCACCCAGCCGAGACGCGTCCAATCCTCCTCGTAGCGGTCGACGACGACCGCGGCAGAAGGGTTTTCGGCGATGTTCCTGAGGCGTTTGAGGCCGCGCGAGCTGCGCTTCGGCTTCTCGTCGATGGTCATATAAAGGCGGCCCCGGCTGACGGCGAAACAGACCGGGACCACATGCGGGCGGCCCTCATGGTCGGCGGTCGCGAGACGGGCGATGCGCCCCGCGGCGAGAAAGCGCGCTTCAGCTTCCGAAAGCATGAGCCTCCTTCCTCCCTTGCCTGCCGGCGCGCCGCGCGCCTATCGTCCCGAGGCTCGCCTCTCTATCTCCTTTTGCGCGGAAGGACGGTCATGGAAAAACGGCAAAGCATCGAGGTCGGCGGGGTCAAACACAAGAACCCGATCCCGAGCGCATCGCGGCGCGGCCCCTTTCTCGCCACCGGCGCCATTTCCGGCACCGACCCGAAGACGGGCGAGGTCCCGGCCGATCTCGACCGCCAATGTACCCTGATGTTCGACAACGTGCGAAGGGTCCTTGCCGCGGCCGGCGGCAGCCCCGACGACATCCTCAAGATGACGGTATGGATGGCCGACCGCTCGCGGCGCGAGGTGCTCAACCGGCACTGGGTTGCGATGTTTCCCGATCCGCATTCGCGCCCCGCGCGCCATACCATGGCCGCGCGCGACCTCGCGCCGCCGATGGAAATCCAGTGCGAGTTTCTCGCCGTTCTCGGGGAGCCGTGACATGAAAATCGTCGATATCCGCACCATCGCTCTGCGCTCTGCGTGCGATCCGCCCTATGCGAGCGCCGGAGGGTTTCTTTCGAGCCGGGCGGGGCTCATCGTCGAGATCGCGACCGATGGCGGCCTCACCGGCATCGGCGAGGCGGGGTTCGCAGGCGGCGCCGCGCAGACGCTCATCGAGGGCGAACTCAAAGCGATGCTTCTCGGCGAAGACCCGCTTTTGATCGAAGGGATTTGGCAAAGGATTTTTGCGAGGACCCGCCATTACGGCCGGCGCGGCGTCGTCATGAGCGCGCTCGGCGGCATCGACATGGCGCTTTGGGACATCGCGGGAAAAGTCGCGAAGCTGCCGCTCTACCGCCTTTTCGGCGCCTGCCGCGAGCGGGTCGAGCCTTATGCGAGCGGCGGCTTTTACGCACCGGGCAAAGGCGTCGAGGAACTGGCGGCCGAAGCCGAAGGCTACCGCGCGCGCGGCTTCCGCGGGATGAAGATGAAGGTGGGACGAAACCCTTCGACCGGCTCGCCAAACCGCCATTTCGTCGCCGATGCCGAACTCTGCGAGGTCGAGCCCGAGGAAGACCTCGCGCGCGTGGCGGCGGTACGCCGTGCGCTCGGCCCCAAGGCGAGGCTGATGGTCGACGCCAATTGCGCATGGAGCCCCGCTTTTGCGATTGAAAGGGGCCGCGCGCTCGAACCTTACGGGCTCAGCTGGATCGAGGAGCCGGTCGCGACCGACGACATCGCGGGAAGCGCCGCCGTCGCCGACGCGCTTGCGACCCCGATCGCCGGCTACGAGACCGAAAACGGTCTTTTCGGCTTTCGCGAGCTCATCCTTCGCGGCGCCATCGACATCGCGCAGCCCAATCTCTCCTTGTCGGGCGGGTTTTCCGAATGCCGGCGCATCGCCGCCCTGGCGCAGGCCTGCGGCAAGATGGTCGCGCCGCACGCGTTTGGGACGGCGATCCTCCTCGTCGCCTCTCTTCATTTCCTCGCCTCGATCCCGAACGGCCTCGTCCTCGAATTCGACCAGAACGAAAACCCTCTGCGCGACGCGCTTTTGCGGGAACCGCTGACCCTCGGCAAGGACGGGCTCATCGCGCCGCCGGAGCGCCCCGGACTCGGCATCGCGCTCGATCCCGCCCTCCTCGAACGCTATCGCATCCCGTGAGGAGTTGCCGGCGAGGGAGATCAGCATCCCGCTCAGAGGTGCCTTGCACGACATAACGCTTCACGGGGCGGGCCGTGGTAGTGTAAGCGAAAGCGGTACGAGACGTGTGTCGCCAGAGGCGGAGGGGTTGGTGCGGCCTTGCGCCGCGCACCCTTCCTCTCTTCGATGTCAGGAGAAAACATGCCCGGGCTCAGTTTCATCGCGCCAACGACAATCGACGAGGCGGTTCGCGCGCTTGCGAGCGCCCCCGGTCTCGCCAAATGCCTTGCGGGCGGAACCGATCTTTTGGTGCAGCTTCGTTCCGGCCGCTCGCGCCCCGAGCTCATCGTCGATACGAAAAGGATCCCGGATCTCATCGGCATCCGGGACGCGGGCGATCATTTCGTCATCGGCGCCGCCACGCCCGGAGCCTCGATCAGCGCTTGCGCGCCTTTGTGCCGAGCGTGGCCCGGGATTACCGAAGCGGTCGATCTCATCGGCTCGCAGCAGATCCAAGGCCGCGCCTCGCTCGGCGGGAATTTATGCAATGCCTCGCCCGCGGCCGACAGCGTCCCCGCGGTGATCGCCGCGCGCGCGACTTGTGTCGTCGCCGGCCCCGAGGGCACGCGCGAAGTTCCGGTCGAGGCGATCGTCACCGGCCCCGGCCAGACCTCGCTCAAGAAAGGCGAGTTTCTCGTCGAATTCCATGTGCCGAAGCCGGCGCCGCACCAGAGCGACGCCTATCTGCGCTTCATCCCGCGCACGGAGATGGACATCGCCGTCGTCGGCTGCGCCGTCAACGTCACCCTTGGCGAGCGCGGAGTGTGCCGCGACGCGCGCGTCGTCCTCGGGGCCGTGGCGCCGACGCCGATCCTCGTTCCCGAGGCGGCCGAAGCGCTTGTCGGGCACTGGCTCGACGAGGAGACGCTGGCGCGTCTCGACGCTGCCGCGCGCCGCGCCTCTAAACCCATCACCGACAAGCGCGGCACCATCGAATACCGCATCAAGGTGGCGGGCGTCCTCGCGCGACGCACGGCCGCCATCGCCTTCAAGCGCGCCGGAGAATGCTGATGAAGAAGTACCACGTCTCGACCACCATCAACGGCGAGCCCGTCGAGTTCCTGTGCGAGCCGCAACAGACCTTGCTCGACGTGTTGCGCGACACGCTCAACCTGACGGGCAGCAAGGAAGGGTGCGCCTCGGGCGACTGCGGCGCCTGTACCGTCATCGTCGATGGCCGCATGGTGTGTTCCTGCCTGATGCTCGGTGTCGAGGCCGAGGGCCGCACCGTCACCACGGTCGAAGGCATCGCCACGGGCGATACGCTCCACCCGGTCCAGCAGAAATTTCTCGAACACGCGGCGTTGCAGTGCGGCTTTTGCACGCCGGGCTTCATCGTCGCCGCCAAGGCGCTCTTGGACGAGAACCCCAACCCGACCGAGGAAGAGGCGCGCTATTGGCTCGCCGGCAATCTCTGCCGCTGCACCGGCTATGACAAGATCATCCGCGCGGTCCTCGATGCCGCGAGCGAGATGCGCCGGGAAGCGGCGGAATAATTCCGCGGGCGAAGGGAGGTCCTCATGACGTTTATCGGCAAGGATTTGAAAGTCGTCGGCACCCGTCCGATTCGTCCCGACGGCGTCGACAAGGTGACGGGACGCGCCAATTTCGGCGCCGACATGACGATGCCCGGAATGATCTGGGGAAAGATCAAACGGAGCCCCCACGCTCACGCCCGCATCAAGAGGATTTACACGGAAAAGGCGCTCTCCCTTCCCGGGGTGAAGGCCGTCGTCACTGCGGCCGATTTCCCGGATATCGCGGCGGAGGAAGCGTTTGCGGGCGAAGCCATCATGGATTTCCGCGACCTCTCGCGCAACTGCATGGCGCGCGGCAAGGTTCTTTACGACGGCCATGCGGTGGCCGCCGTCGCCGCTACGAGCCCGGCGATTGCCGAGGCCGCGCTCGATCTCATCGAGATCGAATACGAGGTGCTGCCTTTCGTCATCGATGTCGAAGCGGCCATGGCCGAAGACGCCCCGCTCTTGCACGACACCCTTTTCACCCAAGGGGTCGAGCCCAAACCGAGCCGGCCTTCGAACATCGCCAAAAGGATCAATTTCACCAAAGGCGATGTCGAAGCGGGCTTTCGCGAAGCCGATCACATCATCGAGCGGCGCTACACCGGAAAGCCCGTCCACCAGGGCTATATCGAGCCTCATGCCTGCGTTGCGGCAGTGGCCGCCGACGGCCAGTGCATGATCTGGAGTTCGAGCCAGGGCCACTTCATGGTGCGCCAGTACTGCGCTCACCTTCTCGGCATCGACATTTCCAACATCCGCGCGATGCCGGCCGAGATCGGCGGCGGCTTCGGCGGCAAGACCCTCGTCTACCTCGAACCCGTCGCCCTCGCTTTGGCGCGGAAATCGGGCCGGCCGGTCAAGATCGTGATGACCCGCGAGGAAGTGTTCCGCGCGAGCGGGCCGGCCGCCGGCTCGGTCGTCGAAGTAAAGCTCGGCGCCAAAAAGGACGGGCGGCTCACGGCCGGCGAGGTAGTGCTCAAATATCAGGCGGGCGCCTTTCCCGGCTCGCCGGTCGGGCCCGGCTGCATGTGCGCGTTCGCGATGTACGACCTGCCGAACGCCAGCGTCACCGGCTACGATGTCGTCTGCAATCGCCCGAAAGTCGCGGCTTACAGAGCGCCCGGCGCCCCCAACGCCTCGTGGGGCGTCGAAAGCTGCCTCGACGAACTGGCGATCGAACTCGGCATCGATCCGCTGAGCTTGCGCGAAAAGAACGCCGCCCGTGACGGCACGAAGGCGGTGCACGGTCCGACCTGGCAGAATATCGGCTACGCCGAAACCTTGGCGGCGGTGCGCGCGCATCCGCATTGGACGGCGCCGCTCGGCCCGGGTCAGGGACGCGGGATCGCTTCCGGCTTCTGGTTCAATATCGGCGGCGAATCGAGCGCGGCCGTCCACATCGCCGAAGACGGGACGGCCGCCGTCGCCACCGGCAATCCCGATATCGGCGGCTCGCGCGCCTCGATCGCGATGATGGTGGCCGAGGTTCTGGGCATCCCGGTCGAGCGGGTGCGCGCAATCGTCGCCGATACCGCCTCGATCGGTTACACCTTTCTGACCGGAGGCAGCCGCGTCACCTTTGCGACCGGGATGGCGGCGACCGAGGCGGCCGAGCGCGTCGTCGAGGAACTCAAAAAACGCGCGGCGATGATGTGGGAGATCAGCCCCGAGGCGGTCGAGTGGCGTGACGGCATGGCCTATCCGGCCGGGCCCAACGCCGGCGCCTTCGAGCCCTTGTCATTGGGCGAGATCGCGTTCAGATCGGCGCGCACCGGCGGTCCCATCAGCGCTGAACTGTCGATCAACGCACAAGGCGCGGGGCCCGGCTTCGGCACGCACATCTGCGACGTCGAGGTCGATCGCGAGACCGGCGCCGTCAAGATCCTGCGCTACACGGCGATCCAGGATGTCGGCCGCGCCATCCACCCCGCCTATGTCGAAGGCCAGCTCCAGGGCGGGGTCACGCAAGGGATCGGCTGGGCGCTCAACGAAGAGTATATCTATGATGGGGAGGGCCGGCTCGACAACCCGGGCTTTCTCGATTACCGCATCCCCGTCGCCTCCGATCTGCCGATGATCGACACGGTCCTCGTCGAGGTGCCGAACCCGCGCCATCCTTTCGGCGCGCGCGGGGTGGGCGAGGTGCCGATCGTGCCGCCGACGGCGGCGGTCGCCAACGCCATCTATCGCGCGGCCGGCGTGCGCTTGCGCGACCTGCCGATGTCGCCGCCGCATGTGCTGGCCGCGCTCGACAAGAGCGATGGGTGAGCGAGAGGCGCCGGCGCCACCCCCACCCGGCGCTTTGCGCCGGCCTCCCCCATCGAGGGGAGGCAACGGCTTTCATCGCATCCCAACTCCCTCCTCCTCGATGGGGGAGGGTCGGGGTGGGGGTGAAGCTCGCATCGTGAGGGTAAGGCCCGCATGACGGCGAGGGTGTGATATGCCGCATGTCGTCATCTCCGGCGACATGGTCCGCCGCTTCACCGGCGGCGAGAGGGAGTTCGAGGTCGAGGCGACCACGTTTCGCCGCCTTGTGCTCGAACTCGACCGCCGCTTTCCGGGCCTCGGCCATCAGATCGAGGAAGGGATGGCGATCGCGATCGACGGCGAGATCTTTCAGGACGCCTACGCCGCGCCCATCCGTCCCGACAGCGAAGTCTACCTGATCCCCAAGATCGGCGGCGGCTGACCCGTTTCGGCGCTTCCCCCGACAAGAAATCGCAGCCCTGCCCGGCGTTTTTGCTTGGCCGATTCGGCTTGAAGGCGGTGTGCCTCTCCACCGTTGCCGTTCGCGCGTGGCCGAAAAAGCACGGTGTGACGCGCTTGTCGCAAAGGCAATCGCGGATCCCTTGCGATCGCTCGCGTGTTTCTCCATTTCGGTGGGCAGGGTGAAGCGGGACCGCTTTTATGGTCGACGCCTTCTTCGATCGTATCCTCGGCAGGAACGGCCATCCGCCGCATCGGACCCGCCTATGGCTTGCAGCCTTTCTCGACGGCGTAAAGGCGCTGCGCTGGGGGTTGCTCGTCATTCTCCTCGTGCTTCTCGGTTGGGGGATCTTTGCCGAGACGCAGGATTCCTATCTGCAATCCGTCGTGTTCTCTATCTTGGGCCGCAAGATGACCTTCGCTCTGGGATCGGGCCGGAGCGACGACATCCCCTTTCCCAAGGGCGGCCCTTATGACGAGAGGCTCGGTTATGCCGAGTTGCCGTCCTTCATCCATGCCCTCGGCGACCATCATTACGCGGTTGCGGAACAGGCGCGCTGGTCGCCGTGGCTTCGCGACTTCGTCAAGGAGGGCGGATACGCCGTTTATAAGGAAAAGCCGCGCGCCGGCCTCGAAATCCTCGGCCGCCACGATCGCCCGATTTACAAGATCCGCTATCCGCAGCGCTATTTCCCGGACTTCGAGAGCATTCCGCCGCTTCTCGTAAGAAGCCTTCTTTTCATAGAAGATCAGTTTCTGCTCGACCGCAATGCGCCGCGGCGCGACCCCGCGATCGAATGGCAGCGGTTTCTGCTCGCTTTGGCCGGGCGCTTCACGCGTCTCGTCGGCGTGCATATCCATGAAGGCGGCGCCAGCACGCTCGCGACCCAGATCGTAAAATTCCGCCACTCGGCGGGAGGGCGCACAACGAGCGACGGCGAGAAGCTGCGGCAGATGCTGACCGCGGCAATCGACGCCTATCGCAACGGGCCTTATACGATGGCGGCGCGCGAGCGGATCGTCGCCACCTATCTCAACTCGGAACCGTTCGGCTCATGGCCCGGCTATGGCGAGGTGATCGGCATTCCCGATGCGCTTTGGGTGTGGTACGGCACCTCTCTCAAAGAGGCGGAGCGCGTGGTGCGTCAGCCCGCCGCGACGCCGGAAGAGCTCTCTCGGAAAGCGCTCATCTATCGCCAGCTCCTGAGCCTCGTCCTCGCCGGCCGGCGCCCCGTCTATTTCCTGCAAAAGGGCCGAGCCGCGCTCGCCGAGCTGACCGATTATTATCTGCGGCGGCTCGCTGCGGCAGGGGTCATCAGCCGCCGGTTGGAAGATGCGGCGCTGCGCACCCGGCTCAGCTTTCGCCAAGAGCTGCCGCCGCCGCCCGAAGTCTCCTTCACCGAAAACAAGGCCGTCGACCGCCTGCGGGCGACGCTCCTCTCCGAGCTTCGCCTGCCGAGCGTCTACAATCTCGATCGCTTGGATCTGACCGCCTATTCGACGATCGCGGCGCGCGCGCAAAAGGCTGTCACCGGCCTCTTGGCCGATCTCAGCGACCCCGAATTCGTCCGCACGCACGGCCTTGTCGGCGTGCAGCTTCTCGGCGCGGCAAGCCCCGCCCGCGTCAAGTGGAGCGTCGTTCTGTACGAGCGCGGGAAGAACGCCAATTACGTCCGGGTCCACGCGGACAGCCTCGACGAACCCTTCGACATCAACTCGGGCGCCAAGTTGGAGCTTGGCTCGACCGCCAAGTTGCGCACACTCATCACCTATCTCGACGTGATGGTGGCGCTTCACCACCGCTTTCATTCCCTGTCACCGAAGGAACTGAAAGAAATAGCGGCCAAGGCGCAGGACCCCCTCACGAAATGGGCCGCTCTTTATCTCGCGGGCGCGCGCGACACACACCTCAAGCCGATGCTCGACGCGGCGATGCAGCGCACCTATTCGGGGAGCCCGGCCGCGTTCTTCACCGATGGCGGGGTCGAAACCTACGCCAACTTCGAGAAGTGGGAAAACTATTCGCGGCCGACGGTTCTGGTCGCGTTCCAGAATTCGATCAACAACGCCTTCATCCGGATCATGCGCGACCTCGTCCGCTATTACGTCGCCCAGGGCGGCGAACGGACGAAGGAACTCCTGACCAATCCGAGTGACCCCGAACGCATGGTCTATCTGCGGCGCTTCGCGCACCAGGAAGGACAAGTCTTTCTCACCCGCTTCTACCGCGAATATGCGGGTCTTTCCGCCGCGGAGATGCTGGCGAAGCTCACCCGCCATGCGCGCCCCGCCCCGCTTCCCCGCGCCGTCGCCTTCCGCTCGATCTACCCCAATGCCTTGCAGTCGCAGTTCGCGGCCTTCATGAAACGCGCATTCCCGCATCAATACCTTGATCGCGACCGGCTCTGGAGCCTCTATCGCCAGGCCTCAGTGCGGCTGTTCTCGCTCCAGGACCGCGGCTACCTCGCCGGAATTCACCCTCTCGCGCTGTGGCTCGTCTCCTATCTCGTCAATCATCCGGGCGCCTCGCGCGCCCAGGTGATGGCGGCGAGCGGCAAGGCGATCGAGGAGTCCTACGGCTGGCTCTTCAAGACCGGCCATCCGTTCAAGCAGAATTTCCGCATCCGCATGCTGCTCGACGACCAGGCATACGACAAGATTTTGAAGAATTGGCAGAGGCAGGGCTACCCCTTCTCTCACCTTACCCCCTCCTACGCGACGGCGATCGGCGTTTCCGGCGATCGCCCGGACGCGCTTGCCAAGCTGATAGGGATCATCCTCAACCATGGCGAGCGCCTGCCGACCATCGCTTTGAGGCGCCTCGATTTTGCCGCCGGAACTCCCTACGAAACCGACATGGTCTTTAAGGGAAAGCCGCAGCAGGTTCTTCTCCCGCAAGTGGCCGATACCGTGCGAAACGCGCTGTTGGCTGTCGTAGCCGGCGGCACCGGCGTGCGCGTGCGCGGCGTCTACCATGCGGCCGACGGACAACTCTTGCCGGTCGGCGGCAAGACCGGAACCGGCGACAACCGGTTCGACACCTGGGGCCCCGGAGCGCGCCTCATCGCGCAGCGGGTCGTCGATCGCACCGCAACCTTTGTCTTTTTCCTCGGCAATCGCTTTTTCGGGACGATTACGGCCTATGTGCCCGGGCGGGCGGCGGCGCAATATCATTTTACGAGCGCGCTCGCCGTGCAGCTGTTGAAGGTGCTTGAACCGACCTTCGCACCCCTCATCGACGCTTCCCCCTCCGGCGCTCTTTTGCAGGCCGGGGCGGAAGCGCCGAAGACGGTGGCGCAGCCGGCAAAACCTCTTCGCCCCACCTTGGCGGCGATGGCGAACCCCGGCGGCGAACCGCCGACATCCTCGATGGGATCGCATAAAGCCGATAGCGGCGCGCCGAGTAGGGCGGAAAGGCTTAACGAGACCTTTCTTAAAGGGATCCGATAAATTCGAAGGCGGCGGGCCTGGAGCGGAGCCGCCACCCACGCCCAACATCGCCACGCTCGCCCTTTTTGCAGAACTTGACGCACACAACGGCCTGACGGGCGTGTTGCTGACGGGCGGTGCCGAACATCGCCCTTTCTGTTAAGCTCGGCGGGCATGAAGGATCAAGAACGGCAAGCGTTGCGGCGGGGCTGGACCACCGGCGCCTGTGCCGCAGCCGCAGCCCGCTCGGCTTTCGCGGCTCTTCTCTGCGGCCGCTTCGAAGATCCCGTTTCCATTCGTCTCCCGCGCGGCGAGGTTCCGAGCTTTCCTTTGGCGCTCGCTGAAGTTCGGGCGCGGAGCGCTCGGGCCGGCGTCGTCAAGGACGCGGGCGATGATCCCGACGTTACGCATGGCGCTCTCGTCATTGTCGAAGCCGCGTGCGCCGAGCCCGGCTCGGGGGTCCGTTTCGCCGCGGGCGAAGGCGTCGGCGTGGTCACCCGACCGGGCCTCTCTCTTGCCGTCGGCGAGCCCGCCATCAATCCGGCGCCGCGGGCGATGATCCGCGAGGCGCTCTGCGACTTCGCAAGAGAGCGGGGCGCGCCGGCGCCTCCCGACCTTCTCATCACGATTTCGATCCCCGGCGGCGAACGCCTCGCCCTGCGGACAATGAACGGGCGACTCGGCATCCTCGGCGGTCTTTCCATTCTCGGCACCACCGGGGTCGTCATCCCCTATTCCTGTTCTTCATGGATCCATTCCATCTACCGCGGCATCGACGTGGCCCGCGCGGCCGGAGAGGAACACCTCGCCGCCGCCACCGGAGAGACATCGCAGAAGGCGGTCCGCCTCCTCTACGATTTGCCCGAGCATGCGCTTATCGAAATGGGCGATTTTGTGGGCGCGCTCCTCAAATACCTGCGCCGGCATCCCGTCAGAAGGCTCACC
Source organism: Pseudomonadota bacterium (assembly GCA_021812165.1). Classification (GTDB taxonomy): domain Bacteria; phylum Pseudomonadota; class Alphaproteobacteria; order ATCC43930; family CGMCC-115725; genus AP-15. The sequence continues at coordinate 4,490 of JAKAOO010000077.1, read as the reverse complement.
CTCGCCGGCGGCTTCGCCAAGTTTGCGAAGCTCGCGCAAGGCCATCTCGACCTTCATTCCGCGCGAAGCCCGCTCGACTTGGGCGTGCTGCGGACGATGCTTGCGGCCGAGGGGGTTGCGGCGCGCGAACCCGCCCAAAGCGCCGCCCAGATCCTCGAGTTTGCGGGAGAAAAGCGCGCGAGGATCGCGGAGAGGGTGGCGGCGCAGGCCCGCGAGGTCGCGCTGGCGACGCTCGCCGGAGAGACCGAGGTCGAGGTCGCGATCGTCGATCGCGCAGGCGCCATTCTCGCGCGAGCGAGCGGATGAACCGCAAATCCGTCCTGATCTTGGGCGGCACTGCCGAGGCCTCGGCGCTCGCCCGCGCGATCCCGCCGCGGTTCGGCGATGCCTGGTTCGTCACAACCTCCCTTGCCGGACGCACGGCGTCGCCGGGACCGGTCGTCGGCTGCGTGCGCAGAGGCGGGTTCGGCGGGTCCGCAGGTCTCTTGCGCTATCTCGCGGAAAATCGGGTCGATTGCGTCATCGATGCCACCCACCCATTCGCGGCTCGGATATCCGCCGCGGCGCGGGTTGCCTGCGAACGCGCCCGGGTGCCGCGACTCCTCCTTCTGCGCTCCTCTTGGCGCCGCGACCCGCGCGACCGCTGGATCGAGGTCGACGACATGGCGTCCGCCGCCCTCCTCGTCGGCCGCCTCTCGCGGCGCGCCTTCCTCACCGTTGGAGCGAAGGAAGCCGCGGCTTTCGCGCCGGCGAGGCACGTGCATTTCCTGCTTCGCCTGATCGAGCCGCCGCGGCAGCCTTTGCCCTTCGCCTCATGCGAGATCGTCCTCGGACGGGGCCCCTTTACGCTCGCCGGCGAGCGCCGCCTCATCGAGCGCTACCGGCTCGATCTCCTCGTCTCGAAAGCGAGCGGAGGCTCGGCGACCGAGGCAAAGATCCTCGCCGCTCGCGAAGAGGGCCTCCCCGTCGTCATGATCCGCCGTCCGCCGCCCGAACCGGGCCCGACCGTCGAGACGATCGAGGAGGCGCTCCTCTGGCTCGAAGACCCTCTAACGGCTGTGGAGGAAAGGAGCATGCGATGAGAACACGCGGTGCCGCGATCCTCTTGCTCTTTCTTATCCTTCTTATCCCGAGCGGGGTTCGCGCGCAGATGAACCTCTTCGGCGAACACAATCCCTTGGCTTCCTACTGGAACAACGTCGCGCGCGCCGCGGCGCAAGGGGACACGGCCGAAGTCGAGAGCCTCATCGCGGCGGGAAACAGCCCGGATGAGACCGACGCCCGGGGGCAGACGGCCCTCCACATCGCGGCCGAAAAAGGCAATCTCGCGATGGCGAAGATCCTCCTCAAAGCGGGCGCGGCGCTCGACCCCAAGGACATGTTCGGGAACACGCCGCTCGATGTCGCCGCGCGAAACGGCCAGACCGCGATCGCCAAGCTTCTTCTCTCCGCCGGAGCCGAAGTCGATCCCGTCAACAACGCCGGGATGACGCCCTTGATGATCGCGGCCCGAGCGGGTCACCTTGCGATCGTAACGCTGCTTCTTCAAAAAGGCGCGAACATCAAGGCGACCGACTATACCGGTCGCAACGCCTTGAGCTGGGCCAGGGATAGCCACCGGCGCGCGGTCGTGGAGGCGCTCCTCAGAGCGCTCAAAGGCAAGACCTCGTGAACCCTTCGCTGGGCACCCTGCGCCGTTGACCCGCCCACGCCGCCCCCTTCCGCTTCGCGCGTTTCGCCCGCGATGAGGGCCGAATCCGCCATTTCACGGCGGTTGAGCGCCCGCCTGCCGATTTACTACGGCTGGGTCGTGCTCGCTTGCCTCAGCTGCGCAGGGTTCTCGCGGCAGGGTGCGGCGGTCGCGACCTTGTCGGTCTTCGTCGAACCTCTGACCCATGCCTTCCACTGGTCGCGCGCCGCGTTTTCGGGCGCGGTCTCACTCGGCGGCGTGCTCGCGGCCATCGCGTCGCCGCTGATCGGCCCGGCCTTGGATCGGCGCGGCGCGCGGCTTGTCCTCTCTCTCGCAGTGCTCGTCATGGGGCTGGCGGCGATGCTGCTCTCGCTCACGGCGTCGCTGTTCGAGTTCTACGTGCTTTTCTGCATCGCCCGCATGGTTTGGGCCGCTCCCTTCGACCTCGGCATCTATGCGACTCTCAGCAAATGGTTCGTCGCGCGCCGGCGCTTCGCAATAGCGATCGCGAACTTGGCGCAGATGGCGGGCCTCGTCGCGATGCCTCTGATCGCGGAATTGGCGATGCTCGAAGGGAGCTGGCGGGAGGGCTGGTTCGCGATCGGCTCGACGGTTCTCCTCGTCGGCTTTCTCCCGACCCTGCTCTTTCTCGCGCGCCGGCCGGAAGATTTGGGACTTCATCCCGACGGCCCGGTCGCGGCACGCGCGGGCCGGTCCCAAAGCGGCGCAACCGCACCGCGGAGCGAGCGCGATTTCACGCGCCGCGAAGCCGTTGCCACCCCCTCCTTCTGGCTGCTCCTCTTCTACACCGTGCTCGTCTATCCGGTGCAGGCGGGGGTGAGCCTCCATCAGGCGCCTTATCTGATCGAGCGCGGCTTCTCCCCGGCGATCGCCGCGACCGTCGTCAGCACTTTTTCCCTGATGTCGGGAGTAGCGAGCCTCACCTGGGGTTTTCTGCCGAGCCGCGTGCCGATCCGCTACCCGCTCGCGCTCACGGGCGCGGTGCTCGCGGCCGGGATCTTCGTGATGCTGGAGATCGCGACGACGGCCGAGGCCTATATCGCGGCCTCCCTTTTCGGGCTCGGCGTCGGCGGGATCCTGACCTTGCTGCCGGTCGCCTGGGCCGATTATTTCGGCCGCGCCAATTACGGCGCAATCCGCGGCCTGGTGCTGCCGGCGCAGGTTCTGGCGCAAGCGGCGGGGCCGGTCGTCTCGGGCGTGTTGCGCGACTGGACCGGGAATTACCGGCTCTCGCTCGAAAGCTTCACCCTCCTCGCCGCCTTCAGCATCCTCGCGGCTCTCGCCGCGGTGCGGCCGAAAGCGAATGATCCGGCCTAGCGCCTCTGCGGCCGCAGCAGATGATGATGATCGGCGGCGTAAAGCCGGCTTTCGGCCTTCGGCTCGCCGCCGAGAACCCGGCCGACGAGGATCAAGGCGGTGCGGGTAATGCGGGCGCGCTTTACCTTGTCGCGGATGTCGCCGAGGGTGCCGCGGATCAAAAGCTCTTGCGGCCAGCTCACCCGATAGGCGACGGCAACCGGGCAGTCCCGCCCATAATGGGGCAAAAGAGCGCGGACCACCCGGGCGAGAGCCGTGATCGAGAGATGAATGGCGAGCGTCGCCCCGGACGCCGCCAGAGCTTCGAGCTCTTCGCCCTTCGGCATCGGCGAGGAACGGGTCGCGGTGCGCGTCAGGATGACGCTCTGCGCCATCTCCGGGAGCGTCAGCTCGCACCGAAGCGCCGCCGCCGCCGCGGCGAAAGAGGGGACGCCCGGCGTCACGTCGAACGCGATGGCGAGCGAACTCAGCCGGGCCATCTGCTCGCCGATCGCGCCAAAAAGAGAGGGGTCGCCCGAATGAAGGCGCGCCACGTCCTCGCCGCGGCGATCGGCTTCGACCAGATGCGCCATGATCTCGTCAAGCGTCAAAGGCGCGGTATCGACGAGCCGGGCTCCCGGCGGCGCCAGAGCGACGATCGCCTTTGGCACCAAAGAGCCCGCGTAAAGACAGACGGGAGAGCACGCGATGAGCCGCATCGCGCGCACCGTCAAGAGATCGGGCGCACCGGGCCCCGCGCCGATGAAGTGAACGGTCATTTCCGGCCGCCGTCGAAATAGCCGCGGGGGGTATAAAGGCGGGGCGGGTCGCCGGGGAGGATCCGGGTGCGGCTGCTGCCGACGATGACGAGGCTCAGCATGTCGGCTTCTGTGTTCAAAAGCTCCGAGAGCGTCAGGACGCAGCCGGATTCGCCGGTTCGACCGAGATTGCGGCCGATAAAGACGGGCGTCGCCGGCCCGCGATGGCGCCGCAGGATCCGCGCCGCTTCGGCCAGATGGTGCGGGCGCCCAAGCGAGCCGGGGTTATAGAGCGCGACGACAAAATCCGCCTTCCCCGCCGCTTCGAGACGCGCGGCGATCCTCTCCCAGGGCGTCAGGAGATCCGACAGCGAAATCGCGCAAAAATCGTGGCCGAGAGGCGCGCCGGCGCGGGCGGACGCGGCCTGAAGCGCCGAAATGCCGGGGCAGACGCTGACCGCCATGCCGAGCCAGGCGGGCTTTGCCTCGCGATCGAGAAGCTCGAAGACGAGGGCGGCGAGACCATAGATCCCCGCATCCCCCGAGGAGACGAGCGCCACGCTTTTGCCTTCGCTTGCGAGATCGAGCGCCAGCCGCGCGCGTTCCTCTTCTTCTCCGAGTCCGCTTTCGTGCCGGCGTTTTGCGGCAATCGCGGGGCCGAGAAGATCGAGATAGAGGGGAAGGCCGACGATATCGCTCGCGTGTTCGATGGCCGCGCTCGCCTC
>JAKAOO010000294.1 GCA_021812165.1 Pseudomonadota bacterium | reverse complement strand
CGGTCGACTGCTATCGCTACCTTGCCCGCGGCCGCGGCCGAGGTCGCCATGTCGAGGTAGAGCGGGCCTTCGAGATCGGAAGGGATGGCGATCGAGATGGGGTTGGTGCCAAGACGCGCCTCGCGCCCGCCAAAGGGGGCGACCGCCTTTGCCGAGCGCCCGGAATCGGCGGTGATGAGGCCGATCATCCCGGCCTTTGCGGCCATCATCGTATAGCTCGCGAGGCGCCCGATATGGCCCTGGCGGAAGACGGTCGCCGCCGCCACTCCCGACTTTTCCGCCTTTTCGATCGTAAGGCGCATCGCCCTTTCGGTTGCGACGTAACCGAAGCCCCAATGCCCGTCGACGACGGTCGTCGCCGCACTCTCCGCGACGATTTTCCACGGCGCGCCGGGAACGATGTGTCCCCTCTTGATGCGATCGATATAGGTCGGGATCTGGATGATCCCATGCGAATCGTGCCCCGCGAGATTGGCATGGACGACGTGGCGCATCACGATCTCGGCCTCCGCGGGCGGCGTCGCTGCCGCGACCAAGAGCGCCTCGCCGATCGCTCGAAGGCGTTCGGCCGGAACTTTGGGCATGCTCCCCTCCTCTCTCGGCGCGATCGCCGCCAGCCTTGTTACAAGAAGCTCGCGGTGTCGACGCCGATACCATAATAGCGCTGCGGGTTGTCGAAAAAGATCTTGCGTTTGAGCTCTTCCGATATGTCGTCGCGATCGGCGAGCGTCTTGACCGCATCCGGGAATTGGCCGTCCCAATGCCGATAGTCCGACGCGAAAAGGATGTTGTCGGCGGGAAAGAATTCGGGCGCGTAGCGCAGGGTCTTTCCCTCGGGCTCGCACGAGACGAAGACCCGGCCGCAGGCCATGTATTCCGAGGGCTTCGCCTTGAGGAGCGGCGCCTCGAAAGGCCGAAACTCGTATTCCTCGTCCATGTGCTCCATCCAGAATGGAACCCAGCCGATCCCGGCCTCCAGAAACGCAACCCGCAGATCCGAGTAGCTTTCGAGAAGCCCGCTGTAGATGACCGCAGTGCAGGCGATCAGCTGCTCGGGCGCATGCGAGAGCGTGTGGATCTCGAGGAAATTGTTGAAATGACCGAGCGGGTCGAGCGTGTCGCTGCCCGAAGCGTGAAACGCGACGGCGACGCCGGCCCGCGCGCATTCCTCGTAGAAAGGCCAGAAATCAGGGTGCGCGACATTGCGGCTGCGGTCGAAGGTGTTGACCATCACCCCGACGGCGCCGAGACGCTCCACGGCCCGCTCCATCTCTAGGATCGCCGCCCTCACATCGACATGAAGAGGCACCAGAGCCACGGCTTTGAGGCGTTTCCTGTCGGCCTCGCACCAGTCGGAAATCCAGTCGTTGTAGGCGCGGGAAAGCGCGATCGCGTAGTCGCGTTCGCGCACCCGCGAGAGAAAGAGGCCGCCCGTCGGATAGATGACTTGCAGGTCGATCCCTTCGAGGTCGTTGTCGGCGAGGTTCCGGGCGGCGTCGGGAGGCCTTTTCCGGGCGAGCATTCCGTTTTCCGTGCGGTCGAAATTGTCGATCGGGTAGATCGAGGTGCGCTCCCGGTACTGGGCAGGAAGGCTTTCGCGATAGACCGGCTCGTAATCGACGGCATGCCCGTCGGCGTCGATGATGACCAACCCGTTTCTCATCGGCGGACCTCCTTGTTCGGCGCCTTTACAGCATGCGGCTTTTGCCCGCGGGAGCCGGCGCCTCTCACACCGGAGCCTCGCGCGAGGCCGGTTTCAGGAATTCGTAAAGCGACGAGAAATCCTTGCGGCCAAAGCCGTACGCGGAAGCGAGGCGGTAGAGCTGCGCCGCCGCGGGAGCGAGGAAGACCGGGATGCGCTTCTCGCGCGCCGCGGCGACTGCGAGGCCCACGTCTTTCGCCATCAGATCGGTCATAAAGCCCGCAGCGTAGCCGCGGCTCGAGGCGGCATCGGGGTTGATCCCGGGAACCGGGTGGCCGTACTCCATCACCCAGGTGGCGCCCGAGGAATGCGCGATGACATCGGTCAATACCCGCGGCTCGACGCCAAAGGCTTCGCCGAGCCGAAACGCCTCGGCGACCGCGATCATCGCCGCTCCCGCGATCAAATTGTTGCAGAGCTTTGCGACCTCGCCCGCGCCGACGGCGCCGACGTGAATGATCGTGCTGCCCATGGCGGAAAGGACGGGGCGCGCCTCTTCGAGATCCCTTGCCTCGCCCCCGACCATGATCGTCAGGGTGCCCTCGATGGCGCGTCCGAGCGCGCCCGAAACGGGAGCGTCGAGAAAGCGCAAATGCCGCTCGGCAAGGCGTGCGGCGACGCGCTGCGAGGTTCCGGGATCGATCGTCGACATGTCGATCGTGAGCCGTCCTTCTTTCGCCCCTTCAAGGATCCCGCCCGTCCCGAGATAGGCCGCTTCGACATTCCCCGAGGAGGGAAGCATGGTGATGACGAGATCTCCGGCTGCCGCGGCTGCGGCGGTCGACCCCGCGCGCTCGGCGCCCGCCGCCTCAGCCTCATCGAGAGCGGCGGAGAGGATGTCGTAGGCGACGATGCGATGCCCCCTTTTCAGAAGATTCTTGAGCATCGGCAGACCCATCGTCCCCGTTCCGATAAACCCGATCTTCATATGCCCCTCCGCTCGGTCCAGCGTTTCCAGCCGCGAACGAGTTTATCCCGCGCCGCCGTGCTGTAAAACCCGGAGGGCGTGGCCGGAGGGCGTGGCCGCGCCCGAGCTGCGTTAACCGCGCGTTCACGCTCTCTCTCTAGCCTTGCCGGCGGGAAGCCGTGGTCATGCCGGAAATTATCGAACTCGATGAGGTGCTGGTACCCGCGGCGGCGGTCCAAACGTGGATGAGGCTCGTGCGAAAGAATGCAGCGCGCCTGCCGGCCTGCCATCGTTTCCTCGACCCTTTGGCGATCCCCGGCGAGCGAGCGCGGATCGAAGATGACGGTTCCCTGACAATCTTTTTGCCGCTCGCTGAAGGCGACGAGATCTCACTCCCCATTGCGGCCCGGCAGTGGGAAATGTGTTGCGAGCCGGCGTCTCGCCGCCGCCCGGATCGCGCGTCTGCGGGCGTCCCTCGGCGCGAAACCGGCCGCCGCCATCCGCTCTGAAGCGCCCGGTCGCCGCTTCGAACGTCCTCGGCCGCTCAGCGGCGGCGATAGGTGCCGACGAGCTCGGCGCGGGCGATGGCGTAAGGCTCTGCCGCTTTGAGGACCGAAAGCGCGCTCGCCGGATCGGCGAGGTCGAGGCTGGCGCGCCCGAGCGCCAAAAGCCGGAAATGATAGTGGTGCGCCGGGCCGGGGGGAAAGAAA
>JAKAOO010000293.1 GCA_021812165.1 Pseudomonadota bacterium | reverse complement strand
TTCGGCAGAAAATCGACGACGTATTCGGCTCCGCGGTAGAGTTCGGTATGCCCTTTCTGGCGGCCGAAGCCTTTGGCTTCGGTGACCGTGATGCCCTGGATGCCGACCTCGTGAAGCGCCTCTTTCACCTCGTCGAGCTTGAAGGGCTTGATGATTGCCTCGACTTTTTTCATCGGCCTTCCATCTCTCGCTGCGCCGCCGACCTCCCGGCGGGTGTTGAAGCATAACCCATGCCAGCCCGGTGCGGCGATGGCCGAATTGACCGGGCGAGCCTTCGATCCGATCGGCGCCCAAGCCTAACGGAGCCGCTCCCGGTAATCACGCCGCCGGCAGATTGCCGAGAAAGCGGCGGATGCGCTCGACCGCTTCTTTGATCGCGTCGAGGCTGTTTGCATAAGAAAAGCGCAGAAAGCCCTCGCCATAGGCGCCGAAGCTGGTGCCGGCGATGACCGCGACCCCAGCCTTCTGCAAGAGAGCGCTTTCGAGGCTTCGGGCGTCATGACCGGTGCCGGCGATGTTGGGGAACGCGTAAAAGGCCCCGCCCGGGCGGACGCAATGGAAGCCCGGAAGCGTATTGAGCGCCGCAACGATGACCTCGCGGCGCTCGGCGAAGGCCGCGACCATCCTTTCGACCGGCTCGCGCGGGCCTTCGAGCGCCGCGATCGCGGCCCATTGCGCAGCGGCGTTGACGCAGGAATGGCAGTTGATCGCGAGCCTCTCGGCGGCCGGGAAGAGGCTTTCGGGCCAAATCCCATAGCCGATCCGCCAGCCCGTCATCGCATAGGTCTTGCTCCATCCGTCGAGAAGGATGAGACGATCGCGAAGAGAAGGGTAGGAAAGAAGGCTTACGTGCTCCGCGCCGTCATAGACGATTTCGCTGTAGATCTCGTCGCTCAAAACCGCGACCTCAGGGTGGCGTTCGAGCCCCGCGACGAGGCGATCGAGTTCCTCGCGCGGAACGACGCCTCCCGTCGGGTTTGCCGGGCTGTTGATGATGAGAAGGCGCGTCCGCGGCGTGATCTTTTCGAGGACTTCCTCGGCGCGGAACGAGAAGGAGGCGCTTTCCGGAAGCGGGATCGGCACCGCGCTCGCGCCGGAAAAGCGGATGACGCTCTCGTAGATCGGAAAGCTCGGATTGGGGCAGAGGATTTCGACGCCCGGCTCGCCGAACATCAGGATCGCGAAAAACATCGTCACCTTGCCGCCCGGGACGACGAGCACGCGGGCGGGCGAGACCTCGACCCGGTAGCGGCGATAGAGATCGGCGGCGACCGCTTCTCGCAGAGGCTTGATGCCGTTCGCGGGCGTGTAGCCGTGATGGCCCTCGTCGAGCGCTTTCTTCCCCGCCTCGACGATATGCGGGGGGGTCGGAAAATCGGGCTGGCCGATGCCGAGATTGATGATGGAACGGCCTTCAGCCGCGAGCGCATTCGCTCGGGCCAAGACCTCGAACGCGGTTTCCGTGCCGAGGACGCCCATCCGCGCCGCCATTTCTACCATCATGGTCCCCCTTCCGCCGCTCCCGGCGAAGATGCGCCAGAGCGGCCGATTTCTGCAAGCGTGCGGGCAGGGTTCCTCAAAGCTCGATGCGCGAGAAGAGGTAGCTCGAAAGCGCGAGGAGCGCCGCCGTCAAGACGCCGAGGACGGCGAGATCGGGAAGAAAGCCCGAAAGGGGGCTGCCCGTCAGAGCCACGCGCAGGCCATCGACCCCGTAAGAAAGCGGATTGAGAGAGACGGCGAAGAGAAGCGCCTTCGGCAAGCCCTTGATCGGAAAGAGCGCATTCGAAAAGAAGAAGAGCGGGAGCACGAAGAAATTCATGATGAGGGGAAAGCCCTGCATGTCCTCCAAGACCGAGCCGAGAGCGGTGCCGATCGCAGTGAAAAGAAGGGCGATCAAAAACATGAATAGGAGCGCCAAAGGCAGAAGCCGCGGGTCCGCGACCCGGAAGCCCGCCAAGAGGCAGATCGCGAACACGATCAACCCCTGGATCAATGCGACCGTCGCTCCGCCGAGCGCCCGCCCCAAAACGATGGTGAGGCGGGAGACCGGCGCCACCAGCGTTTCCTTCAAAAAACCGAACTGGCGGTCCCAGATGATCTCGATGCCGCTGAAGACGGCGGTAAAGAGAATCCCCATCGTGATGATGCCGGGGGAGAGGAATTCGATATAATCGCCGGCGCCGGCTCTGCTGAAAATGGGCCCCAATCCAAAGCCGAGAGCCAGGAGAAAGAGGAGGGGCTGGCCGAGCGAGCCCACCATCCGCACGCGCGAGCGGCTGTAGCGCTTCAGCTGGCGCAGCCAGAGGATCGCGACGGCCTTCATCGCCGGCCCCGCCAGACCCGGCGCATCATCCGCATGCGGTCGATGGGCGCCGCCTCCTCTTCGCGGATGTCGCGTCCGGTCAAGGCGATAAACGCATCTTCGAGCGTCTTTTGCTCGGTTCTTCTCGTCAGTTCCTGCGGCGAGCCTTGGGCGACGATGCGGCCGTGATCGATGATGGCGATCCTGTCGGCCACCCGCTCCGCCTCCTCCATGTAATGGGTCGTGAAGAACACCGTCACCTTCCGCTCGCGGCAAAGCTCGCGGATATACTGCCAGATCTGGTTGCGCGTCTGCGGGTCGAGACCGCTCGTCGGCTCGTCGAGAAAGAGAATCTTCGGGCGGTGAACGAGGGCGCGGGCGATCTCGAGCCGGCGCCGCATGCCGCCCGAAAATTTCTTGACGAGATCATGGGCTCGCTCCGAGAGCGCCACCAGCGAGAGAAGCGCCGCGATCCGCTCTCGCCGCTCGCGGCGTGGCACGCCGTAGAGGATGCCGTGAAGTTCCATGTTCTCGAAAGCGGTCAGCTCGTCATCGAGGGTCGGGTCCTGAAAGACGATGCCAAACGCGCGGCGGGCGAGGAGGGGCTCGGAGAGCGGGTCGATGCCGGCAAGGCGCATGCTTCCGCCACTGGGGGAGAGGACGGTCGTCAGCATCTTGATCGTGGTCGTCTTGCCGGCGCCGTTCGGGCCCAGAAAGGCGAAGACGATGCCCTCTTCGACCGCAAACGAGATGTGATCGACCGCGACGAAATCGCCGAATTTCTTGACGAGACCAGCGATCTCGATGACCGTGGTCGCGGCCCTCTCGCCGCCGGGAACGGTCAGAATTTGCGGATCTCTCGGCGTCGCCTTCAACCCTCAGAAATGCGCGCCCGGAAGAAGCTTGACGAGGGCGACGATAACCGCGGCGAGCGCAATCATCAGCCCTGCCACCCATCTGATCAGGTCGGATCGCACCCGTTCGATCTCGAGCCTCAGCTCGGCGATGTCCGCCTTGGACGCCATC
>JAKAOO010000076.1 GCA_021812165.1 Pseudomonadota bacterium | reverse complement strand
CCCGTCGATCCGAGAGCGCGAGGAACGCTATGCGCTGATCCTCGCCGGCGCCAATGACGGGCTCTGGGACTGGGATCTGCGAACGGGCAAGGTCTATTGGTCCGCGCGGATCCAGGAGATTCTCGGATACGACGCGGTGGCGCGCGAGGTCCCGGCCGAAGAAGGGCTCGAGCGCATTCACGCCGAAGACTTGAGCCGGTATCGGGAGTGCTTTGTCCGGTATCTGAAAGGCCTTTCCGACCGCATCGCATGCAGGTATCGCGCGCGCGACGCGACCGGCGGCTACCGCTGGGTCATAGACCACGCCAAGGGCCTGCGTGACGACAGGAACCGGGTCTATCGAATCGCCGGCTCCGTCCGAGACATTACCGAACATGTGAACCTCGAATCGGCCCTCAGAGGGAGCGAGCGGCGCCTGCGCGACATCGTGGAGGTTTGCCCAGACCTGTTGTGGGAGGTCGATGCCGAGCTCCGCATTACCTCCATGGATGGCGTAGGACGCGAGCGGCAGCACGTCCCGGACGAGGAGATTCTGGGCAAGACGCCGTGGGAGTTTGCCGGCGTCGATCCCGAAAAGGACGAGAATTGGGCTGCGCGCAAAGCGGCGATGCAGGCGCACCGGCCGTTCCGGGACTTTCGCTACTCGTTTGTGACCCGGCGCGGCGAGGAACGCTATTACTGCGTCGCCGGTGTACCGATTTTCGATGAGGACGGCGCCTTTGCCGGCTATCGCGGCGTCACCACGAACGAGACGAAGCTGCGGGCCGCGCTCAATCGGGCCCAACAGGCCGAGGACTTTTTGCGCGGAGCGCTCGACAGCATTTCCGAGGGTTTCGTCATCTATGACGAGGAGGACCGCATCGTCACCTGCAACCAGGCCTATCGAGACCGCTATCCCGAAAGCGCCGCCCGCATGCTGCCCGGGGTCAGATTCGAGGACTTTCTGCGCGGCAGTCTCGCACGGAGGCAGTATCGGAGCGCCCTTGGTCGCGAGGAGGCTTGGCTCGAGGAGCGATTGCGCCGTCACCGCGAGGCCTCGGGTTGGGTCGAGCAGCAACTCGCCGATGGGCGGCACATTCTGATCACCGAGCGGCGCATGCCGAACGGCGGCACCGCCGGCCTGCGCATCGACGTGACGGCACTCAAGAATGCTGAGGCGGCGCTGCGCGCAAGCGAACACCTGCTCCACACGACTTTCGAAACCATCAACGAGGGCGTCGTCGTCATCGATGCCGAGCTTCGGATCGCGGCTGCCAATCGCCGTCTTTTCAGCCTCTTGAAGATCGAGCCGGCGACCCTCCCGATAGGCTCTCACGCCGAAAAATTGGTGCGCTTCTGCTGTTCCCTTTCAGAATCCGAGGGCGCTCTCCTGGAGCATTCCATCAGAGAGGAACTTTCGAGGATGCGGCAGTTCCAGCCGCGGGTGGAAGAGTGCCCCTTGCGCGGTGAAACCGTCGTCGAGATCCACGACAATCCGCTTCCGGGCGGCGGCCTCGTGCGGACGTATCGCGACATCACGACGCAAAAGCAGGTCGAAGCGGTGTTGCGGAAGGCCGCATTCCATGCGCAAGAGGCAAGCGAGGCAAAGAGCGAGTTCCTCGCCAGCATGAGCCACGAACTGCGCACGCCCTTGAACGCCATCATCGGGTTCTCGGAGATTATGGCGCGCGGCCTGTTCGGGCCGCTGGGCGACGCGCGTTACAATGAGTATGCACAGGATATCGCGTGCAGTGGGCGCCACCTTCTCGCGATCATCACCGACATCCTCGATTTCGCGAAGATCGAGTCGGGCCGAGAGCGCCTGGATGAGAACGAGGTCGATGTGACCGCCCTCATTCGCGAAGCCGCCGACATGCTTCAGGTTCTGGCGGAAAAAGGACAGGTTGCGGTCACGGTCGAAGGGCCGTCCCATCCTGTCCGCCTCTTTGTCGACGAGACGAAATTCCGGCAGATTCTCATAAACCTCATTTCCAATGCCATCAAATTCACCCCCGCCGGCGGTCGCGTCACGATCGATCACGATGCCGATCCGAGCCGAGGCGTTACGGTCAAGATCACGGACACCGGCGTCGGCATGACGGCGGAAGAAATTCCGATCGCGCTCGAGCCGTTCCGGCAGCTGGATGGGCGCTTCAATCGGAAATATCCCGGCACCGGGCTCGGCCTCTCACTGACGAGCCGCCTCATCGAGCTTCACGGCGGCGCCCTTGCGATCGACAGCATTCCAGGGCGGGGAACGGTGGTCACCGCGACGTTCCCGGCGAAGCGCATTGCAAACGATCGCTGATGCGTCCGCAGCAACCATCACGCGCTTGCGTGCCTGCGCGGTGCAGAACGTCGCGCGGCCTCTCACTCCGCCGCGTCGAGAAACTCCTTGAGCTCCCGGGCAGGCGCTTCCTTCATGACGAAGGCCTCGCCGATGCGGCGCGGCAGGACGAGCGCGATGCGGCCCTCTTCGACCTTTTTGTCGAGCCGCATATGGGCGAGGAGGCGTTCGGCCTTCCGCTGAAGCCCGATCGCCGAAAGCCCGGTCGGGAGACCGACGCTCCCGAGATGCCGGCGCACTCTTTCGGCGTCTTCTCGCGGGGCGATCGCGAGAGCCGCGGCGAAGTCGAAGGCGAGAACCATGCCGATCGCTACCGCCTCGCCGTGTAAAAGGCGCTCGCCAAAGCCGGTTTCGGCCTCCAGAGCATGGGCAAAGGTATGACCGAGATTGAGAAGCGCCCTCTGGCCCGCCTCGCGCTCGTCGGCGGTGACGATCGCCGCCTTCATGCGGCAGCTTTTGAGGACGGCGCGGCGCAGAGCCGCCCCTTCGAGAGAGAGAACTTTTTCTCCCTGCTCTTCGAGCCAGGAAAAGAATTCGCGATCGCCAAGGAGGCCGTATTTGACGATCTCGGCATAGCCGGAGAGAAGCTCGCGCCGCGGCAACGTCTTCAGAACATCGCTGTCGGCCAGAACGAGACGCGGCTGATGGAAGGCGCCCAAGAGGTTCTTGCCGGAGCGCGTATTGATCGCGGTCTTGCCGCCGACCGAGCTGTCGACTTGGGCAAGGAGGGTAGTCGGGATCTGCGCAAAGTCGATCCCGCGCAAAAGGCTCGCGGCGGCAAAGCCGGCGATGTCGCCGACAACGCCGCCGCCGAGCGCGAGGAGCATCGTCCCGCGTTCGATGCCGAAGCCGAGGATCTCTTCGACGAGGCGGCCGAAATGGGCGAGATCCTTGGTCTCTTCGCCCGGCGGCAGGATGGCTGAGGCTTCGGCGATCCCGGCCTCGGCGAGGCTCGCCCGCAGCGGCGCCAGATAGTGCCGCGTGACGTTCTCGTCGGAAACGATGATTGCCTGGCGGCGGCGCATCAACGGGAGGATCAGGCGCCCGGCGCGGGCGATGAGGCCCGGTCCGACCACGATCTCGTAAGAGCGGGGACCGAGTTCCACCCGCAGGCGCTCGTCCTCAGCCTGGTGTTTGTCGAAGGATCGAAGGGCGCCTGTCATTCCTCTTCCTCAAAGCCTTCTTCCTCAAGGCGGGGCGGCGGCTCTTGCGCGAGCGGGCACGCGGCGAGCGCCGCGAGGACGCGCCTCACCGTCAGCTCCGGCGATCCCTCGCCGCTGTCGACGATGAGGTCGGCCTCGGCGTAGATGGGGTAGCGCCGCTCGATGAGATCGGCAAGGATCGCGCGCGGCTGCCCCGCTTTGAGAAGAGGCCGGTTATCGCGCCGCAGGACGCGCTGAAAGAGGGTATCGAGATCCGCGCGCAGCCAAACCGAAACGGCGCGCCGTGCGATGAGGGAGCGCGTCGCCGGATCGATGAAGGCGCCGCCGCCGGTCGCGAGAACGTGCACCGAGCCTTGAAGCAAGCGCGCGATCACCCGCCTTTCGCCCTCGCGGAACGCCGCCTCGCCGCGTTGCTTGAAGATCTCCTCGATGGTTTCTCCGGCGGCGGTCTCGATCTCGGTATCCGAATCGAAGAAGGGCAAATTGAGGCGCGAGGCGAGCCGGCGACCGATATTGGTCTTGCCCGCTCCCATGAGGCCGACGAGAACGATGGTGCGGCGCGGAAAAAACCCTCGCCTAGCCGCGACTCGCGCTTCTGTGCCGACGCTTGCGCGTTCCACGCGTCAATCCCTACCTGCCGCTCTTTTTCTGCCGCACTTCCGAAAGGTAGTAGCATAATGGAGAGCCCGCCCGTCAATCGGCAGGAGGTGCGGAGGGATTCGGGTCGCGATATGGGAAAGGTCATTCTCGGTTTGGTTCTGGTGTTCGTTCTCGTGGTGGTCGGCGGCGCTTTCTTTCTTGCGTTCTGGCAGCCCGCGGTGCCTTCGACGCCGGTTGTGAAGGTGCTTCCGAATGCCCGCTTTCCGAAGTGAGGGCGTCGGTGGACCGAAGCCTACGGCAGGGGGGCGAGCCGCGCGCTGTTTGGCGCTCGCACCTTTCATCCTTGCCGTTGCGGTTCTGTGGCCGGCCAAGCTTTTCGGACAAAGCGTCGGTCCGCCGATCCCGCTCTTTCCCAAGGAGCGTTCGCGGAGCGGCGGCGGGGTGACGAGCACGCCGCTCCGTCCGCCTCCCGAAGGCTGGAGCGGCGACACCTCGCCTCAAGGCAAACCCTTTCCCAAGGATTTCTGGCAGGGGACGCCGCGCGCGCTTGCCGACACGCTTCTCGCGCACTTGCCGCTGACGCGTTCGCCCTCGCTGCAGGCGCTGGAGCGCCGCCTCTTGTTGTCGCCGGGGGCGCCGCCGCGGGGACCGGATGCCGCCGGTCTCGATTTGCCGACCTTGCGCGCCCGTCTGCTCCTTTCTCTCGGTGCGCTTTCGGCCGCTCGCGCCGTCGTCGCCGCGACGCCGGGACCGAAGAGCGATGCTCGCTTGCGGATTGCCGTCGATGCGGCGGCGATCGGCGGCCACCTCGATCGCGCCTGCGGTAGGGTGCGCGAGCGGATCAAGAGCGAGGCGGACATATCCTGGCAACGCGCGCTCATCGCCTGCCAGGCGCTCGAAGGCCACCTGCGCGAGGCGCGCCTCGGCCTGCAGGTCCTCGCGGAGGAACGGGCCGCGGACCGGGAGGAACTCGCCCGCTCCGTCAATGCTCTCGCCAATCTGCCGGCGCCGAAGACGGTGGCGCGACTTACGAAGCCCGATCCTTTGCTGTTGCGGCTCATCGCGGCCTCGGGGCGCGCGCTCGATCCCTCGCTCATCAAGAATCTTCCGCCTCGGCTTGCGCTCGCTGTCGCGCTCGACGGCAAGGCCTCGCCCGCGGCGCGGATCGAGGCGGGCCTGCACGCGGCCGACTTCGGCGCGTTTCCCGCGCGGCGCCTTGCCGCTCTCTTGAAGGCCGAGGCCGGCGCCGTGCCCGGCGACCAGGCGTCCGCCGCGGCACGGCGGTTTGCGGCGATCGGCAAGGCCATAACCCCCGCGGACCGCCTCGCCCGCATCATCAAATTTGTGCGAGGGTTCGCAAGAGACCACTCTTTGATCCTCGGCGCACGGCTCGTCGCCCCGGCGCTGCGCGCGATCGCGCCCGATCCCGCGCTCGCTTCGTCCGCCTTGGAGGCCGCCCGCATCCTGCTTGCCGCAGGCGGCCGGGCGCGGGCGCGGCGCTGGCTCGCGCTCGTCCCGGCGACCGAGGGCGAACGGCTCACCCTTCTCTTCCATCTTGCGGAAAAGCCGGGGGAAGGGAGCGAGAACGGCAGTGTCGCCGAGACTGCCCACAGCGTCCTCTCGCTCGCGCTCTTTGCCGCCCTCGGAAAAGCGATCCCCTCGCGCGCCTGGGTCGGGCTGCCGCCGCCCTCATGGCTGGCGATGGGGCGCATCGAGGCGCCGGCGGTCTCTTGGCTCGATCTCGCCGAGGCGGCACGCGCGAAGCGGATCGGCGAGACGGCGCTCGAGGCGATCATCGTCGCCGGGTTCCGAGGCCGGCTCTCGACCGACCCCGTAACCCTCTACACCGCAATTTCGAGCCTCAGGGAAGTCGGGCTCGACAGCGATGCGCGCCACATGGCGCTCGAAGCCGCCCTTGCCGCCGGTCTCTGAGACACGCACGGCAAAGGGGGCTTCGCGCCATCTCGAAGCCTTCCTCGAGATGCTTGCGGCCGAGCGCGGCGCGGCGCGTTTGACGCTTTCCTCCTATCGCGGCGACCTTGAAAGCCTTGCCCGCTATCTGGGTGCGCGCGAGAGTCTTCTGGAGGCGGCGAGCGCATCCGCTCTCCACGACTATGTCGCGAGCGCGAAGGTGGGGCCGCGCACTCTCGCGCGGCGGATCTCGGCGATCCGCCAATTCTACAAGTTCCTTCTGATCGAAGGAGTGAGGCGGGAGGATCCGGCCGCGGGTCTGGAGACGCCGCGCCTCGGCCGCCCTTTGCCGAAGATCCTCTCGGAAGCCGAGGTCGGGAGCCTTATCGAGGCGGCAGCGACGTTTCCTGGAGAGGAGGGGTTGCGCCTTCTTTGCATCCTCGAGATCCTCTATGCGAGCGGGCTCAGGATTTCGGAACTCACGAGCCTGCCGCTTGCGGCCGCGCGCGGCGACCCGTCGGTTCTTCTGGTGCGCGGCAAGGGCGGCAGGGAGCGGACGGTGCCGCTGGGCGCGCCGGCGCGCGCCGCGCTCGCCCGTTATCTCGCGGCGCGCCCGCGCTTTCTGCGGGGTTCGCGGCCCTCCCCCTGGCTCTTTCCCTCGCGCGGCAAAGCGGGGCATCTCTCGCGCCAGCGCTGCGGCCAGCTGTTGAAGGCTCTGGCGCTCGCCGCCGGCCTCTCGCCGGAGCGCCTCTCGCCGCATGTCTTGCGGCACGCGTTTGCGAGTCATCTCGTCGATCACGGCGCCGATTTGCGCAGCGTCCAGGAAATGCTCGGTCACGCCTCGATCGCGACGACCGAGATCTATACCCATGTCCTCCCCGACCGCCTGCGGCGCCTTGTCGAGGAGAAGCATCCTCTCTCCGAGACGGCTGCAGCGCGGCGCAAGTGAGCGATGGCGAACTTTCTCGACTTCGAGCGTCCGGTTGCGGAGCTCGAAAGCAAGATCAGAGAGCTGCGCCATCTTTCGAGCGAAAACAATCTCAACATCGCCGACGAAGTCGGGCGTCTCGAAAAAGAGGCCGCGCGTCTCCTGCGGCAGATTTATGGGCGCCTTTCGCCCTGGCAGAAGGTCCAGGTCGCGCGCCATCCCGAGCGCCCGCACGCGCTCGATTACATCCGCGCTTTCGTCACCGACTTCGTCCCTCTGGCGGGAGACCGCGCCTTTGCCGAGGATGCGGCAATCGTCGGCGGGATCGGGCGGTTCCGGGGGACGAGCGTCGTCCTCATCGGCACCGAAAAAGGGAGCGACACCGAAGAGCGGCTGAAGCACAATTTCGGCATGGCCCGCCCCGAAGGCTATCGCAAGGCGCAGCGGTTGATGCGCCTTGCCGACCGCTTCGGCCTTCCCGTCATCACCCTCGTCGATACCGCCGGCGCCTATCCCGGCGTCGATGCCGAGGCGCGCGGTCAGGCCGAGGCGATCGCCCGCGCGATCGAAACCTGTCTCGATTTGCGGGTGCCGCTCGTCGCCGCGATCATCGGCGAGGGAGGTTCGGGCGGAGCGATCGCTCTCGCCGCCGCCAACACCGTGCTGATGCTGGAACACGCGATCTATTCCGTGATCTCACCCGAAGGCTGCGCCTCGATCCTGTGGCGAACGGGCGAGGCCGCGCGCGAGGCGGCGGAAGCGCTCAATCTGACGGCCGAGGATCTTCGTCGCCTCGGCGTCATCGATCGCATTGTGGAAGAACCGTTGGGCGGCGCGCACCGGCACCCGGACGAAGCCTGCCGCAAGCTCGGCGAGGCGCTCGAAGCGGCCCTCCTTTCCTTTCGCGGCCAGGATGGAGAGAGCCTGCGGCGCCGCCGGCGCGACAAGTACCTGGCGATCGGCCGTCGCGGGTTTTGACCTTCCGTTGCGGGGCGCATTGAAGGACGTTTGGGCCTTCCCACATTTAGCCGAACATTGCGCTCGACAATGCGGAAACGGGAGGTCCGAACACCCTTTGCGAGCGTATCTTTAGGATCCCCAGCGATGACGCCCCAGGAAAAAGATCTCATCACCACACTCTTGACGCGGCTCAAGAGCGCCGAGTCTCAAGGGACGGACCCCGAAGCCGAGGCGCTCATTCGCCAGGCGTTGGCCGAGCAGCCGGACGCGCCCTATTTCCTCGTGCAGACGGTGCTGATCCAGGATATCAGCCTCCACAACGCGCAAAACCGCATCGGCGGCCTCGAAAAGGAGCTCGCCGAGGCGAAGCAGGCGCCCCAAAAGCCGGCCCCGAGCTTTTTGGGCGGCCTTTTCGGGCGCAGCGATCCGGCGCCCGCGGAGCCGAGTTCGGGCAGCGTGCCCGCCTCGGGTCCCTGGACCCACGCGGCTGCACCCGCCCCGGAACAACCTCACGCTCCGCCGCCCGCCGGCGGTTATCCGCAAGCAGGCAACCCGCCGGCCGTCGCGCCTGGAATGTTCGGAGGCGGAACGGCAGGAGGCGGGTTTCTGCGTTCGGCGGCGGCGACGGCCGCCGGGGTTGCCGGCGGCTCGCTTCTCTTCGACGGCATCCGCTCGCTTTTCGGCCATAGCTATGCGGGTGGGCTCATGGGCAACCAGGGCATGACGCCCGGTCTCGGCGAGAGTGTGATCAACAACTATTACGGCACGGATCCCGGCGCCCAGGGCGGCGGCGGTTTGGCGAGCTCCGGTTTCGATCCGGGAACATCGGCAGACGACGGCAGCCAAGACGCCAACCAAGGCTTCGACCCCGGAACCGGAAGCGACCAGGGTTCTGATCCCGGTCAGGGAGATGATGGCGGCCAGGATTCCGATGGCGGGTCGGACTTCGACTCCGGCGGCGACGGCGGTTTCGACGACGGCGGCGACGTGAGCTGCTGAGTCTTCCCCTCGCTCTCACCCCACTTGATCCGGGGAGCACGGGGAGCGGACGGGGTGAGCGGCGCAGGCGTCGGCGGGGGAGCGTCAGGGCAAAGTGTCGTTCCGCCGGTTATTTCGGTGCTTGCTGCTGGGTAGCCAGCTGTTCAACCGCCGGCTCTAAGTCTGAGCCAAATCGACCCCGTCGCGATCAATCGCAGCCGACAATCGGGCCAGCGACCACAATGCCGTCGGGCGCGCAATCCGGCGCCCCGTGACGCAGCGTCCACTCGAGCGCGCTTCCTTCAAGTATTCGTAACTGTTGGCCGCGGATTTGCCGGCGCGACGCCGCACGCCGTCTTGGGCAGCAGCGGCAAGACGCGCTCGGCCAGAAGCTCCAGCGTCCGCAGCACCAGCCGCTGCTCCATTCCCAGCCATTGGACGCGGCAGACGATTCGCGTGAAACCGCCCTTGCCGATCATTCGCGACAAAACCGCGGCACAGTCCTCGGGCGCACCGATGACGACGCGGCCGTCAACCAGCTCGGGCAGCTCCAACTGATCCTTTGCGCTGCCGACGACCTTCCGGAACAAACCCCAATCGCCAAAGACCCGGTAGCTCGCCGCAAGATAGGGCCCGGCCTCGCGCAGCGCGGTTTCCCGGTCGGGAGCAAGGACGATGTTGCGGAGGATCGGAAAGTCGGTCGGCATCGGCTTCCCATGCGCGGCGAGCGCGCTGCGGAAGATCTCCGCCTGCTTGACGACGACCTCCTCGGTGAGGTGAGAGGAGGCCGCCCAGCTGTCGCCCAGTGCTGGATCGGCCAATCGGGCAACGCGTTCGATGGCCGGTTCGGTGCTGCCGCCGAACCAGAGCGGCGGCCGCGGGCGCTGCAGCGGCCTCAGGGCCAGGGTCTCGCCCCGAATCTCGAAATACCGGCCGAGAAAATCGACCCGCTCCTCCGTCCACAGCCGGCGGATCAGCGAAACCGCCTCGACAAAACGCCCCATCCTCTGGCGGAAGTCCAAGCCGAGAATTCGGTACTCCTCTTCGCGCCATCCCGGCGCCACCCCGAGCACGAGCCGCCCCCCGGAGATCGCGTCGAGGAGCGCGGCTTGCTGCGCGACATGCACGGGATGGAAGAGCGGCAGGATCAGCATGCAGGTGCCGAGGCTCATGCCTTCGGCCTCGGCCGAGAGACGCGCAAGGGTTTCGAACGGGGGCAGCCAGACGGCGCCGCCATGGGAGAGGTGATGGCCGATGACGACGCCGTCGAAACCCGCCTGGCGGGCCACACGGACTTGCTCCAGGTGCTCGGCCAGCCGCTGGTCCAGCGGATCGCCGGGAGGATGCTCGGGATTGATGAAGAGCGTGAGCCGCATGGGGATGCCTCGATATCGGCGCGCCGGGAGGGCGGGGCGCCCAATGAAAAAGATCCATCGCTCCGGGTCAAGAGGCGAAGGCGTGCGGCAGGTGTCGGCGGCCTCGAAAACGGTCTGCGAGGCCGGCCTTGCGGGCGCGGACGAGAGGGCGTCCCGGCGCGCCCTCAAGAGCTTGCCCCGGAAAGCCGGTTCCACTACCACTTCGCGCTGCCTGGCGTGCGGGCGAACGAGGGCGCTTGCCCTATGCCTCTCATCTGTTCTTTCGAGTGCCGCAGCGCGCGCTTCAGGCGGTGTGATCTCGAATCGACGGGCCGCAGACGGCAGGAACCCGGCTGTCGACGCCGGCGCCCGGCGCGAAGGCGGCCGCCATTATCCAAGCCATTATCGAAGGAGGTGCAAGGTGAGTGAGAGAGCCTATACGGACATCCTTTACGAGGAGAAGGACGCGGTCGCGACGATCACCGTCAACCGCCCCGAACGGATGAACGCCTACCGCATGGCAACTTACGGGCAGGTGACGGACGCCCTCTACCGCGCGGGCTGGAACAAGGAGATCGGCGTGATCGTGCTGACGGGCGCCGGAACGCGCGCCTTCGGGACGGGCGGAGACGCGGCCGACAAGAAGTCGGAGCGCGCCGAACGCGGCACGATCGGGGTGCCGGTCGAAGAACTGCACGCCGCCATCCGCGATGTGCCGAAGCCGGTCATCGCCAAGGTGCGCGGGTATGCGATCGGCGGGGGCAACGTCATCGCGACCCTGTGCGACCTTACCATCGCGGCCGAGAGCGCGATCTTCGGCCAGGTCGGCCCGAAGGTCGGCTCGGTCGATCCGGGCTTCGGGACCGCCTATCTGGCGCGGGTGATCGGCGAGAAGAAGGCGCGCGAGGTGTGGTACCTCTGCCGCCGCTATACCGCCGCCGAAGCGGCCGCCATGGGCCTCGTCAACAAGGTGGTGCCGGACGATGAACTCGACGCCGAAGTGGAGCGCTGGTGCGCGGAAATCGTCGAGCGCAGCCCGACGGCGATCGCCATCGCGAAGCGCTCGTTCAACGCCGACACGGAGAACATTCGAGGCATCTCTGGCCTTGGATTTCAGGCCCTCGCGCTCTACTACGCCACGGCGGAGTCGAAAGAGGGCGGCAATGCCTTCCGCGAAAAGAGAAAGCCTCGGTTCCGCGAGAAGATGATCGCCGGCTGAGGCGTTGCCCGCTCCGCGCGCCGGTCTTGCGCGAGCGCCGGGCGCGCCGGGGAAAAGCGTCCCCGCCGCGATCCCTTTTCGGTTACGTCGAGCCGCCATTCTCGATGCCGATAGCGGCAAGAATTGCCGGGCCGTCATGCCCCGGCGATGCCGTCGGCTCTTTGACGGCGGGCGGCGTGCCGAGAAGTCTGAGCGGGCTTCTGAGCAACGGCCACGTCAGACCCTCGTGGGCCACCGTGAGCCACAGGCCTCGTTCGGAAGTCTGAGGGAGGGCGATCATCTCACGGACGCTCAACACCGGCGCCGCGGCGATCCCGCGGCTCGAGAGTTCGGCCGCAAGCTCCTCACGACTTGCTTGCGCCTTCACCGCACCTTCGCCGCGGCCCGGGGTTTCCGAAACTCTGAGGAACCTCGCATCGAGCTCTGGAAGAACGATGTACCCGTCGCGACACAAGAGGAGGGTCGAGCGGGGTTGCGCCTCCTTCTCGCCGTTCCAGGCAGTCTGCGTCAGCCAGGCGGTAATGTCCTGCATCGACAAATCGATGGTCTGCCCGCGCCCGGTGCGATCCCGATATTCGAGCGCGCCCAGAACGGCCACCAGCGCCATTTCCGCACCGGCGAGATCGGCCGAAGAAATGCCCGTTTTGACGGGAATCCCTTCCGCGCGGACGATGTCCATGATGCCGGACATCGCCTGGATGACCGTGTCGAAGGCGGGCCGCGAGGGATAAAGCGAGTTCGCGCCGAAGCCCGAAACCGCGCAATAGACAAGGCGCGGATTGATCCGCCCGATCGCTGCCGTCGCGAAGCCGCGAGCGGCGAGAGCTCCCGGCTTCAAATTCTCGATGAGCACGTCGGAGGTTTCGATCAATCGTTTGAGAATTTTGGCGCCGGATTGCGTATCGAGGTCGAGAGCGAGGCTCTTTTTGCCGGCGTTGGTGAGGGTGAAATAGTAACTTTGACCATTTTGCATCGGCGGCATGGCCCTTGTCGGTTCGCCCTGCGGCGGTTCGATCTTGACCACCTCGGCGCCAAGACTTGCCATGAGGCGCGCCGCCAGCGGCGCCGTCGTATAATGACCGATTTCGATGACCCGCACTCCTTGGAGCGGCAGGGATCGGGGGCCTGCCGCAATCCGATTGTGCGCCGATGGCGGCCGCGCAATATCTGCGAGACGCCGGACGGCGGCCCGGTCTTCATCGGGGTTCGACAGGCGCGCCGCGTTGCGTGCGGGTGTGACGCTCATGCGCAGGGGCGACCCGGGAACATAGACATTGCGAGCCGCCACCGGATCGAAGAGCTGACGGATCATGCTGCGATGCTCGAGGTTGGGTTCACGCGGAAAATCCTCGATCGTCGCGATCGGTCCGCAGGCGATGTTCGCGGCGCCGAGCCTCACGACGCAGTCTGCAACCGCGTGCCGACCGACCCAGGCCTCGACGACGGCATCGGTATCGGCGCGGCGCGCGACGCGGTCTGCCAGTCTTGCGTAGCCGGGAGCGGACGCCAGCTCCGGGCGGGCGATGACGCCGCACAGGCGCCGCCATTGTTCGTCGCTCACAGTGCAGATCAGCACCCAGCCGTCGCGTGCGCTGTAGACATTCCAAGGCGCCGCCATGGGATGACAATTGCCAAGGCGCCGTACCTCGGACGGCTCGCTTTTGAGGACCGGCGGCAGGAAGCTCGCCAGCGAGGCGAAGGCGCAATCGTAGAGGGCCATGTCGATTCCCTGTGCGGCGCCGCCCAACCGTTTGACGCGCAATGCCGCAATGGCGGCGGCGGCGGCGTAGATGCCGGTCAGGAATTCGAGAAGCGGCAGCCCGATGGCGGCGGGTGGTCCGTCTGCCATTCCGGTGGTGTCGATGATGCCGGAAGCCGCCTCGATCTGGAGGTCGGTATCGGCCTTTCCCGCAAGAGGGCCCGTCGCCCCGTAAGCGGTGATGTCGCACACCACGGGGCCGTCGGATGTTCCCTTCGGCGCCGCGAACGCCGCGGCATCGATATCCGAGGAGCACAGCACAACGCCGCTTTGCGCGATGAGGCGAGCCACAAGATCGCGGTCGCGACGCTCACTCGCGTCGGGAACGAGGCTCAGCTTGCCGGCTGCGAGAAGCGGCCGGTAGCGCGATTTGCCTGCAAACGGGACCCGCGCCTCGGCTTCGACACAGACCACCGTTGCGCCGAGCTGCGCCAAAAGGGAGCCGCACACCCCAACGCCGATCCGCGTCCCCAGTTCGACGACCAAAAGGCCATCGAGCGCCGTCTCTCCCTTCTTCATCGCCTCCGCCCGCTTTCTCGCCTATCGACGACGAAAACCGTATTCGCGGCTCCGCCTGCGCGCTCCCGCCCGAAGACGCCTCACGCGAAGCGGATTTTCATGGATGTGAGACAACCTTTTGTATGAACAGAAGAAGATCCCCGTGCGGGCACTCGCTTTGCAGCGGCAAGTATATCAGCGCGTCGAGCGGGCGTCACGTCCAACGGATCCCAGAACCCGGTGCCGCATCGGACTCCGGATGGTTCGAAGGGTCTTGATATGGGACCTTTCCTCATGTATTTGGCAGATAATAAGGTGCGTTCGATCGCCAAGGTCGGACGGCCGTCAACCCGAAAGAGAGGGAGCGATGCCTAGGAGCGCAACATACCGGTACTGGCCATTGACCATCACCGGGTTGTTCATGTTTGTCGGCTATCTCGATCGCATCAATATTGCCGTCGCCGCGCCGACTTTTGCTAAGGCGTTGCACCTCGATCCCAGCGAATTGGGGCTGGTGTTCAGCGTCTTTCTGGTCGGCTATTGCTTGATGCCGTGGCCGGCCGGCTACCTTGCGGACAAGATCGGCGCGCGCAAAGTGCTGAGCTTTGCGACCGGCTGGTTTGCCGTCTTTTCCGGACTGACGGCGATCGGGTGGAACTTCGTCTCGCTTTTCGTCATCCGCCTCTTGTTCGGGATCGGCGAAGGCACGGGTCTTCCCGCGTCGCTGAAGGCGAACCAGAACTGGTCGGCCACCCACCAGCGCGGGGTTGGGTCAGCGATTTATTTGACCGGCGTCTGTCTCGGCGGCGCTCTGGCGCCGCTCTTCACGGTGGCGATAATTGCCTCTTTCGGCTGGCGCGCAGTCTTCTATATCATGGCGATCCCGGGTGTCCTCGTAGCGCTTCTGGTCTGGTTTTACCTCAAGGACCGCCCGCAGGAAGTGCTCTCCGAAAGCGAGATCGCCCGCTCCGGCATGGCGCCTCCGTCTGAGATGCCCGTCAGTCGCGCGCTGATGTACCGCAGCTGGAGCATCTGGGCCCTGTACGTGGGATTCTTTTTGTTTAACGTCACCTACTGGGGCCTTGCCCTCTGGGTGCCAAGCTATTTTGCCGGAGTGCGCCATGTAAATCTCTCCCAACTCGGGATCTGGTCGTCGCTTCCTTGGGCGGGAGGGCTGTTCGGCGGCTACGCGGCCGGCTGGATCGGGGATATAGCGCCGCGCCGCAAATACGTCTTGACTGCCTGCTTCATGCTGGCCGGGATCTGCTCGGTGCTGACCTACACCGCGAGCAGCGGGCCGACCGCAGTCGCTTTTCTGACCGTCGGCTATTTCTTCATGATTGGCGGCGCCGCGAGCATTTATTCGCTGATGATGGTTCTGGTCGGGGCCGAAGCCGCCGGCGCGGCCATGGGAAGCATGTACTTCTTTGGGATTTTGGGGGGCGTTGTGGCGCCGTCAGTCATCGGCTTCATTGTCCAGAACACCCATTCCTATGCCATCCCGTTCGGACTGATGGGCGGCGGCATCTTCGTCGGGGGCCTCGTCATTGCTACGATCCGTGAAACGCGCATCGACCTCTCGCTGCGGGCGCACGATCTGACGGCCGCCACTGCGAAGTAAAGAGGCGAGGGCGACCCCGCGTGAGGCTGCGCCGTCGGGTCCGACGCGCTCGCAGGACGGCGCAGCCGGCGCGTCGCTGCTTCGAGAGAGGCGGTCTATTGCAGAGGAACCAAACATGGATCTGATCGCGAATAAGCGCGTGGCGCTCATTACCGGCGGGGCGCGGGGCATCGGCTTCGCGGCGGCCCGGCTTCTCGCCGCGGAAGGCGCACGCATCGTCCTCGTCGACATCAACGGCGAAGGGGCAGTCGAAGGGGCGAAAAAGCTCGCGCATGAAACGGGG
>JAKAOO010000075.1 GCA_021812165.1 Pseudomonadota bacterium | reverse complement strand
CTCGTTCTGATCCTGACCTATATCGGCATGGCGGCCGGAAGGATCGCCTGGCTCCGGGTCGATCGCACGGGGATCGCGCTTCTTGCCGTAATCGCTCTGCTCGCCAGCGGGCAGATGACCTTGGACGATGTCGGCAGCTCGGTCGATATGCCGAGCCTGGCGCTTCTCTTCTCGATGATGATCGTCTCGGCGCAGTTTCTCGAAGCCGGGGTCATCGACGGCTGCGCCCGGTTCATCACCGGCAGCCCGCGCGGAGCGGTGATCCTTCTCGCCTTGACCGTGGTGATCGGCGGCCTTCTTTCGGGAATTCTGGCGACCGACATCCTGTTGGCCGCGATGGCGCCTTTGGCGATCACCGGAGTGCAGGCTCGCGGCTACGACGCGCGGCCGTTCGTCATCGCCTTGGCGGCCGCCACCAATGCCGGCGCGGCCGCCAGCCTCATCGGCAGCCCGCAGAACATCCTGATCGGCTCTTTGGGCCGCCTCGACTTCTGGCGTTTTATCGCGATCTGCGGCGTGCCGTCGCTTTTCAGCCTCGTGGTCGTTTTCGCGGTGGTGTGGTTCTTGTGGCGCCGCCGGATGATCGAGACCATCCCTCCTTTACCCGCCGAATCGCCTCCCGTCCCGATCCGTCCTTTCGACCGCAATCAGGCCTTGAAAGGCGTCGCCGCGGTGGCGGCGCTTCTCATTCTCTTCGCCACGCCTTTGCCGCGCGAGACCGGCGCCCTCATCATCGCGGCCCTTTTGCTCGCGAACCGCAAGATCACGAGCGGCACGATGATCGCGGCGGTCGATTGGCCTCTCTTACTCCTCGTCTCCTGTCTTTTTGCGCTGACGGGCTCGCTCAACTATTCGGGCGTGGGCGCGCGGATTTTCGAATTCTTGAGCGCGCACGGCCTCTTGCCGGGCAATCTCGCGCTCTTGACGGGGTTCAGCGCCGCCTCCACCAACGCGATCGGAGCCGTCCCCGCGGCGATGCTCGTCATGCAGCTTTGGCCCAACGCGCCACCGGGGGTCTTTTATGCGCTCGCGCTCCTGTCGAGCCTTGCCGGCAATCTCTTTCTCACCGGCAGCCTCACCAACATCTTGATCGCCGAAAAGGCGGAGCGCATGGGGGCGAGGATTTCCTTTAAGGAGTACGCCCGCGCCGGCATCCCGATCGCGATCCTCTCGCTCGCTTTCGCCTTCTTCTGGCTCGCCCTCATCCACGTTCTGCCCTTGACGGGAGGCGGCTAGGTCGCCGGCAGACGCATCCTTTCCCTCGCCGTCGCGGGGCAGGGCCGATACGGCATCGAGATAGGGCGTCGCCATCGGGCGGATCTCCTCAGAGCAAATCCCCGAGGAATTTGCGCCCTCTCGTGCCGTCGCGGCGAGCGGTTTGAGCCCGGCGCGCTACTCCCTCCCCCATCGCAGGGAGGGAGCACCTGGGCCAAGCCCGCCCCCTTGATGGGGGGGTGGAGCCGCATGAGTTCCGATTAGAGAGATTTGGTATTAGGCCCTCCCCGATCGGGGCGAGGAAATAAAGTGACGCCTCTCTCCGCGCGAATGAAACCGCCCGCCGGAGGACCGGCGGGCGGCAAGGACTTTCCACTCCGTCCCTACCCCCTTGATCCCCGGATCAAGTCCGGGGAGGGGAGGGAATGCGAGGGGGCGGTCAGAACATGACCTGGAACTCGTATTCGAGGATGTTTTCTTCGCCGTAGGCGTTGCCGACCGTTTGGCGCTGCGCCCAATCCCATTCGACCCCGGTGTTGACGAAGGCGACCGGGCTCCACAGCAGGTTGACGCCGGCGCTCATGAGCTCCTTGTTGATGCCGAGCATCGCCTGAACCGGGCCAACGAGATTGATCGGAACATCCTGATGCTCCATCCCGAAATAGGCGGTCGAACGGATGTTCGGGAACCACCAGTGCTGATACCCGACGACCCCGCCCCACTCGGTGACCGTCGTCGTGTGGATGAGGCTGGCCGCCGCCGCGGTCGTCGGGCCGCCGACCGAACCGTACAATCCCGACCCGCCGTAATTCGTCGCCAACGCGGAGTGGTCGAAGCCGTTTAGCCAGTCGCCCATCCCGTTGCCGGCCTCAAACTGGAAGGTGATGTTGTCTTTGCTCCAGCCGAACCAGCCGGGCCGGAAATTGCCCGAAGGGCCGCCGCCGTAACCGAGATATTCCTGGCTGATGTAGCGGCCGTCCTGCATCTGGTTCGGCACCAACACACCGTAGAGCCGCAGATGGCCCCAGGGCTGATCCCACTGCCAATACGCATTCACGACCGGCCAGGTGGCCTTCGTCGGATTGACCGCCAAAGCTGCCGGCACGCCGATGCCCCCGAGCGCAGGGTAGGCAACCGAGGAATCGCTCTCGATCTGGCCTTGCGGCGTCCAGGCGGTGGTGTGAGGCTCTTCGAGGTCGGCCGCGGCGCTGATGCCGATGGGACCTTTCCAGGTGTAGCGGATTTGCGGGATGCGGACCTTGCCGATTTCGCCCAAGGGACCGCCGAAGTCGATGGTCTCGGGACCGGCTTCGAGATCGGTTCCGAGGCCCCAGAACTGGCCGAAGAGCCACGGCCCGAAGGTGCCGCCGGCGTGGCGCAGGCGCGGCAGATAATTGCTGGAGACGTTATCGAGGTTGTTGCAGGAAAGGTTGTTGCAGCCGAGCCAGTCGAATTCGAAGAAGGTGGTGACGGGGCCCCAGGCGGTCGGGGTGCTCGTCGCGACCCGCAGGCGCGACTCGCGCGCGGTCATTTGGAGGACGCCGTTGCCGCGCGAATTCGGGTTGAAGATCGGGGCGTTGAACGTGATCCCGCCGAGCTTCTGCCCGTGGAGATCGAGCGGAGAGAGGAGCGCTTGGCCGTTTTCGACGCCGACCGGAGCCTGCATGTTGCCGTTGACCGGGCCGCCGTTGAGCCAATAGAACGCATCGAGCTTTACATACCCGCCGACCGCGATCGAGGTGTTGGTGCCCGGCAGCAGGAACGAGCCATGGCGGTAAATGGCGTGCATGCTCCCCGCCTGTACGGCTGTGCTCGCCTGCTGCTTCTGCAGCTGAGCGACCTCCTTTTGGAGGGCCTGCACATTCGTCTGCAGATCCGAAAGCTCGTCGGCGCGCGCGGATGAAAGGCCGCCGAATGCAAACGCGGCGGCGAAAGCGCCGAGCGCCGCTATCGTGCCGATTCGCCACTTTCTCTTCATTGCTCCCCCCGGATCGATCAAAAGTTGAACTCGGCGCAAGGCGGGCTACCCGGCGCTCTCTCGCCGAATAATAGAGGGATGAGGAGGGCGATCAAGCGGAACCCACCCCTCTCGTGCTGTTTTCGCCGCAGCGTGTCTGGAGCGCAACACAATCTGGAAAGAGCGTTGATATAAAAGGACAATTGGATCCATGTCCGAATCTTTTCGCGCCCCTTTTGAGAAGGCCGGCTGGAATTGGAGGCTCGCTCATCGCGCGAACGCGGCACCTTCACCCCCACCCCGGCCCTCCCCCCTCGATGGGGGAGGGCCGGGGTGGGGGTGACGCCGGGGCAGATTTTCGGTGATCACCCTGTGGACCCCTTCCAGGTTTTCCAGCACTTCGTTGTTCCAGAATCGCAAGACGCGGCAGCCCTCGCTCTCCAGAAACCGAGTTCGGCTCGTTTCCTCGTCCGACAAGGGATCGTGCTGCCCGCCGTCGATCTCGACGATCACTCTCGCCTCGTGGCAGACGAAATCGGCGATGAAACGCCCGAACGGCACTTGACGGCGAAACTTGTACCCCTCCATCTGGCCCCATCGCAGCAGCCGCCAGATCCTCTTCTCGGCCTCGGTCATGTTCGCCCTGAGCGCTCGCGCCCGGTCGCGGGCGCCCGCGATGGCGTGCTTTTTCATCGCTCGCCTCGTGTTCGGGCGCCCACACCCCCACCCTGACCCTCCCCCATCAAGGGAGAGGGAAATAGGGGGAGGGTTACGTGCCGTTAGAACTTGACGCCGAGGCGGGCGCCGGCGCTGGTGATGCCGGCGTTGTGCGGCGCGAGATTGGCGTTCGACATATGCTCGAGGAACGCCTCGATGCTGAGAGTGGGCGTGATCTGGTAGCCGAGATCGGCGGAGAGGTGGAAGAGGACCGGAGAGCCGAGATCCTTGCGCCCCGGCGGCGCGGTGCCGGTATAGCCGTTCTGCACGGCGCCGCCGAGACCGCCGTTCAGAAAGAGGCTGCCGCCCCAGCCGAACATATGCTGGATGAGGGTGATGCCCCAGGTGAGACCGAAATAGGCGTCCGAAGTATTGCCCGCGGTATTGAGGTCGCCCCCCAAAGTGGGGCGCGGCGACCCGATGACGCTGAGGAGTTCGGGCGGCGTGAACAGCACCTCGAAATTGACGTCGGGCCCGCTTTCGATGTGATCGCCGAGAAAGCCGACATCATGAGCGAGAACGCCCATCTTCAATTCATCGACGAGCGGGCCCTGGACAAGTTGGCCTTGCGCCGCCGCGGGAAGGGCGGAGAGGGCGAGGAGGATGGCGCCGAGGACGGCCGCACGACAGGCCCCTTTCACTTTGCCGATATCCTCCAATACGCTTATCGCGGCACGGGCATTCGCCCTGAAGTTACTCGATCCAGAAGCGCTTGCCAACCCTCGGCAAGCGCCTTGCCCTTCGCCGACCAGCGATGGCGGGCGAGTTCGCGCCGCACGACCCTTTCCTCGCTCACCCAATTGAGCTGCAAGGAGCGGCGCTCGCCGATATGCGGGCGATGGCCGTGAAAGGAATTTTCGCTGCGCCGGAAAGCGAGCATGGTCCCCGCTAAAGGCGCGACCTCGACCGCGTAATCATCGAGGTCCTCGGGCCCGCGCAACAGGCGCAAACGCCCCTCCGCCGCCTCCCAGACCGGGTTCAGGTACAGAAGGAAGGTGATGAGTTTCGAGCGCGAATCGGTGTGGATGCGCCCGTCGCTGCTATCGCTCCAGCCGCGCAGCGTCACCATCGTCGGCCGGCCTTCTAGATCGAGGCCGAACTTCGCGGCGATCGCTTCGCGCAGTTCGCTGCCTTCGAGCTCCGCGACGAGGCGCGCGAAATCGGGCGTCAAACAAAGCCCGGCGACGGGAACGCTGCCCGCTCCAGGCAATCGCGGAAACCCGGCGACCGCGTCGGCACGAAAGGCCGGGTCGAGGAAGCCTTCGACCACGACGAAATCGAAGGGATCACGCTCCAAGGGCGCCGCGGCAAGGCGATCGAGTTGAAGAATGCTCAGGGAAGGCTCCTCGATCCCAAAGTTCAATACTATAGCCCAAATGCCGGTGGCGGGCTTCACCCCCACCCCGACCCTCCCCCATCAAGGGGGAGGGGAAACCCGCAGCGTCGCAGGGAGCGGGCTTGAGACAAGTCTGCCTCGAAGGCTCACCACCCGCTAAAAGGCAGAGCGGCGACGGCCGCGCTACCCACCTGGGGAAGCTGCAGATAGGTTGCAAAATTGGTGCGGCACCACCCGCCGCCCACGTCCCCGCCTCCGCAATCATGCCAAGACTCGACTTTGAGATAAACCTGCTGCCCGGCGACGACGCCGACCGGCGCGAATTGCTGGTGAGGGGGCTCTTCGCTCTCGACCCCGACCACATAGGGCCCGGGCGCAACATCGCGATAAAAGGTGTAGCCGGGATAAAAGACGCCGACCCGGGCGCCGTTCATGAGAATGTAGGATTCGGTTTCCGGCGCGTAGGGGTCCCAGCCGCTATAGACCCAGATCCGGGCTTCTCCCGGAGGCGGCGGAGGGATTGCCACGGCTCGCGTCGGCGGCGGCAGAGCGCAGCCGAAAAGCGCGCCGCAGAGCGCGATTGCCGCCATCGGGGCCTTCCGGCGCAGGCCCCCAGGAGCGGGAAGGGAAGCGGCGATCCACGACATCGGTGCGGGATATGGGCGCGCAGAGGCGTGCTGTCGAGAGTGAAAAGGTCGTGCTCGTCATCCGCCGAGAGCGCGGGTAACATGCGGGCGGACAGACCTTGAAGATGGTCACGCTCAGATGCGCCGCCTTTTTGTCCTTCTCCTCCTCGCCCTCGCCGGCTGCGCGCACGCGACGGCAACCCAAGTCGGCTCCCGCACCTTCCGCATCGAAGGGCCCGGCATTCCCGGCGGCTCGACCGCGCCCAACAAACGCATCGCCGAACGGCTCTGCCCCGGCGGCTACCGCCTGTTGCATCAGGGGATCCACGAAGGCACCAACGGGGGCACCTTCAGTTTGCGGGGCATGACCTTCACCAACTGGACCATCCGCTGTATCTGAAAAACGCTTCCCCCAGCCTCGCAGCCCGTTAATCGGCGGGTTTCGTTGCACTCAACCCCACCCTACGGCCGTGCTCAGCGCGGGCGCAGCGTCGGAAAGAGGATGACGTCGCGGATCGAAGGGCTGTCGGTCAACAGCATGACCAGCCGATCGATGCCGATGCCGAGACCTCCGCACGGCGGCAGGCCGTATTCGAGCGCCCTCACGTAATCCTCGTCGAGAGGCTGCGCTTCCTCGTCGCCCATGGCGCGCGCGCGCATCTGGTCGAGAAAGCGCTCGTTCTGATCGAGAGGGTCGGTGAGTTCGGAGAAGGCGTTGGCGATCTCCCAGCCGTAGATGAAGGTTTCGAAGCGCTCGGCGAGGCGCTTGTCGCGGCGGTCGGCCTTGGCGAGAGGCGAGATGTCGCGCGGGAAGCCGGTGACGTGGATGGGCGCGATGAGCCGATCCTCGACGCGCGCGGCAAAGAGCGCCTCCATCGCCTGCCCCCAGCTTTCCCGTCCTTCGAGCTGGGCGCCCTCGGCCTCCGCCGCCCGGCGCGCCCCCCCGTCGTCGGCGAGAGCGAGGAAATCGACCCCGGTCGCTTCGAGGACGAGCTCGGCCATGCTGCGCCGCGGCCAAGGCGGCGAGAGATCGATTTCCGTGCCGCCATAGGTGATGCGCCTCGTGCCGAGGGCCGCTTCGGCCGCTTCGACGATCAGCGTTTCGGTAAGGGCCATCATCGCCCCGTAATCGACATAGGCCTCGTAGAGTTCGAGCGAGGTGAATTCCGGATTATGCCGCGGCGACAGTCCCTCGTTGCGAAAGCAGCGATTGATCTCGAAGAGGCGGTCAGAGAGCCCGCCGACGAGAAGGCGCTTCAGATGAAGCTCGGGCGCGATCCGCAGGTAAAGGTCGAGGTCGAGGGCGTTGTGGTGCGTGACGAAAGGCTTTGCCGAGGCGCCGCCCGGGATAGGATGCAGCATCGGCGTCTCGACTTCGAGATAGCCCTCGGAGGCGAGCCATCTGCGCATCGCGCCAACGACCCGGCTGCGGGAAAGAAAGGTGTCGCGGCTTCCCCTATTCATGATGAGGTCGAGGTAGCGCTGCCGGTGGCGCAGCTCGATATCCGCAAGACCGTGGAATTTTTCCGGCAACGGCCGGAGCGCCTTTGCGAGAAGCGTCAATTCCTGCGCGTTGACGGTCAGTTCGCCGCGGGGCGTGCGCCGGACCCGCCCTTTGACGCCGGCGATGTCGCCGATATCGAGAAGGCGCAGGAGAGAAAACCCCTCCGGCCCGAGAAAATCCTTGTGGCAAAAGACCTGGATCTTGCCCGAGGCATCGTGAAGGTCGAGGAACATGCCGCTGTTGCGCATCGCGCGGATGCGCCCCGCTACGGCGACCTCCTCGCTCGTTTCCGCGCCCGCCGGCAGCGCCTCGTGGCGAGCCTCCAGAGCGGCTGCCGTAGCGGTGCGGGAAAAGGCATAGGGATAGGGATCGATCCCCAGAGCGTCGAGGCGGCGGCGCTTTTCGAGGCGGACCGCGTAAAGCTCTCCCTCGCCTTCCTTCATCGCCACAGTCTTTCGCTCCTAAACGCCCCCTGCCATTCCCTCCCCCTCGATGGGGGAGGGTCGGGGTGGGGGTGAGAGGCGGCTGCGGCGATCAACTCTGCAATCCTCGCTTATCCCGCCGCCGCTTCGGAAACCGGCTGCTCCGCAAAGTCGAGGATGTTCTCGTGGAAGCGCTTCAGGGTCGCGTGATGGCCGACGCTGACGATCGTCGGATGCCAGGGAGCCGAGCGCAACAAGCGGTAGAGCGAGGCTTCGGCCGCCTCGTCGAGGGCCGAGGTCGCCTCGTCGAGAAAGACCATCTCCGGGCGCGCGAGGAGAACGCGGGCGAAGGCGAGACGCTGCTGCTCGCCGATCGAAAGCTTTTGCGCCCAGTTCGCCTCTTCCGAGAGGTGATCGGCAAGGTGGGAAAGGCCGACGGCATCGAGCGCCTCGACGAGGCTCTCCGCAGGCTGTTCGTTTGCGGCGCGCGGATAGGTGAGCGCCTCGCCGAGCGTGCCGAGCGGCAGATAGGGCCGTTGCGGCAAGAAGAGGGAGCGCCCGTCGCCGATGCGGATCTTGCCGCGGCCGAACGGCCACAAGCCGGCGATGGCGCGAAGGAGCGTCGATTTGCCGGCGCCCGAGGGGCCGACGATCAGAAGCGGCCGCCCGGGGCTCGCTTTGAGCGCGATCTCCTGGCGCAACGGCCGCCCGTCGGGAAGATCGAGATCGAGGCGCGAGACCTCGACGCCGTCGCCTCCCTGCTCGACGGCGATCGGCTGCTCCTTGGCGCGCTCCGCCTCGATCTCGGCGAGACGCGCGCGGAAAGTGGCCAGTCGTTCGACCGTCGCCTGGTAACCGGCGATCTCCGTATAGGAATTGACGATGAAGGAGAGCGAATTCTGGACCTGACCAAAGGCCGTGGCGATCTGCATCAGCCCGCCCAACTGGATCGCCTTGCTGAAATAGCGCGGCGCCGCCACGAGAAAGGGGAAGATGACCGCCATCTGCGAATAGCCGCTTTGGAACCAGTTGAGCCGCTTCCTGCGTTTGATGAGCGCCCACCAATTGCCGACGACATAAGAGAAACGGCCCCGAAAGCCGTCGAACTCGCGTCCTTCGCCACCGTAAAAGGCGACGTTTTCAGCATTTTCGCGAAGCCGCACGAGGCTGAAGCGAAAATCGGCTTCGAAGCGCTGCTGGTTGAAGTTGAGCCGTGCGAGAGGCGAGCCGATCTTGTGCGTGAGCCAGGTGCCGCCGACGGCGTAAAATAGCGCGGCGAAGAACATGTAGCCCGGAATCGTGAAGTGGCCGCCGCCGAGCCAAGGAACCGTCAAAGAGCCCGATAAGACCCAGAGGATCGAAAGAAACGACAAAAGCGTCACGGCGGCATTGAGGAGCCCCATCGAGAGGTCGATGCTGGTCCCGGTAAAGCTGGCGAGATCGTCGGAGATGCGCTGGTCGGGGTTGTCGGTCCCGGCGTAGTGGAGCTGGATGCGGTAATAGGCTTGATCGCCGAGCCAGTTCTCCAAAAACCGGTGCGTCATCCAGCGCCGCCAGCGTATCTGAAGACCTTGTCTCAGATAGACCCCGTAGACCGCCGCAACGATCCAAAAGAACGCAATCAGTCCGAATATTCCGAACTGTACCCAAAACGCATGCCAGTTGTATTTCTGCAAAGCATTATAGAAATCTTTATACCAGAAATTCAGGCGGATATTGAGCCACACGGTAAAAAGATTGAGCGCGATAATCGTGACCAAGAGACCGCCCGCCGACCACTTCTCCTCGGACTTCCAGTATGGCCAGGCCATATCCCAGGCCTCACGCAGGAAGTTCCGCCGGCTTTCTGCCATCCTCACTCTCCGTTACTCTCGCCCGGTCCTGCACTTCGGCTTTTGATCGGACGCCCTCGATGTCGCTCCCGCCCTCGGCAGAGCCGCTCTCGGCACCTTTGCTCGCGCGCGCCCTCTGCCGCAGCCTCGCCCAGCTTGGTTATCGAAGCCTTGTCGAGTTTCCGCTCGCGAACGGCCGCCGGGCCGACCTGTTAGCACTCGGAAAAGGCGGCGATTTCATGATTGTCGAAATCAAAACCACGGTCGCCGATTTCCGCTCCGACCGCAAGTGGCCCCTTTACCGGAGCTTCGCCGACCGCTTCGCCTTCGCCGTGCCGCGCGGCTTCGCCTTGGCGCTCATCCCCGAGGAATGCGGGCTCATCCTCGCAGACCCCTTCGGCACCGAATTCCTGCGCGAAGGCCGCCTTTCGCCCCTGAACGCCAGCCGCCGCCGCGCCCTCACCTTGAGCTTTGCCCGCATCGCCGCCGCCCGGCTCGCGCACAAGCTCGATCCCGAAGCGGTTCATTCGGGCGAAGCCTGAGCGCCGCGCACAAACGCCGCCAACTCGCTTCTGGCGGCAACCGCCGTTCCAGCCTTGCCGGCAACGATCTCCGCGGCGGCGCCGGCGAGCCGGGCGGCCGCGTCGAGCGGCAACTCGCGGGCAAGCGCCGCCGCCATCACCGCCGCCACCGTGTCCTCGACCCCCGAGAAATCGTATACCTCGCGCTTCGAGGCGGCTTCGCGGTGAGAGGAACCGTCCGCCGCCAAAAGCACCATCCCCTCCCGCCCGAGCGTCGAGAGAACCGCGCCGAAACCGCACCGCTCGATCAGCATCCTCGCGGCCGTCACCACCTCTTCTTCGCCATTGACCGGCATCCCGGTCGCATGGTGGAGCTCTTCGCGCGTCGGCTTCAGAAGATCGGCGCCGCGGTAGCGGATGGGGTCGCCCCCTTCGGGATCGACGATCGTCATGGCCCCCGCTTCGGCCGCCGCGCGGATGATTTCGAGCGCCACGCCTTCGTTGAGCACGCCCTTGCCGTAATCGGAGATGAGGACCGCGGCGTGGCTCTTGACGAGAGCGCGCACGAGACGCAGCAGATCCTCGCGGATAAAGGGGGCAAGCGGGGTCGCGCTTTCCCGGTCGGCGCGCAGAAGCTGGTGCCCGCCGGCGACATAACGCGTCTTGACGGTGGTGACCCGCTCCGGCTGCACCAGGGCGTGAACGTCGGCGCCATCCTCGGCCGAAAGGAGGCGGCCGATCTCGCGGCCGGCCTCGTCGTTGCCGACGACGGAGAGAAACGAAGCCGAAGCGCCGAGCGCCTTTAAGTTGCGCAGGACATTGCCGGCGCCGCCCAATGTCTTCATCTCGCGCTCGATCGCCAGAACCGGGACCGGGGCCTCGGGCGAGACGCGTTCGACCCGGCCATAGAGGGTGTGGTCGAGCATCACGTCGCCGATGCAAAGCACGCGCGCCCCTTCGAGGCGCTCGATCTCGGACACCAGTTTTCCTCTCTCGGTCATCGCCCGCGTCTTCAGCCTTGGCCCCGTGCCGCGCTCCTTGCCGCTAGATATGGTGCGCGTTTTTCGCTTTTCCCGCGGCGGGCGGCGCTCTCATCCATTCTCCCTGCCGGCGACGAGAACGATGTGGAGGCGGCGCGGCCCGTGGGCGCCGAGCTCGATCTTCTGCTCGATATCGCCGGTGCGCGAAGGGCCGGTGATGAAGTTGATGGTGCGCGGCCATTCGCCCGTTTCCGCGGCCGCGGCGCGCAAGCGGTCGAAGCCGTCTTCATAGCTGGCGACGACCTCTTCGCGGCGCAGGACGACGATGTGCGTGTCGGGGAGAAAATTGAGCGAGGTCGGGGTGTCTTTCCCGGAAACCAGCATCAGGGTTCCGCTCTCCGCGATCGCCGCAAAAGCGGGGGCGAGGCCGACGGCATCCTCGGGCGCGGCTGGTCCCCGCTTCAATAGAAGGAGCGGCGTTTCGCCCCAAGGGATGTCGTCGAGCCCTCCGATCGCGGCTTCGGGGGCAAGATTTTGCCCCGCCAAGTATTGGGCGACCGCCGCCGGGACAGCGGCAAGATTGTCGACGCGCGCCACCGTCGCATCGGCCTCCTCGGCCATCCTGACGAAGAGATCGATGCGGCTTTCGTCATCGAGCGCGGTCGCGCGCGCCGGAATGAGGTTGCGCGGATGGCGGGCGAGCCGCTCGGAAAGCTCGGCCGCGGCCGCACCCGCGAGGGGTCCTCGTTTGAGCGCCCTGCGGATGGCGCCGAGGATCTCGTCGCGCGCCTCGCTCATCTTGCCCGCCGGCGTTCCGTCCACAAACGGTGGAACGTCTTTCCTTCGGGGGCGGGCATGTCGCGCGCTCCCGTCCAGCCGGAAAGGAAAGGCAGCGCGCGAAACCGGCCGCGCCCGGCGCCGGCCCAACCGAGAAGACGGGCGAGAAGGCCGAATACCGCATGGTAAAGCGCGGGGCGAAGCGCCAGAAATGCCCAAAGCTGGAGGCCTACGCGATAGGGGCGGGGCCCGAGGCGTCTTTCGAATTCGCGCTCGCGCCAATGCCGCATCATTTTCGGCAGCGGGATCTTCACGGGGCAGACGCTTTCGCAGCGCCCGCAAAAGGTCGAGGCGTTCGGGAGATGCGCCGAGCCTTCGAGGCCGAAAAGGGCGGGCGAGAGAACCGCGCCCATCGGTCCCGGATAAACCGAGCCGTAGGCGTGCCCGCCGACCGCGCCATAAACCGGACAGTGATTGAGACAGGCGGCGCAGCGGATGCAGCGCAGCATGTCCTGGAACTCGCCCCCGAGAAGCGCGCTTCTTCCGTTGTCGAGAAGGATCACGTGATATTCTTCGGGGCCGTCCTCGTCGCCGGCGCGCCGCGGCCCGGTCGAAAGGGTGGTGTAGGCGGAAAATTCCTGCCCGCTCGCCGAGCGCGCGAGCAGGCGCAGGAGCGTCGCGGCGTCTTCGAGCGTCGGTACGACCTTTTCGAGACTCGCCATCACGATATGGACGCGCGGCAGAAGCTGCGTCAGGTCGCCGTTTCCCTCGTTGGTGACGATGATGCTCGAACCCGTCTCGGCGACGAGGAAATTGGCGCCGGTGATCCCGACATCGGCGGCGAGAAAGAGCGGTCGCAGCACCGCGCGCGCTTCGGCGCAAAGCTGGCGCACCTCTTCGAGAGAGCGCGCGGCGTCGAGGCGGTCATGGGCGCGGCGAAACGACTCGGCGACGTCTTCCTTCACCAGATGGATCGCCGGCGCGATGATGTGGCTCGGCGGCTCGCCTCGCAGCTGGATGATGTATTCGCCGAGATCGGTCTCGATGGGGGTGATGCCGTTCGCTTCGAGACAGGCGTTGAGCCCCACCTCTTCGCCGACCATAGATTTGCCTTTGGTGACGCTTTTCGCCCCGACCGACCGGCAAATCCGCAACACCGCTTGCCGCGCTTCCTCGGCCGTCTTCGCCCAATGCACCTTTCCGCCCGAAGCGACAACGTTCTCTTCGTAGCGTTCGAGGTAAAAGTCGAGATGGGCGAGAGTTTCGTCCTTGATGGCGCGGCCCCTCTCGCGCAGGCTCTCGAACTCGGGCAGGCGCTCGACCGCGATCGCCCGCTTCAGCGCAAAGCCCGAAGGCGCCCGCGAGAGCGCCCGCTGCAGCCTCTCCTCGCCGAGCGCGGCGCGGGCATTCTGCGGAAAATCGCGGGCCTGAAGTTGCATCGCCGGGCTCAGCGCGGGACGCCGATCGGCGGCACGTCTTCGGCCATGCCGGCGAGGACTTCCGCCGCATGGCGCGCTTCGACCGAGGAGCCCAGGCGAGAAAGCCTGCCGGCGATGTTGAGGAGGCACCCGAGATCGCCGCAAAGCACCGCCTGCGCGCCGCTCGCCACGATATCGGCTTCCTTGTCCGTCGCCATCTTCTCCGAGATTTCGGGGTATTTGACGGAAAAGGCGCCGCCAAAGCCGCAGCACGTTTCCGCCCCCCGAAGCTCAGAGAGAGAAAGCCCTTCGACCGAGGCGAGGAGCCGGCGGGGCTGTTCCTTGATGCCGAGTTCACGCAGTCCCGAGCAGGCGTCGTGATAGGCCGCGCGCCGCAGCCAGCGCGCGTTGACGCGGCAGAGCCCGCGTTGATCGACGAGAAAGGAGAGGAGTTCATACGTGCGCGCGGCGAGAGCCTCCGCCCGCGCGCGCTTCGCCGGGTCGTCCGCAAAGAGTTGCGGGTAATGGCAGCGGATCATTGCGGCGCAGGAACCGGAAGGCGCGACGACGCAATCGTAGCCCTCGAATGCATCGATCACCTTTTCCGCGATCCGCTTCGCGCTCTCGCGATCCCCCGAATTATAGGCCGGCTGGCCGCAACAGGTCTGAGCCAAAGGAACCTCGACCGTGGCCCCCGCTTCTTCGAGGAGCTTTACCGCGGCAAAGCCGACGCTCGGCCGGAACAAATCGACGAGGCAGGTAACGAAGAGCGCAACGCGCACCCTTTCTTCGACCATTGACGCGTACCCCCGATCGCGGCGCAGAGCGGAAACTAGCAGCGATCATGCCCGCCTTGCGAGCCTCTCGGCGCGCGCGCCCGCTGCGGATCTTGGAGAAGAAGGCGAGAGCGCGCGGGAAAGATCGCCGCTGCGCCGCTCTTAACCGCTGGCGGTGGCGAGAAGAGCCCAGTTCGGGTCCGAAGCGCGCGTATCGCGGCCAAAGGTCCAGGTATCGGTCTTCTCGACCGGCTGATTGGGATCGCCCTCGAGAATGCTGCCGTCGGCGGCTCGGGTGATGTTGACCTGCCGCGAGAGAAACTTGACGCTCACTTCCGCCAACGTCCCTTCGAGGCGCGCCGCAACGACTTCCGCACCGTCGATGCCGATGATGCGCGTTTCGAGCGTCTCCTTTGCCGCCGCGCGCTCGTCAACCGCTTGCGCAAACGACGCGAAGACGGACTCGCTCAAAAGCGGCTTCAACGCCGCCTTGTCGCCTTTTGCGAAAGCGGCGACGACGATCTCGAACGCGCCGCGCGAGCCGGCGAGAAATTCCTGCGGATTGAACCCCGGATCGGCGCGGCAGATCGCGCTGAGGCCTTCGCTCGCCGCGCCGCCGCTCTCTTCGACGGGCGCGGGAACGATCGTGCTTTTGGTCGGCTCGACGGTGATCACCTGGCCCGAGCCGGCGCCAAATCTCTGCGCAAAAGAATCGCGAGGGCGCTCGTTTCCGGTGCGGCGGCCGAGTACGCTTCTGAGCCGCAACACCAAGAATACGGCGATCATCGCAAAAAGAATGATATCGAAGTGAAAGGGGAAACCGCGCATCACCTTCGCGCTCCGCCGCCTGCACGCCGGCAGAAACGGCCTCTTTACTCGTCCTTTCGACTAGATAGGCGCTCGCACCCTCTGCGGCAAGCGGACCCGGGCCCGCGGAGCAAGGATTGCCGCAAGCCGCCTTTCCGTGCTAGCGAGCCCCGGATGCGAGCGCAAGAGCAGAAGGCTCTGGAGGAGCGATGGCGGAAGAAGCAAAAGGCGATGGGCAGGGTGCCGACGCCGCGGAACAGCTCATGGTCAACGCGCAGTACGTCAAGGATCTCTCGTTTGAAAATCCGCGCGCCCCGCAAAGCTTGCTGCAACCGAAAGGTCAGCCCGAGGTCGAAATCGGCGTCGATGTCAAGGCGCGCAACCTCGCGCCGGACACGTTCGAGGTGGTGCTGGCGATCAACGTCACGACCAAAGCCGCGGGCGAGCCGCTTTTTCTCGTCGAACTTGCCTATGGCGCGGTGGTGACGGTGAAAAGTGCGAATGAGGCGAAGCTTCGCCAGCTCGTTCTCGTCGAGGTGCCGCGCTTTCTTTTTCCCTTTGCCCGCGCCGTCGTCGCCGATGCCACCCGTGACGGCGGGTTTCCGCCTCTCCTCATCAATCCCATCGATTTTGCCGAGCTGGCGCGGCGGGACGAGGCTTCTGAGCAAGCGGGGATCGCCGCGACGTAGTACCCCCTCGCCGGCCGCCTAATCTTCGGCGCGCCAGATCGGATCGCGGATCCCCTCGAGCATCGC
>JAKAOO010000074.1 GCA_021812165.1 Pseudomonadota bacterium | reverse complement strand
CTATGCGTCCTACGACTATAACGACGACTCACTGAGCTACACTGCGTGCACCGGGAAGAGTTGGTTCGGCTGCTGACCGACGAGCCGCGTACATCGAATAATCGGGGTCTGTTGGCCGGACCCGCCCGCTACGTCCCTCGACAAAGCATCGCGGCACCGCCCGCGCCGTCGGCCTTGGGTATGGGCGAGAGGGAGAAGCGCCTGCGTTGACCGAGAGAGCCGGCCCGCGCTAGCTTTTGCCCCAGCTTTCACGGCTGAATGACGAGGATTGGCGGCGACGAGCGGGCTTCGCGGCATTGGCATCCAAGGAGAAGGCAGCATGGACGCGATGGACGGAGCGATCGGCACGGAAGTCCGCTTCGCCAAAACGATAGCCGAAAGCGACATCTACCTTTTCGCCGGCATCACCGGCGACTTTGCGAGCAACCACGTCAACGAAGAGGCGATGAAACGCTCCGCCTACGGGCGCCGCATCGCCCACGGCGTGCTCCTCATCGGCTTCATGTCGACGGCTTCGACGCTTCTCATCGCCAAAGGAGCCGTCGCAATCGCCGATTCGACGCCCGTGTCTCTCGGCTACGATCGCGTGCGGTTCCTGGCGCCCGTCTTTATCGGCGATACGATTGAGGTCGCCTACCGCGTCGCCGAGGTCGATCCGGAGAAGAGCCGCACCCGTTCGAAGATCGAGGTCCGGAACCAGAGAGGCGAACTCGTTGCCGTCGCCGAGCACATCATGAAATGGGTCAAGAACCCCGAGCGGGGCGCTCTCGCGGCCGAGTGAGGGGAGAGCGCTCATGAGTGATCTCGGCGGAAAGGTTGCGCTCGTCACGGGGGGCGGCCAAGGGATCGGGCGCAGCATCGCGTTGCGCCTCGCACAGGGCGGCGCCGACCTCGCCCTTTTCGACCGCGACGGCGGCTCGCTCGAAAAAACCGCCGCCGAGGTCCGCGCGCTCGGCCGGCGCGCAGCGGCGTTTCTCGGCGATGTCGCCGATGAGGCCGCGGTCGCTCGCGCCGTCGCCGGCGCCGAGGGGGAGCTCGGGCCGCTCGCCATCCTCGTCAACAATGCGGGGATCTGCCGCGTCGCGCCCTTTTTAGAGACGAATATCGAGGATCTGCGCGAGCAGTTGCGCGTCAACGTCGAGGGCGTATTCCTCTGCTGCCAAAGGGTCGTGCCTCTTATGGTCAAGCGGCGCCAAGGATGCGTCATCACCATGGCATCCTTTGCCGGGAAATCGGGGCGCCCCTATTTCGCGGCCTACAGCGCCTCGAAATTCGCCGTCATCGGTCTGACCCAGGCGATTGCCGCGGAGGTCGCGCCCTTTGGCGTTCGCGTCAACGCCATCTGCCCCGGAATCGTGGTCTCGACGGGCATGCGGCGCGAGATCGAAGAGGCGCACCGGCGGTTCGGTCTTGCCGACACCGGGGAGCGCGCGAAGGCGATCCCTTTGGGCCGCACGGCCGAGCCCGAAGATGTGGCGGGCGTTGCGGCCTTTCTCGCTTCCCCTGCGGCGGATTACATTACCGGCGAAGCGATCGCCGTAACGGGCGGTCTCTGGATGGATTGAGGGGGTGAGGTGCGGTCGATAGGCGCTCGCAGAGCCTTGAAGAATCTCAAGATGCGCTCCCTCTCCGCCCTCGGGGGCGGAGAGGGCTGGGTGAGGTGGGGGACGGACCCAGAGCGCGCGCTGATACCCACCTCACCCTCCCCGTCGCTAATGCGACGGGTCCCCTCCCTCTCCGCCCTAAAGGGCAGAGAGGGCATGATGGGCGGAGTTCTCGGCTTGGGAACAGAAATCCCACGAGTACCGTAGGCTGGCGGAGGAGTAAGCAATGGCTCGGAAATTTCCCGACTGGACGCCCGCGGGAGTGATCCCCGCGGTTCTCCTTCCTTTCCGCGAGGATTTCTCGATCGACGAAGCCTCGTACCGCAAACATCTCTCGGATGTCGTCGCGGTCCGCGGCGTCTCCGCGATCACGACAAACGCGCACTCGACCGAGGTCCATGCCTTGAACGCCGAGGAACAGAAGCGCGTCCTCGAAATCACCATGGACGAGATCGGCGGCCGCGTCCCGGTGGTCAACGGGATCTACGCCGACGGCAGCCATCTGGCGGCCG
This sequence comes from Pseudomonadota bacterium, assembly GCA_021812165.1. Classification (GTDB taxonomy): domain Bacteria; phylum Pseudomonadota; class Alphaproteobacteria; order ATCC43930; family CGMCC-115725; genus AP-15. Next base: position 13,557 of record JAKAOO010000074.1, on the reverse strand, counting down.
AACTCGCCCGCCAGGCCGATCGGGGCGGGGCCTCGGCGCTCCTCGTCTTTCCGCCGCAGAGCATGAGCATGGGCGGGCAGCTCCGACCGGAGATGGCGCTCGCGCATTTCGAGCGGATCGCGGAGGCGACCGACCTGCCGCTCATCGTCTTTCAATATCCGCTTTCGGGCCCTCTCGGTTATCCCTTCGAGACCCTCCTCAAGATCTTCGAGGCGGTGCCTCAGGTAAAGGCGATCAAGGACTGGTGCGGCGATCCGATGGCGCATGAGCGGCATATCCGCGCGTTTCAGGCCTTGCCGCATGCCGTCAACGTACTGACGACGCACAGCGCCTGGCTCATGAGTTCCCTCGTCATGGGTTGCGCCGGGCTCCTCTCGGGCGCGGGGAGCGTCATCGCCCCTCTGCAGGCGGCGCTTTTCGAGGCGGTAGGGCGCCGCGACCTCGCCGCGGCGCAAGCGATCAACGATCGCATCTATCCCATGGTGCAGGCGTTCTACGCGCCGCCTTTCCTCGACATGCACAACCGCATGAAGGAGGTGCTGGTGCTCCTGGGGCGTCTGCCGCGCGCGGTGGTGCGGCCGCCGTTGCTGAAGCTTTCTTCCGCCGAGATCGAGCGCCTGAAGGCTGCGATCCGCGAGGCCGGTCTCGCGCGCGAAGGGGCGCTTCTGGCGGCCGAGTAGGGAGGCGTTGGCCGCCCACCCGCTTTTCGCGCCCGCCCGCCTCGGCGGGCGCTTGTTGCGCAATCGCGTCGTCATGCCGTCGATGACGACGCGCCTTGCCGACGACGAAGGCTTTGTCACGCCCGCAAGCCTTGCCTATTACCTCGCGCGCGCGAAAGGCGGCTGCGGCCTCATCACGGTCGAGATGGCCTCGCCCGAGCGCGCCGGGCGCCACCGCCTCTTCGAGCTCGGCATTTACGACGACAAATTCCTGCCGGGCCTTTCTCGCCTCGTCGCCGCTCTCAAGGCCGAAGGGGCGGCCACCTCGATCCAGCTCGGCCATGGCGGCGGACACACCCGCCGCGACATCTCGGGTGAGGATCCGATCGCCCCTTCGGCGATCCCGCACCCCGTCTACGAAGTGACCGACGCGACCGTCGTGCCGCTCGCGATGTCGGCGGAGCGCATCGAGGAGACGATCGCCGCCCACCTCGCGGCGGCAAAGAGAGCGCAGCAGGCCGGTTTCGATTTCGTCGAAGTCCATGGCTGCCACGGCTATCTGATCTCGCAGTTCATGAACGGGTTCGAGAACCGGCGCACCGACGCTTATGGCGGCAGCCTCGCAAACCGTGCCCGCTTCGGTCTCGAAATCCTGCGCCGCCTCAAAGCCGAGCTTCCCGAGCTTCCCGTCATCTTCCGCATGAACGCCGAGGATTTCTTTCCGGGCGGCCTCGTCTTTGACGAAGCGATCGAGATCGCGCGCTGGGCCGCCGCGGAGGGGGTCGCGGCGCTTCACGTCTCGGCGGGCCATTACCGATCTCTCCCTTCGGCCGAGCGCATGATCCCGCCGATGGCTTATCCGGAAGGGCTCTTTCTCGATTACGCGGAACGCATCAAGGCCGCGGTGCCGGTGCCGGTGATCGCGGTCGGCCGGCTCGGAAACCCGAGCGTGGCGATGGCCGCGATCGATCAAGGAAAGGCCGATTTCATCGCTCTCGGACGCCCCCATATCGCCGACCCCGACTGGGTGGCCAAAGCCGCGAAGGGCCTCCCCGTCCGCCGCTGCATCGCGTGCAACACCTGCATCAACGAGATGCGAGGGGGCGCCAAGATCGGCTGTCTCGTCAATGGCCGCGCCGGGCGCGAGAGCGAGCTTGCGCCCCACTCGCCGATCCGCGGCGAAAGGATCTGCATCATCGGCGCCGGGCCCGCCGGCCTCACCTATGCCGGTCTCGCCGCGCCGGGGAACAGGGTGACGGTCCTGGAACGGGACGGGGTGTGCGGCGGCTCGCTTCGTCTTGCCGCCAAAGCGCCGTTCTTTCAGGAGGTCAAGGCCGCCCTACCGCCGATCCTCGCCTATATCGCCGAACTGGAGCGCGCCGCGCTTGCCGCCGGCGCCGAGATCCGCACCTGCGCCGATCCGCTTCGCGATCCCGCGCTTCTTCGGGGCTATGACCGCATCGTCATCGCAACCGGTGCGCGCTATCCGGCGCTTCTCGGAGCATTGGTGAGGCTCGCCCTTCTCTTGCCCGGAGCGGCGCTGCGGCCGCTCTTCAAAAGGAAGCGCCTGCGCGAATGGTTTTACACGCGCGCGCGGCGCCCGAGCGCAGCGAGGATCGCGGCTCTTGCGCCCAAGGGTACGCCCGTCGAAGTGATCGGCGACGCCTTCAAGGCGGGAAAGAGCAAAGACGCGATCGCCGCCGCCTTCGAGGCTGCGCTCGCGCCCGCGCCGATCTCCGGCTCTTCATCCCGGGCGGAGCGCGGCGGGCCCGAATCCCGGAACACCGGCGTTTCGAAGCTTTCCTGAGCAGGATTTCGTCGGATGATCCCCACATCGTCATGCGCCGTCCGATGCGCCCTCTCCGCCCGCCCTTCCGTCGCGCTCGCGCATCTCGGCCGGATCGATGAGGCGCGTAAGGAGCTGAAGCGGAGGGCCTTCGCAAGGCCGGCTTGCCGGAAGAGTGATCCGTCAATCGGCAAGGCCCATGACGAAGGCCAGCGCGGTATCGAGCCGGGCCAGATCGGCGGCGCCGAGACGGCCGATCCGCTGTCCCATGCGTTGCCGCCGGACCGTCACCGGCTTGTCGGCCATCACCTGCGACCGCACCCGAAGCCCGTTTTCCGGCCCGGGTTCGATTGTAATGCGAAAATCCGCCTCAGCCAGTTCGGAGGTCATCGGGCAAACCACAACGGAGGCATGGGATTGCGGAAAGGCGTCCGTCTGCACGATCACGGCCGGCCGCGGTTTCCCATAATCGCCGGGCGCGGCGACGACTACCACGTCACCGCGGCGGATCGGCATCGAATTCGGAAACCGCTTCGATCCAGAGAAGAGCCTCGCGTTCGCTCTCGGGATTGAGCTTGGCAACCTGCGCTGCAATCCGCTCGCGCACAGCAGCCGAACGCACATCCGGCACGAGGAGGCGCAATTCGCGCAAGCCCTCCCGGCGGCGGCGCTCGCGCATCCTTCTCATTCGTTCGGCGGGCTCGGCCATATTGTCCTCCTCGGGGGCGTAACGCGTCGTGGATGTAACGCGTTACGGAGCCTAAAACAAGGGCCGAGCGACGGCCGCTTCCGCTGGTTCAGGCGGCGATCGGGCGAACCAGCCAGCCATCGACCGATCGCGGCAGAGGGCGGTCCCTTTTTGCGCCTCTCCACACCACGCTTCCGTCGAGATCGACGGCCCAGGCGGCGCCGACCGCGAGGACCCGCAGGCCGTCATCGGCCTCGGCGTCCGAGGTGATGTGGTGATGGCCGTGCACAATGAGCCGCGCCCCCATGGTGCGGGCAAGCTCGTCCAATACGCGCAGGCCCGCCGGGTGGCTGGAGGGCGCTTCGTGCGTGACGAGGATGTCGGCCTTTTCTCCGGAAAGAAATTCGATGTCCTCCGGCCAGATCGCGGTGGTGGTGAGAAAATGCCGGAGGGCCGCGGCCTCTGAAGGGCCGAGGTCCGGGCGGCTTGCCGCGAGATCGGCGGCGAGCTCTTCGCGCCCATAGAGCCTTGGCGACGCTCCGGCCGGCCAGACATGGGGGAGGAAGGCTCCGCCGAGGCCGGCGACGCGGATACCCGCGATGTCGGCGACGCGCGCGTGCAATGCGCCCGCCGCGGTCAGCGGATTGCGCTCGGGCGCGGCGAGGTTGGCCCACATCTCGGGTCCGGCGTCGTGATCGTGATTGCCGTGGATCCAATAGACGGCGACGCCGCGGTCGAGGAGCGGCGCGGCCAGTCGATCGAGCGGCAGCGCGCACTCGACATCGCCAAGCAGAATGGCCGCGGCCGGAGGAACCGAGAGGGCGCAGAGACCGGCTTCGACGTGGTGCCAGTCCTGGTGAATGTCGCCGATGAAAACGAGGCTCATGCGGCCGCGATCACTGCGCCACGTTCTTGCGGCCGTAGCGGCCTTCTTCTTTCGCCGTCCACACCGGCGCAGGCCGGTGCCCATGGCGGCGATGGGTCCCGGCCTCCGCCGGGATGGGGTTTTCGCCATAAGCGAGCGATTGCAATCTCAAAGCCGGGTAAAGGTCGAACCAATGCGGGTTGTCGCGCTCGATCAGGTTGATCTTCCAATCTCGCTTCCATTCCTTGAGCCGCTTTTCGAGCTGCCGTGCCGCCTGCGCGGATGAGTGGGCCTCAAACCAAACAAGCCGATCGACGCCGTATCGCTTGGTAAAGCCGGGAACGACCTTGTTCCTGTGTTCCCAAATACGCCGCGAAAGATCGGAAGTCACGCCGATATAGAGCGTTCCATACGGTTTGCTCGCGAGTAGATAGACGTAAAACATCGAACTTGCTGCCGAAATGGGTCGCCGGGATGATCGCCTTCGATCGCTCCCTCCTGCGCTACCGCGCGAGGTTCTTGCGGCCGTAGCGGCGCACCCGGAGATCGGCCTGTTCCTTGTGCGCCCAGAAGCGCTCGATGGCGCAGAGACGGCTGCAAACTTCGCCGACCCTGGCGCTCGCTTCCGCGCTCCTCACCTCCTGATAGGTGCAGGTCTTCAAAAACTTGCCGACCCAAAGCCCGCCCGTGTAACGCGCCGCTTTTCTGGTCGGCAGCGTGTGATTGGTGCCGATCACCTTGTCGCCATAAGCGACATTGGTTTCGGGGCCCAAGAAAAGCGCGCCGTAATTCTTGAGGCGGCCGAGCCAGCTTCGCGGCTCGCGCGTCAGGACCTCGACATGCTCGGCGGCAATGCGGTCGGCTTCCCGCGCCATTTCCTCGTCGTCGCTGCAAAGGATGATTTCGCCAAAATCGCGCCAGGCGACGCCGGCAATGTCTGCGGTTTGCAGGACATGGAGCTGGCGGCCGACCTCATGGATCGTGTCGAGGGCCAGCTTTTCGGACGTGGCGAGGAGGATTGCGGGCGAAGTCGGCCCGTGCTCCGCCTGTCCCAAAAGATCGGTCGCGACCATCTCGGCATCGGCGCTGTCGTCGGCAATGACGAGGATCTCGGTCGGTCCGGCGAAAAGATCGATGCCGACCCGGCCGAAAAGCTGACGCTTCGCCTCGGCGACGAAGGCGTTGCCGGGTCCGACCAGCATATCGACGGGGGCAATCGTCTCGGTGCCGAGCGCCATCGCCGCCACCGCCTGAACGCCGCCCAGAACGTGGATCTCGTCGGCGCCGCCCAAATGCATCGCGGCGATCGTTTCGGGGTGAGCGGCGCCTTGATTGGGCGGCGTGCAGGCGATGATCCGCCCCACTCCGGCGACCCGCGCCGTTACGATCGACATATGCGCCGAGGCGACCATCGGATAGCGCCCGCCCGGAACGTAACAGCCGACGGTCGAAACCGGGATGTGGCGATGGCCGAGGACGACGCCCGGCAGGGTCTCGACCTCGACCTCCTGCATCGAAGCCTTCTGGATCTCGGCGAAGTGGCGGATTTGCGCTTGCGCGAATGTGATGTCGTCGATCGTCTGTCGCGGGACTCTCGCGAGGAGCGCCGCGATCTCGCCCGCCGACAAGCGAAAAGAGGGCGGCGACCATTTGTCGAAACGCTCGGAAAGCGCGCGCACGGCCTCGTCGCCGCGCTTTGCGACATCGGCGATGATCGCCTCGACCGTGGCGCGAACCTTGGCGTCGGCCTCTTCCTGCTGGCCCTTCAATGCGGCCGTCTTGATGTGCCGGGTCATTCTGCTCTCCTCTCAGTAAACGTCGCCGCTCGGTCTAGCCGCCGAGGCCGTCGGCATGGGCTTCGAGGAGGCGCCAAGCCTCGGGACCGGCTTTCTCCCGCCAGCGCCGATAGAAATCGCCGAGCCTCGCGCGGACGCTCGCGGCATCGAGTCGATTGACGGTCATGCCCAGCCTTTCGAGTTCGCTCGCGCCGCCGGCATTGACCTTTTCGACGTCGGCCCGTTGCAGCAAGGCGAATTTTTCGGCGTTGCGCTCGACGATCTCGCGGATCGTGGCGGGCAGCGCGTTCCACGCCGCGGCGTTCGCCAGCAGCGTGAACCCCGACCACCAATGGGCGCTGAGGCTCAAATACTGCTGCACCTCGTAAAGCCGGAGCGAGAGGATGACGCCCAAAGGGTCGCTCTGGCCGTCGAATGCGCCGGCTTCGAGCGCGTCGTGCATGCGGTTGAACGGGACGAATCCCGGGATGGCGCCGAGCGTCTCGAAGAAGTCGGCGGCGATCCCTCCGCCGGGCGTGCGGATCTTGAGCCCGGCAAAATCGCCGGCGTTGCGGATGGGCCTCGTGTTCGTCGTCAGATGATGAAAGCCGTTTTGCCACGTCCGCCGGAAGGCGTAGATGCCGTGGCGTGCGAGTTCGCTGCGGATCTTCTCGCCGAGTGCGCCGTCGAGCGCGGCGAACACCGCCCGCGTCGTCCTGAAAGCAAAAGGCAGCAAGGCGAGCGCGCTCGCCGGCGCGAGATCATCGAAAAGCGCGCCCGAAAGGTAGAATTCGAGCCGTCCGGCGCGCATGTCCGCGAGCATCTCAGGGTCGAGCCCGAGCCGGCCTTCCGGATAGGCGTCGAGACGGAATTCGCCCTCGGCCTCGCGGCTCACCGCCTCCGCCATCAGGGCGATGCGCCGCTCGGTCGGGCTGCCGATAGGCTGGTTGAGACCGAGGCGGTACTGGAAGCGCGGCGTTTTCATGATCGGCGCTCGGGCTTCTTATTCACCACGCGGTCCAGCCGCCATCGGCGAGAAGGCTCGAACCCGTGACGAGAGAGGCGGCGGGGGAGGCGAGAAAGAGGGCGGCGAGGGCCACCTCCTCGACCGTTCCGAGCCGGTGAAGCGGGATGCGGTCGAGGACCCAGCGGCGAAATTCGGGGTCGTCGAAAAAGGGCTTCGTCAGCTCGGTCTCGACAAAGGTCGGGGCGAGCGAGACGACGCGCACGCCTCGGGGCGCCAGTTCCGCCGCCATCGCCTTTGTCAGCCCTACGAGCGCGTGCTTTGTCGTCACGTAGACGCTGCGCCCGCTTTCGGAGCCGACATGGCCCATCTGCGAGGTGATGTTGATGATGACCCCGCCCCCTCTTTCGACCATCAGCCTCGCCGCCTTCTGCGCGACGAGAAAGGCGGCTTTGACATTGAGAGCGAGCATCCGATCGAGCGTCTCTTCATCGACCTCGAGGAAGCGTTGGGGGCGGTTTACTCCGGCGTTGTTGACGAGGATGTCGAGGGCGGAAAGATGGGAAAAGGCGTCCTCGACCGCCGCGCGCTCTGTGACGTCGAACGGCAGCGGGCGGGCGCTGCCTCCCGCCGCCCGGATCTCTGCGGCGAGCGCTTCGAGTTCGCGCTCGGTGCGGCTCGCGAGCACGACCTCCGCACCGGCCGCCGCGAAGGTGCGCGCGATGGCCGCTCCGATGCCGCGTCCGGCGCCGGTAACAAGGGCGGTCTTGCCGTCGAGGCGAAAGGCATCCCGAAGATCCATGGCGTTTGCTATCGTTTCCTTCGCGGCGGTTCGGCGTCGAGGAGCGACCGCAGGCGGTCGGCGAGCTCCCTCTGCGTCATCGGCTTTTGGATCATGGCGCGGCCGGCGTCGAGGCGCCCTTGGTGGATGATCGCATTTCGCGAATATCCGGTCATGAACAAGACCTTGAGATCCGGCCGCAACTCTTGCGCGCGTGCCGCGAGGTCCCGCCCGTTGCCTCCCGGCAACACGACGTCGCTGAGGAGAAGGTCGATGCGAGCGTCGCTCTCTTCCAGGATCCGCAAGGCGGCAGAGGATCCGGGCGCGCTCAAAACGCGGTAGCCGAGATCGCGGCAGATTTCGACGAGGTAGGCGCGCACATCTTCATCGTCCTCGACGAGAAGGATCGTCTCGGCCGCCGCCGCGCCGGCCGTGGCGTGATTCTCTTGGGCCTCATCCGACTTCTCGTCTGCGCCGACGTAACGCGGCAGATAAATCTTGACCGTCGTCCCTTCGCCGGGCTCGCTGTAAATCCTGATATGCCCTCCCGACTGCTTGATAAAGCCGTAGACTTGGCTGAGGCCAAGGCCTGTTCCTTGGCGGGCGGGCTTTGTTGAAAAGAAGGGTTCGAAAGCGCGTTCCAGAACCTCCTTCGTCATCCCCACGCCATCGTCGGTGACGCCAACCAAAACGTATTGACCGGGCGTCACTTCGGGGTTGGCGCGCGCATACATTTCGTCGAGAAAGGTGTTGCTGGTTTCGATCGTGAGGGCGCCGCCGCCGGCCATGGCGTCGCGCGCGTTGAGGGCAAGGTTCAAAAGCGCGGCTTCAAATTCGCCGCGATCGATTTCGACCTTCCACAATCCGCCGCCGCCGACGGCTTCGACCGCAACCATTTCACCCAATGAACGCTGCAGAAAATCGACATTGGAAGCAAGCAGCCGATTGAGATCGAGCGGCTTGGGGTCGAGCGGCTGCTGGCGCGAGAAGGCGAGGAGACGCTGCGTCAGGGTCGCGGCACGGCGGGCGCCGCGCGTAGCGCTGCCGAGTGCCCGCCGCACTCTCGCGAAATCGCCCTCGGCCGAGGCCTTCTGCGCCATGCCGAGATTGCCGATGACGACGGTCAGAAGATTGTTGAAGTCGTGCGCCACGCCGCCGGTGAGCTGGCCGATCGCTTCCATCTTTTGGATTTGAGCCAGCTTTTGGCGGGTCTCTTCGAGCGCCTGCTGCGCCTCGCGCTCCGCCGAGAGATCGCGGGTGACCTTGGCGAAGCCGATGAGCGTGCCGGCATGGTCGCGGATCGGGTCGATCACGGTGTCCGCCGGAAAGCGGCTGCCGTCCTTGCGCACGCGCCAGCCCTCGGCCGCGAACTTGCCGTCGCGTTGCGCCTGCCGGAGCACGCGCATCGGCACGTCGCCTTTGCGGTCGTCCTCGGTATAAAGAGAGGAGAAGTGTTGGCCGATGATTTCCTCGGCGCAGAAGCCCATGATCCTCTCCGCGCCGCTGTTCCAGGTCGTCACGCGCCCTTCCGGGTCGAGCATGCAGATGGCGTAGTTGCTTATCGACTGGACCAGCGTCGAAAACTGCTGTTCGGTTTCGCGCAATTCTTGTTGGGCGGCCTTGCGCGCCGAAATGTCGCGCAAAGAGCAGACAAAGAGCGGCTCCTCGCCCTCTTCGATCGCCGCCATCTTGAGTTCGATCGGAAATTCTTCGCCGCTTCGGCGCAAGGCCGAAAGCTCGCGCCTTTGGCCGGGGATTTCTCCGAGCCGGCCGAGCGGGTACCGCTGCAGATCCCGGCTCAGAACCGCACCATGCTTCTCGGGGAGAAGGAGTGCGGCCAAGTTACGGCCCAAGGCTTCTTCGCGCGACCAGCCGAAGATTTCTACCGCGCGCTCGTTCCACTCGGCGATGGTGCCGTCGGCGCGCAGCAGCACGAACGCGTCGAACGCCGCATCAAGAAGCCCGCGCGCCAGCTTGGCGCTGTCTATCGGGGAAGAAATCGAGGTCAACTCCCGGCGGCTCGTCTGCGGCTTCAAGGATAGCAGCGCGACGCAACATTTTGAAGGCGAGCGGGTTCCCTTGAAGGCGAGCGCTGCAAAGGTCCCCTGAAAGCGGGTTGACAAGGCCGGCGGCGGCGGTTAGAGGAGGCTTTCGTGGCAATTTGCGCCGACCGGCTTGCGGCCACGCTAAATAATCCGCTAAAAGGTCGGGTGTTCTCTCCGAACCCTGGCCCTGTGCGGGACCAGGGTTTTTTTGTTGTCCGCGGGTCGGCGTCTCAAAAAGGAGGAGAGTGCCGTGACGAGACCCGTTTTGCCCGCGGACGCGACTTCGAGCCTTGCCGACGCGACCCTGCTCGTGCGCGGCGGCGCAACGCGAAGCCAATTCGAAGAGACTTCGGAAGCGCTTTTTCTGACCTCGGGATTTGTCTACGAGAACGCGGAAGCGGCCGAAGCCGCCTTCCAGAACGACGGCTCGCGCTACGTCTATTCCCGCTACCGAAACCCGACCGTGACGATGTTCGAAGAGCGCCTGCGGCTTATAGAAGGGGCGCAAGCCTGCCGCGCCACCGCGAGCGGGATGGCCGCCGTTTTCGCTGCGCTTCTCTGCCGCCTCAAGGCGGGAGATCGCGTGGTTTCGAGCCGCGCTCTCTTCGGCTCCTGCCACTACATCGTCGCCGACATCCTGCCGCGCTACGGCATCGAGTGCGTGCTCGTCGATGGCCGCGACCTCGGCGCCTGGGAGAAGGCGCTCGCGCCGGGTGCGGCGATTGCTTTTTGCGAAAGCCCTTCGAACCCGGCGATGGAGATCGTCGATCTGGCTGCGGTCGCGCGCCTCGTCCATCGCGCCGGCGGCCTTCTCGTCGTCGACAATGTGTTCGCGACGCCGCTTCTGCAAAAGCCGCTCGCTCTCGGCGCCGATGTCGTCGTCTATTCGACGACGAAACACATCGACGGCCAAGGCCGCACGCTCGGCGGCGCCGTACTTTGTTCCGAGAAGTATCTGAAGGACCATTTCGCCTTCTTTTACCGCCATACGGGGCCGTGCCTTTCCCCGTTCAACGCCTGGATATTGCTCAAAGGCCTCGAAACGCTGGAGTTGCGTGTCGAACGCCAATGCCGCACCGCCCTCGGCCTTGCCCGCTTTCTCGAAAGCCATCCGAAAGTCGCCCGCGTCCTCTATCCAAGCCTGCCGAGCCATCCGCAATACGCGCTGGCAAGGCGGCAGATGAAAGCCGGCGGCAGCCTCATCGCCTTCGACATCGACGGCGGCAAAGAGGGGGCTTTCCGCTTTCTCAATGCTCTCCGGCTCGTCGACATTTCCAACAATTTGGGCGACGCGAAAAGCCTCGTCACACACCCGGCGACGACGACGCATGCGAAACTCCCACCCGAAATCCGCGCCCAGATGGGGATCGGCGAGGGGCTGGTGCGGCTTTCGGTCGGTCTCGAAGCCGAAGAAGATCTCCGCGCGGATCTCGAAACGGCATTGAAGGAGATTTAGCGCCTTAATGATGTAGATAACGAGCTATTGACGCATGCATACTGTTGTAGTTTCCTGAATCACGCAATGGAGGCGGTAATTCGCCCGCCTCGCCTTGCCAAGGAGGCGCGGCATGGTTCAGGTCGAAAACATCTCGAAGGCGGAGGCGGTCAAAGAGCAGAGCCGGCAGTTGCGCGGGCACATCGCCCGCGACCTCGGCGCAGAAGCCACGCATTTCGACGAGGAAGGCCGCGCCCTCCTCAAATTCCACGGCGTCTACCAGGGCTACGACCGCGACAGCGCGACCCTTCGCAAGCAGCGCGGCGAGGATAAGCTTTGGCAGTTCATGGTGCGCGTGCGCATTCCCGGCGGGCGTCTTACGGCCGCGCAGTACCTCGCCCTCGACGCCCTCGCCGGAGGCTGCGGGAACGGTTCGCTGCGGATTACGACGCGGCAGAGCATCCAGTTTCACGGCGTCTCGAAGGCGGCGCTCAAACCGACGATCGGCGCCATCAACGGTGAGCTGTTGACGACGCTCGGCGCCTGCGGCGACGTCGTGCGCACCGTAACGACGGTGCCCGCGCCGGTCCGGGACGCCGTGCATTGCCGTCTCGAAGACGATGCGCGGCGGCTTTCCGTCCATTTGTTGCCGTCGACGCGGGCCTATCACGAGATCTGGGTCGAGGGCCGGCCATGGGACGAAAAGACAGAGGCGGAAGAAACTCCGGACGCGCTTTATGGCGACCGCTATCTGCCGCGAAAATTCAAGATCGGCCTTGCTGTTCCGGAGGACAACACGATCGACGTCTTGACGAATGACCTCGCGATCGTCGCGTTATTCGAAGGCGAGAGGCTACTCGGCTACAATATCCTTTTGGGCGGCGGTCACGGGATGACACAGAACGACGCAAAGACCTTTCCGCGCCTCGCGACGCCTGTCGCCTTTGTCGCGCCCGGCGACCTCTTCGATGCTGCGGCCGCTGTCGTCGAGCTGCATCGCGATTTCGGCGATCGCGGCAACCGACGCCACGCGCGCCTCAAATACGTGATCGCGGAAAAAGGGGAAGATTGGGCGCGCGAACGGCTCTCGGAATCGCTCGGGAAGCCGCTCGATCCCTGCCGGCCGATGCCGCCTTTTGCGGTGCCCGACCATCTCGGCTGGCACGAGCAAGGCGACGGCAAGCTCTATCTCGGGATCCCGGTGGCGAGCGGCCGCATCGCCGATGACGAAACCGCTGCCCTGCGCAGCGCGCTCCGCGAGATCGTGGGCCGTTTCGGCACCGATCCGATCCTCATGCCGAGCCAGGACCTTATTCTCTCGGAGATCCTGCCTCGAGACCGCGAGGCGATCGCCGCCATCCTCGAGCGACATCATGTGCGCAGCGCCAACGATCTGCTGCCCGTCGAGCGCTGGGCGCTTGCTTGCCCCGCCTTGCCGACCTGCGGCTTGGCATTGACCGAGGCCGAACGCGTCCGCGGCGAGATTGTTTCCGCGATTGCCGAGCGCCTTGCCCGCTACGGCCTCGAAAACGAGCGGCTCAGCATCCGCATTACGGGCTGCCCGAACGGCTGCGCCCGGCCCTATGGCGGCGACATCGGCATCGTCGGGCGCATGCCCGGGTTCTACGCGCTCTTTGTCGGCGGCGATTTCGTGGGGACGCGGCTCAACCTGCCGCTCGCCGACAGGATTCCGCTTGCCGGCATCGCGGACGCGCTCGATCCGCTCCTCGCGCTCTTCGCCCGACACCGCGAAGAAGGCGAAGGTTTCGGCGATTTCTGTTACCGCATGGGCATGCCGGCGCTGCGTGAGGCGCTCGCGGAGGAGCGCCGAGGCGCCGCCTGATGCTGCCGATCACGCTCGACCTCGCCCGTATCCGCGTGATCCTCGCGGGCGAAGGGGCGGCGGCCCGCCGGCGGCTGGCGCTTCTCGACGAAGCCGGGGCCTCCGCGCTCGAAGTCTATGCCCGCTCGCCCGCGCCCGCATTGGCCGAGGCCGCGGGCCCGCGCCTGCGTCGCCGGCTGCCGAGGGCAGCGGAGATTGCGCGGGCGCAAGTCGTTTTCCTCGCCGGCCTGCCAGAGCCCTTTGCGACGAAGATCGCCCGCCTCGCCAGCGCCGCCGGGGCGCTCGTCAATGTTGAGGATGACCGCCGGCGGAGCCACTTCCACTCCCCCGCCATACTGCGCCGCGGCGGCCTTACCGTCGCCGTCTCGACCGGCGGGAGGTGCCCGGGCCTTGCCGCCCTCATCCGGCGCGACCTGGAGCGCCATCTCGGCTCCGAATGGGTTGGGCGGCTCGACGAAATCGCGGCTTTGCGCGAGGGCTGGCGCGGCGCGGGCGCCGAACCCGCGACGATCCGCCGCTGGACCGCCGCCTGGGCCGAGAGGCAGGGCTGGCTTTGCCGCTGAGGGGCGCGCGCCGAAGCGAACGCCGCTTCTCACCATCTGCCGGCCTCGCTAAGCTCGTTAGCGATCGGCACCCGGAGGGAGGTTGCTCATGGGCGTTGTCGCTGCGATCATTGCGCAAGGGATGATGGGGGCCGCGGTCGGCCGGCGCCTCGC
>JAKAOO010000292.1 GCA_021812165.1 Pseudomonadota bacterium | reverse complement strand
GCCGGGCCTTATCTCGGCATCCTCGGCGCCACCGGGACGGTCGTCGGCGTCGTCGCCGGCCTCGGCGAGCTTTTGGGCTATGTCTTCCGTCTCTTTTCGGGCGCGCTTTCCGACCGGATCAAACGCTATTGGGCGATCACCATCTTCGGCTACGCCGTCAACCTGTTCGCGGTGCCGCTTTTGGCGCTCGCCGGGAATTGGCTTGTGGCTGCCGTTCTTCTCGTCGTTGAAAGGACGGGGCGCGGCATCCGCTCCCCGGTTCGCGACGCCATGCTCTCGCACGCGTCGAGCCGGACCGGAGCGGGGTGGGGCTTTGGCCTCCATCAGGCTCTCGACCAGACGGGGGCGGTCTTGGGTCCGCTCGCCATCGCCGGAGTTCTGTACATAGGCGCCGGCTATCGCAGCGGGTTTGGCCTGCTCCTCCTGCCGGCGGCCGCAGCGATCACGATGCTTCTTCTCGCCCGTTTCGAGTTTCCGCGACCGCGGGATTTCGATCTCGCCCCGCCGCCCCTCGAGACGGCGGGCCTTTCCCCGCGCTTTCGCATCATTCTCCTGGCGGCCGCTTTTGTCGCCGCCGGCTACGCCGACTTTCCCTTGATCGCGTATCATTTTGCCGCGGCGAAGGTGATGCCGGCGGTGTGGGTGCCGCTCCTTTTTGCTCTCGCGAATGGGGTCGACGGCTCTTCGGGCCTTCTTCTCGGCAGGCTTTACGACCGCTTCGGCATCCGCGTGATGATCTTCTCGACCGCGCTTTCGGCGCTCGCCGCGCCGCTCGTCTTTCTCGGCGCCTTCCCAGCGGCCGCGGTCGGCATGGGGTTTTGGGGCGTCGGCATGGGCGCGCAGGAATCCGTGATGCGCGCCGTCGTTGCTCGCCTCGCGCCGCCCGATCGGCGCGCGACCGCCTTCGGCATCTTCAACGCCGTCTTCGGCGTTGCCTGGTTTCTCGGAAGCACGCTTCTCGGCGTCCTTTACGATTATTCGGTCATCGCGGTCGCCGCCGCTTCGCTTTTATTGCAGGCGTGCTCGCTTCCCGTCTTTTTGTGGCTCGCGCGCGAAGAGCGCTCCGCGATCAGCGATACCCGGGCGCCATAGATCGTGCGGCTGTAGGGGTCGCGGCCAAGCATGTCGGTGCCGAACCCGTGCTGCGCCGAAGGCGGTTCGAGCCGGTGCAAGGGCGACAGGGCCTCGGGATCGTCGCCAGGATGCGTCTTACGATATAGGCAAACCTGGTTCAGTCGTCCCGTCGGCGGCTTACCTCATACGCATCCCCGCCACAGCCGGAAAAGAGACAACCGCCGTTCAGATGTCGGCGAAGACATGGGTTTCGGCGCGCGCTCCCGGATGCGTGACGGCGCCCTTCTCGGCAGGGCCGACGGTCTGGGCATAGCGCCACAACGCGCCCGATTGGAAGTCGTGGAGGCGCGGCTTCCAGGCCCTGCGCCGCTCCGCGAGTTCGGCCTCGGAGAGCGCCACGTCGAGGGTGCCGGCGACGACATCAATGGTGATGGTATCGCCGTCGCGAAGAAGCCCGATCGGTCCGCCGATCGCGGCCTCGGGCCCGACATGGCCGATCGAGAAGCCGTGCGTGCCGCCGGAAAACCGCCCGTCGGTCAAGAGCGCGACCTTCTCGCCCACCCCTTGCCCGTAAAGAGCCGCCGTCGTCGACAGCATCTCGCGCATTCCGGGGCCGCCCTTCGGTCCCTCATAGCGGATGACGATGACATCGCCTTCGCGGTATTCGCGCTTTTCGACCGCGGCAAAAGCGTCCTCTTCGCAATCGAAGCAGCGCGCGGGACCGGTAAAGCGCAGGTTTTTCATCTGCGCGACCTTGACGATCGCGCCCTCGGGGGCGAGGTTGCCGGTCAAGACCACGAGGCCTCCCGTCCGCGAAAGCGGCGAGGAGGTCGGACGCACCACGTCCTGTCCTTTTGGCACGACGACATCGCGCAAATTCTCGGCGATCGTCTTGCCGCTGACCGTCAGCGCGTCGCCGTGGAGATACCCGCCATCGAGAAGCGCCTTCATCAGGACCGGCACCCCGCCGATATCGTAAAGATCTTTCATGACGTAGCGCCCTGCGGGCTTCAGATCGGCGATATAGGGGGTGCGCTGCGCGATCCGCCCGAAGGCGTGGAGATCGAAGTCGATGCCGGCTTCGTTGGCGATCGCCGGAAGGTGCAAGCCGCCATTGGTCGAGCCGCCCGAGGCGGCGACGACAGTCGCGGCGTTTTCGATCGCCTTTAAGGTGACGATGTCGCGCGGCCGGATATTGCGCCGCAAAAGCTCCATGACGGCGCGCCCCGACTCTTCGGCGAAGGCGTCGCGCGAGTCGTAAGGCGCAGGGGCGCCGGCCGAGCCCGGCAAGGCGAGCCCCAAAGCCTCGGAAACGCAGGCCATCGTATTCGCCGTAAACTGCCCGCCGCAGGAGCCGGAGGAGGGACAGGCGATGCATTCGAGTTCGGAGAGCTCGTCATCGGACATGCGGCCGATGCTGTGCGCGCCGACCGCCTCGAACACATCGACGATCGTCACGTCCTTGCCTTGAAAGCGGCCGGGAAGAATGGTGCCGCCGTAAAGAAAGACGGACGGGACGTTGAGGCGCAGCATCGCCATCATGAGGCCGGGCAAGGACTTGTCGCAACCGGCAAGGCCCACGAGCGCGTCATAGCAATGGCCGCGCATGACGAGTTCGACCGAGTCGGCGATGATCTCGCGGCTGACGAGAGAGGATTTCATCCCCGCATGGCCCATCGCGATGCCGTCGGTGACGGTGATGGTGGTGAATTCGCGCGGCGTTCCGCCGGCTCCCGCCACCCCTTTCTTTGTCGCTTGCGCCTGGCGCGAAAGCGCGATGTTGCAAGGCGCCGCCTCGTTCCAGGTGGTGGCGACGCCGACCAAGGGCCGCGCGATGTCCTCGCCCGAAAGACCCATCGCATAAAGAAAGGCGCGATGCGGCGCCCTCTCGGGACCGACCGTGACGTGACGGCTCGGCAAACGGCTTTTGTCGATGGCGGAAGGCTTTTTCTCTCGGGTCATCTTCGCAGTTTCCCTGTGGCGGCGATGGCGCCCACGGTAGCCACCGCGCAGGCCCTGATCAATGCCGCATTTCTTCGGCGGAACGGCGGCGGGGCGAAGCCCGTCCTCGGCGAGAAATCGCTTGCTTGCCCGCGCACCGTTTTCTAAAGAGGGACCGGGGACAAGATGCGAAGCAAAGCCCTTATCGCCGCTCTTTTGGTTCTCGGCGGGTGCTCGTCCGGCGGGGGCGAGGCCGCGACCCTCGTCCTCAAGAATCCCTATTGGGACCGGGTCCATGTCGAAGCCGTCATTACCACGCGCGAAGATTGCAACAGCCGCGCCAAGG
>JAKAOO010000291.1 GCA_021812165.1 Pseudomonadota bacterium | reverse complement strand
AGATCGCTTCGTAGCAGATGAAGGGCGCAAAGGAAGGAAGCCCCGGCAATTTGATCGTCATTGGGCCCTTTCCGGCCGAAAGATCGACGCTCCCGGCGGTGATTTTCTTGAACGGCAGGAACCGGCGAAACGGCACGTATTCGCCGAAAGG
Source organism: Pseudomonadota bacterium (assembly GCA_021812165.1). Classification (GTDB taxonomy): domain Bacteria; phylum Pseudomonadota; class Alphaproteobacteria; order ATCC43930; family CGMCC-115725; genus AP-15. Next base: position 3,211 of record JAKAOO010000291.1, on the reverse strand, counting down.
CACAAGATGGGCCTTGTCGTAATGGGCGAGGATCTTCCCCTTCCTGTTGATGGCCTCGATGCTGTTCCAAAAATGGCGCTCCGGGCCGGGAGGCGGATCGGTGCGGATGGCGCCGGCGATGACATAACCGCCTTTCGGCGCCACCGCGGCAATCGCCCTTCTCTCCGCCGGATCGCGCGAGATCGGGATGGTGACGGCCGCTTCGGGCCAAAGGATCGCCGCCAGCTTCTCGTGCGCGGGCTCGGCGCTCAAATCCAACAGGCGCCGCAGATTCGCCTGCAACCGCCTCGGGTCCCACTTCAGGGATTGCGGGATCGATGGCTGGACGAGGCGCACCCAAGTCTTCGTCATGACGGTCGGCAATCCTCGCAGCCGCAGCGCGCCCGCGACCGCCGGAACGAGGATCAGCAACGCCGTGGCAAACGCGGGCGCCCAGCGCCGAGGGCGCGACATCGGAGCGAAAGAGGGAATGCCGAGAAGCGCCGGCAACGACGCCGCCAGAACGGTCAGAAAGCTCAGCCCGTAAATGCCGACATAGGAGACGGTTTGGAGCACCGTGAGCGCGCCCGGGAAAGCGCCCGCCCAGGCATAACCGATGAGGTTCCAGGGGAGGCCGGTCAAGGCGTGGCCGCGCACCCATTCGAATACCGACCACAGAATGGCAAAGGCGACGACGCGGGCGGCCGCCGGCAAATCACAGCGGCGTCGCAAAACGTGGGTGGCAAGAAGAGCAAGGCCGCTATAGAGCGCAAGGCCGGCCGGCAAGCCGGCGAAGGCAAAGGGTACGAGCCACCAGAAGCGGGCGATATCGACAAAGAGCGCGTTCGCAACCCAATACATGCCGGCCAAAAAAAAGCCGAACCCGAAGAGCCAGCCGACACCGAACGACGCCCATGGCCCCTCGCTTCCCTCTTCGAGCCAGAGGAGGCCGGGGAACGCGAGGAAGAGGGTGGGCAAAAGGTCGAAGGGCGCCAGCGCCGCTGCCGCGCTCACGCCCAAAAGAAAGGCGAGGAGGGCGCGCCGCCCGCCCCGCAAGCGGGCAACCTCTTGCGCCAATCGGCACAGCGGGGTTTCGACCCGCGCCCCCGGCTGGACACGAAAGAGAGAAGCCTCAGGCATGGTCCTCTCTTGCGCCCTTTTCCGTTATACGCACGCGCAGGCGCTTGACCCGCCGCGGGTCGGCCTCGAGAACCTCGAATTCAAGGCCGCAAGGATGGGCGATGACCTCGCCGCGTCTCGGCACGCGCCCGGCGAGAATCGAAACGAGCCCCCCTAACGTCTCGACCTCGCCGTCGCCTTCGAGAGGCCTCAGCCGCGTGCCTCGCCTCGTCTCAAGCTCCTCGATCGGCGTGCGCGCATCGGCAATCAAAGACCCGTCCGCCCGCTCGACCAGACGAGGGCCTCCGGCGAGATCGTGCTCGTCCTCGATCTCGCCGACGATTTCCTCGATCAGATCTTCGATCGTCACGATGCCGTCGATGCCGCCGAACTCGTCGACGACCATGGCGATATGCGTGCGGGCTTGGCGCATTTGCACGAGAAGATCGAGGATCGGCAGCGAGGGGGCGACGAACAGAACCTCGCGCAGGATACTCGAGAGCTTGCCCGTGCCGCCTTCGGCGGCCAAAGCGAGTACGTCCTTCACGTGGATAAAGCCGATGACGTCGTCGAGGGTCTCGCGGTAGATGGGGACGCGCGAATGCCGGTGTTCGACCACCGTTCGCACGACTTCATTGAGAGGCGTTTCGATATCGAGCGCGAAGACATCGACCCGAGGCACCATGACATCGCCGGCGGCGCGTTCATGAAGCTTGCGGATGTTGTCGATGAGGAGGCGCTCCTGGGGCGTCAATTGGTGGGCGCCTTCCGGCTCTGCGCCGTTCTCCCTCGCGACAAAAGGCGGCACCTCGTCCTCGCGCCGTTGGCGGATCCGCCGAAGAAGAGTGCGCAGGCGCGGGAAGGGAGGCTCGGTTAGCGGCCCGCCGCTACTATCGGGCGGCTCGGTATCGCTCATGCGGGTTTGTCTGCACTCCACTCGATGACATGGTGTCCCGATACGGATCCGGCACCCCCAGTTCCGCGAGAATCGACTGTTCGAGCGACTCCATCGCCTGCGCTTGCGACTGGCTCTCGTGGTCGAAGCCGAGCAGATGAAGGACGCCGTGGACGACGAGGTGGCGCAGATGGTCGGCAACCGGTTTCTGCTGTTCGCGCGCTTCGCGTGCGGTCGTCTCGAAAGCGAGCACGATGTCGCCCAGAATGAGCGGCATCTGCGGCGGACGGCGCACGGCCCGCGCCGTCGGGAAGGAAAGCACGTTGGTCGGGCCGTCCGTGCGGCGGTAGAGGCGATTGAGCCGGGCTTGCTCGCGATCGTCGGTGAGCGTGATGCCGAGCTCGACGCGGCCGGCTTCGGTGATCCCGGCCGCCGTCATTCCGCGCGCCACGGCGAGCCGCGCCGCCTTGCGCAGAAGCGCCCGCAAGCGGGGACGGCCCCGGCTCCAAAGCGAAGAGCGCAGTACGATGTCGACATCGACGGCGAGGGATGTCACGGCTTGCCACGGCCCTCTCTGGAAAAGGCTTCGTAGGCGCGGACGATGCGGGCGACAAGCGCGTGCCGGACGACGTCTCGGTCGCTCAGCTTGATCGTGGCGACGCCTTCGACTGCGGCCAGCACGTCGAGAGCATCGACAAGGCCGGAGCGCGCGCCGGAAGGCAGATCGGGCTGTGTCAAATCGCCGGTCACCACCATCCGCGAGCCTTCGCCGAGACGCGTCAAGAACATCTTCATCTGAGGCGGGGTCGTGTTTTGCGCCTCATCGAGAACGACAAAGGCATGGGACAGCGTGCGCCCGCGCATAAAGGCGATCGGCGCCACCTCGATTTCACCGGTGCCGAGACGCCTCGACAGCTGGTCCGCCGGCAGCATGTCGTGGAGCGCATCAAAGATCGGACGCAGATAGGGATCGACCTTGTCGCGCAAATCACCGGGAAGGAAGCCGAGCCTCTCTCCCGCCTCGACCGCCGGGCGCGACAAGACGATGCGGTCGACGCGCCCGCTCATCAAGAGATCGACGGCGGCGGCGACCGCAAGATAGGTCTTGCCGGTTCCTGCGGGTCCGAGAGCGAACACCAGCTCGTTTTCGCGCAGCGCCTTGACATAGGCCGCTTGCCCCGGGGTTTGCGGCATGATGCGGCGCTTGCGGGTGCGGAA
>JAKAOO010000001.1:6044-61250 GCA_021812165.1 Pseudomonadota bacterium | reverse complement strand
CGGGTCTGTGTTTATGGATTCCGGGCTCGCGTCCGCCGGCGACGTGCCGGGCACGGCCGTCAGAGGTTCGCCGCGAAGGCCGCGCAAGGCGGATAGCCCGCGGAGCGACCGCGCCCCGGAATGACGACGTTCCAGCATTTTTCCGCAGCCTGCTGGACGCTGCTTATAGGCGATTTCATACCCAACACAGGCGCTCACGAACACGTCGTTCGCGCCGTCCGCGATCGCCGCCTCCGCCGCGTGAGACAAAAGCGGGTCGTCGACGAGCCACCACAGCAGCGCATGGGTGTCGAGGAGGAGCTTCACGGCTCGCTCGTGCGTGGCTTGGTAATGCCCCACTCGTCCGTGTGCCGGCCTTCTGCCGCGTCCAGATCTATGGAAGCCATCGGCTCAAGCAACGCCTCGGCCTCGATTTTCCAGCCGCGCCAAGCACCGCGCTTGCGCTTCGCGCGACTCGCCATCGGCACGAGGCGTGCCACGGGCTTGCCGGCACGCGCAATCACAACCTCTTCCCCCGCCAGAGCGCGATCCAGCAGAAACGACAGCTTGGCCTTCGCTTCGGCGATGTTGACCTGGAGCGGCATGGCGTCTCTTTCCCTGCGGGCGGATATGGCGTCACAGGGCTTGATGGTCAAGTTACTTGACCAATAGTGGAAATCGGAAACGGCAATCTCAAAAACGGTGGCCCTTTTGCGCTCCTGCGACCGAGCCCTTAAGATCGCCGCATCGAACCGCAGCTTTCGGGAGAAGAGCGATGATCGAAGCCTGGACCTGGCCGACCCCCAACGGGCACAAAGTGCATATCATGCTCGAGGAGATCGGGCTTCCTTACAGGGTAATCCCCATCAACATCGGCGCCGGCGATCAGTTCAAGCCGGAATTTCTCGCCATCAACCCCAATCACCGCATCCCCGCCATCGTCGATCCCGAGGGGCCGGGCGGCAAGCGTTTCAATCTCTTCGAATCGGGCGCGATCCTCGTCTATCTCGCGGAAAAGACGGGAAAGCTCATCCCGAAAGATCCGGCGGCGCGTTATCTCTCTTTGCAATGGCTGATGTTTCAGATGGGCGGCGTGGGACCGATGTTCGGCCAGTACAACCACTTCGCCAATTATGCCGTCGAGAAGATCCCCTACGCGATCGCGCGCTATACGAACGAGGTGAAGCGTCTTCACCGCGTTCTCGATCATCGTCTCGAAGAAGCGCCGTATCTCGCGGGCGAGGAATATTCGATCGCCGATATCGCCACCTTCCCGTGGGTGCGCAATCCCGAGCGGCGCGGGATCGATCTCGCGGATTACCCCGCGGTCAAGGGCTGGCATGACAGGATCGCGGCGCGCCCGGCGGTCGTGCGGGGCGTCGCCGTTCTCGCCGAGCACCAGCGGCGGGGTCCGATGAGCGCCGAACAGCGGGAAAACCTCTTCGGCCAGACCCAGTTCGCGGCGCGTTGACCCACTGAGAGTGGGCACGTCACGGCAGTCCTGCGCTGCCCTTGATCGCGCGAAGCAGCCCGGGTAGCCCAAAAAATTTTCGCGGAATTCGCGTCGAAGCTACTTGTCGCCTGCGCCCGTTCCTGATATGTTCCAGATATGGCTCGTACCCAGCGTATCCGCGACCCCATTCACGGGCTAATCGTGTTTCGAGAAGCGGAGCCTCTCGACCAGATCGCGTGGAAGTTGCTGAACACCTCCGAGCTCCAGCGCCTCCGCCGAATCAAGCAATTGGGCTTTTGTGAGTTCGTTTTCCCGGGCGCCACGCACACAAGGCTTTCTCATTGTATCGGCGTCTTTGAGACCGCGCGAAGGCTTGTGGAGATCATCAAGAGGCAGGCGGGCGAGGTCGATGAAGACCGAGCCGAGGAAGCCACCCTCGCCGCGCTCCTCCATGACATCGGCCACGGTCCTTTCAGCCATGCGTTCGAGCAAGTCCAACGGTCACAGGGTCTAAAGAAGCGGCATGAAGCCTGGAGCGCCCAGATAATCCGGGACCCCAAGGGACAAATCCAGCCTTTGCTTGAGGAGTATAGGCGAGGGCTCGCCGACAAGGTGGCGGACGTGCTCGTGGCTGAAACACCGACCGATATTTACGACGCGATCGTTCGTAGCTCCTTCGACGCAGACCGGCTCGATTATCTGCAGCGAGACCGCATCATGACGGGTTCTGGCGCGGGGGCGATTGATTTTGACTGGCTTCTGGAGAACCTCCGGATAGAGCCGATCGACGTCGATCCGGACGGCGACGGGCGCGGAGTCCAGCGTAGAAGCTTTTGTCTCGATGCCAAAGCCCTCCAGTCCGCCGAGGCGTTTCTGCTGGCTCGGTTTCACCTCTACACGCAAGTCTACCTTCACAAAACAATCCGCGGCGTTGAGCAGATGTTCGCGGCCCTCCTGCGCGCCGTGGCAGCCGCCGCTGCCAAAGGCCGATTCGAGGAAGCCGGCCTTGACCCAAAGCATCCGTTGGCGCGGTTCTTCGGATCCAGGGGCGAGGACGCTGCGGCCTACCTGGCACTCGACGACGCGGTGCTCTGGGGCGCAGTAGAAGGGTTTCGGAGGGCAGGGGATGCCTACATCGTAGCGATGGCCGAGAGGCTGTGGGGCCGACGGCTATTCAAGGCTCTCGACATCGAAAGCGTGTACGACCAGTCTGCCGAGATTCAGCGGAGGGCGATCCGACGAATCGAACGAGACTACGCTGGCGAGATGGGCCGCATGGTTCTCAAGGACACGGCGACGATCAGCATATACGGGGTGGTCGGCGCTGATGATGCCGCAGCCCAGAACCGGCTGATGATCCGAACGAGCAACGGGCTCCGCGAGATCACTGAACTATCGCCAGCGATCAGTTCTTTGGTCTCCCCCAAGGGACGGTCCTTTACACGCTTCTATTTTTCGAGCTCCGCGGAGCGCGATCGAGCGAGGGATGGAAAATGAGCGGGCAGAGGGAAGGTGACCAGCTCGTGGCGCAGGTCGTGTCTAGTGCAGGAGGACAGATCGTCGGACGCGTGCGCTTGCAAAAGCTATTCTACATCTTGGATCAGCTCGGGCTTAACAGCGACTTCTCCTACGAATACCACCATTACGGGCCGTATTCTTCAGATCTTGCCGAAGCAGTTGAGGACGCGGCGGCCTTCGGATTGGTAAGCGAACGAATTGAACGGCGCATGTCCGACGGTGTTCCTTACAGCATCTTCGAGAGTCCGGTGATTTCCACCCAAGGGCCGCTCGGAGGCTTGGAGCGTGGTGCTGCGTCCTCTGCGATCGCGCGCATGCGAGCGGAGCCAACGATAATACTCGAACTGGCTGCCACAATCGATTGGCTCAGGGCCGTCGAGAGGGTGGCCGATTGGGAAGAGGAGCTTGTGCGGCGCAAGGGTGCTAAAGCGGAGCGCGACCGCATGGAACGCGCCGTGGCGTTGCTCCGCGATCTAGGCTTGGACGATGATCCGAGCACCAGCGGCGGGGTCCGATGAGCGCCGAACAGCGGGAAAACCTCTTCGGCCAGACCCAGTTCGCCGCCCGCTGATGGGGCGTCTCAATCGGGGGCGTCTCAATCGGGAGGCGCCTCGGAACGCTGCCGTTCTGCGTTGCCGATGAGCCAATAGAGCGCGCCGAGCGCCAATATGAGGGCGCCCAAGAAGAGTGCGTTTTTGAGGTTCGCCGCGCTGTAGTCGAAGAGAATGAGCTTTCGCGCGATGACGATGATCACGATCATGACGACGATGCGCAGTTCGAGCAGCCCCGCGCCTCCTCGCATCGCCGCAAGGATCGAGCGGTTGAATTCGAGCAGAATGACGACCGTCAGAATGGCGCCGAACGCATCCTTCAGAAGGGCCGCCTCGCCGAACGTGATCGCGGCAAGAATATCCTCGAACAGTTTGAGGGCGAGAAATATCAGCGAGTGAACGACCATCAGCGCGATAAAGAGAATGAGGAGCCCATACACCGCCTGTTCGAACTTTTCGTAAGGGCCGAGCCGCCTCCAATTGTCCAAAGACCGAACCGGCAATCGCATGATCTTCTCCTCAAAAAGGCGACTTCGCTCCACTCACTCGGTGAGCAGCGCTTTCAGCCGGTAGACGAGTTCGAGCGCTTCGCGCGGGGAAAGCTCGTCGGGGAGGATTTCGCGCAAGAGCGCGAGCGCCGGCGGTTCGCGCTCCGCGGGGCGCGGGCGGCGCAGCGCGGCGCTGAAGAGCGGCAGATCCGCGACGAGACGGGCGAGCGCGCTTCCGCCCTCCCCTTTTTCGAGAATCCCGAGCACCTCTTCGGCGCGCGCCGTCACCGCGCGCGGCAGGCCGGCGAGACGCGCCACGTGCACGCCATACGAGCGGTCGGCGGCGCCCGGCCCCACCTCGTGCAGAAAGACGACGTCGCCCTGCCATTCCTTGACCCGCATCGTGTGGCAGGCGAGCGAAGACAGCTTCCCCGCGAGCGCCGTCAACTCATGATAGTGGGTCGCGAAAAGCGTGCGGCAGCGATTGACCTCTGAGAGGTGTTCAAGCGCCGCCCAGGCGATCGAAAGCCCGTCGAAGGTCGCGGTGCCGCGCCCGATCTCGTCGAGGATGACGAGAGCGCCCTCGCCCGCCTGGTTCAAGATCGCCGCCGTCTCGATCATTTCCACCATAAAGGTGGAGCGCCCGCGCGCGAGATCGTCGGCGGCGCCGACGCGGCTGAAGAGGCGGTCGACGACCCCGATCCGCGCGCTCCCGGCGGGCACATAGGAGCCCATCTGGGCGAGCACGGCGATGAGCGCGTTCTGGCGCAGGAAGGTGCTTTTTCCCGCCATGTTGGGGCCGGTGACGAGCCAGATCCGGTGCTCGTCGAGCACGCAGTCGTTGGCGACGAAGGATTCTGCGTTCGCGGCGAGCGCCGCTTCGACCGTCGGGTGGCGGCCGGCGCGGATCTCGAACGCGGTTCCAGCTTCGAGCCGGGGCCTCGTCCACTCCCCTTCGGCCGCCCTTTCGGCGAGCGCCGCGGCGCAATCGACCGCCGCGAGCGCGCCCGCCGCTCGCGCGATCTCGCCCTTCCTGCCCATGACTTCGGCCGCAAGCTCGGCGAAAAGCTCGAGTTCCAGCCGAAGCGCCCGCTCTGCGGCGCTGGCGATCCTGCTTTCGAGTTCCGCAAGCTTGGCGGTCGTAAAGCGTTGCGCGCCCGCCATCGTCTGGCGGTGAATGAACCCAGCGCCGAGCTTTTCCCTCTGCGCCGCCGGCACCTCGATGTAATAGCCGATCACGTTGTTGTGCCGGATCTTCAGGGAAGAGACCCCGCTCTCGCCGGCATAACGCGCTTGCAAGGCGGCGATCGTGCGCCGGCTTTCGTCGCGCAGCGAACGCCACTCGTCGAGAGCGGAGGAGAAACCGGAGGCGATAAACCCTCCGTCCCGAGCGAAAAGCGGCAGTTCGGAAGAAAGCGCCGATCCGAGCCGCTCGACGAGAGCGGCGTGCTCGCCGAGCCCCGCTTCGGCCGCGGCGAGCAGAGGCGGCAGACGGGGACCCCGCGAAGTATCACTTCGCGGGGAGCCCAAAACGAGCCCCGGAGCGCGCAAAAGCGACCCGATCGCCGCGCAGAGCGAGAGCCCGTCGCGCAGCGCCGCGAGGTCGCGCGGACCCCCTCGCCCGAGAGCGATCCGGCTGAGAGCCCGTTCGATATCGGGAGAGTGTTTGAGGCGCTCGCGCACTTCCTCGCGCAGCTCTTCGCGCTCGAGGAAGAATTCAACCGTATCGAGACGCCCCGCTATCGCTTGCGCGTCGGTCAAAGGGGCGGCGAGATGATCCGTGAGCAGACGGGCTCCGGAAGCGGTCAGCGTGCGGTCGATGACGGAGAGGAGGCTCCCTTTGCGCTCTCCTGAAAGCGTCTCCGAAAGCTCGAGATTGCGCCGCGTCGCCGCGTCGATCTGCATGATCGCGCCCGGCATCACCCGCCGCGGCGGGGCAAGAAGAGGTGCCTCCGTCCGCTGCGTCCCCCCGACATAATCGATGAGCGCTCCCGCCGCTCCGAGTTCGGCGCGGGCGAAGTGGCCGAAGCCTTCGAGCGAGCCGACCCCGTAAAGGCTTTCGAGGCGCCGGCGCGCTCCCTCGCTCTCGAACCGCGCATTGGCGAGAGGAGTGAGAGCCGCTTTCCATTCCGCGAAAAGAGGAGCGAGGGAGGGACGAAGAAGGAGCCTTTCGGGCAGCAGGATCTCCCCCGGCTTGAGACGCCCGAGATCGCTTCCGAGCGCCGATTCGCTCGTCGGTCCGAGCGCAAAAGCGCCGGTCGAGAGATCAAGCCAGGCGATCCCCAACTGCCCCCCGGAATCGCCGATCCCGAGGAGGTAATTGTTGCGGCGCGCGTCGAGGAGCCCCTCTTCGGTCAGCGTTCCGGCGGTCAAGGTGCGTGTGACGGCGCGCGCGAGCGGGCCCTTCTTTCGCGCAGAGGGCTCTTCCGTCTGCTCGCAGATCGCGACCTTGAAGCCGGCGCGGATGAGACGAGCGAGATAAGATTCGGCGGTGTGCACCGGAACGCCGCACATCGGGATGTCTTCGCCCTCGTGCTTTCCGCGCTTCGTCAGCGCGATGTCGAGCGCTTTGGAGGCTGCGAGCGCATCCTCGAAGAAGAGTTCGTAAAAGTCGCCCATCCGAAAAAAGAGAAGGGCACCCGGATGCGCCTTCTTGATCTCGTGATATTGAGCCATGACGGGCGAGAGGCCGTAAGCGCCGGAAGGCTCGCTCGTGATCGCGGGATGGGGTTCGGAGGGCATCGGCGGCAGCGCAAAGTCGCAGGACGCGGCAGGGCATTCGAGGCTAACATAGGCCGAAGCCGAGCGCGAATTCGGGATGGCAATACGGGATGGCTATGGGCGAGCGAGCAGTCTCTTCTGCAACTATGCGCGAGGCGGTCGCCTCATTCCCCGACCGCGAGCATTTTGACCGCGCCGTCCGGGCGCTGCTCGCTTCCGGCTTTGCCTCAACCGACCTCAGCGTCCTTGCGAGCCATGACGCGCTGGCGACGGCAGGCGAGCCCGCCGGCGGCGAGCGGCACATCCTACCGGGCGGCCTCACCGATGAGATCCGGTTTATCGAGCCTCTGACGGCTGCGGGACTGATCCTGTGGTCGGCGGGACCGATTGCGGCGGTGATCGCCGGGCTCATCGGCGCCGGCCTCGGCGCCGCCGCCCTCAAGGAACTTTTCGACAGCACCGCCGCTCCGCGCCACAGGGAGGAATTCGGGGCGGCGCTCGCGGCCGGAGCGGTGCTGCTTTGGGTGCGCTGCGGCGACGCGCAACAGGAAGCGAAAGCAAAACGCATTCTGAAAAACGCCGGAGGGCGCAACATCCATGTGCACGCCCGCCCGCCGCATCCGGGCGAAGGGGAGCCGGAGAGCCTCCATCGTTCCGCCGGCAAAGGGGCGGAGTGACAGGGAGCAACGGCTGGATTCGCCTGCGCATGCGGCGCCTCGCGCGCGAAGACGCCCACGCTTGTCATCGCGCTCCGAGCCTGCGGGCTAGCGAGGGGCTTTCCTTGCCGGCCTCAAACCAAGAAGCGGCGCCAGAGCTTGCGGGGTCAAACGCGCGAACCCTTTCGGCACCGTGAACAGCGAAGCCGCTTGCGGGCCGATCCTCACCTCCCGCAACAGCCACCGGATTCGCGTGACCTTGCCGCCGGGGCTCACGAAGCGGCCCTCGGCTTTGAGCGGGATGGCGTCGGCCGAGAGCCACACGCGGCCGCGCGCACGTCCAACGGCGGAGGACGCATCGACCCGGTAAACCGTCGCCGCCATCCCGTCGACTTCCTGATGTGCGAGCGGGCGGCCCAAGAGGGCGCGAGCGCGCAACAGCGAAAATCCTTTGGGAAGCGGCAGTTCGGCGACGGTGTGGAGCTGCGGCAGAACGATATCGGCAAAGGCGCTTTTATCGGAGAGGATGAAGATCGGGGTGAAGCCCGCGAGTTGCTGTTCCTGCCGCTCTTCGCCGGGCCTATACCACATGCGGCCGACATAGCGGTGCCCGTCGAGAAAAAGGATTCGCTCCGCCGTAAAGCCGACGCGGGCATGCGTCAGCGTTTCGGCTCGCGCCGCACCGACCAGAGAGAGGGCGAAAACGAGGGCAATCCTCGGCCCTCGAAAGGAAAGCGCCGTCCTTCGCATCACGGAGCCGAAATTCGCCCGAGAATGCGGCAGTTTGGCGGCAGGTTGGAAGAAGAGCCCTTTACGCTTTATCTTGGGAACTCGGTTGCCGAGAAAAAGGGCGGGAGGCGATGAACGACACTCGCGGCATGGTGAGCATCCGGGCGCATCGAGAGATCGCCGAGATCCCCGCCCGCGAATGGGATGCGTGCGCCGGCGCCGTCAATCCAGCCCTTTCGCACGCGTTCCTCCTCGCGTTGGAGGAGAGCGGTTCGGCCACCGGCCGAACCGGCTGGCTGCCGCAACATCTCCTCCTCAAGGACGAGGCCGGGGCTATCGCCGGGGTCGTGCCGCTTTATCTCAAAAGCCATTCCTACGGCGAATACGTCTTCGATCACGGCTGGGCCGACGCTTATGAGCGGGCGGGCGGGCGCTATTACCCAAAGCTCGTCTCGGCCGTGCCGTTCACGCCGGTGCCGGGGCCGCGCCTGTTGCTGCGGGCGGGCGCGCCGAACGAGGCGCGAGCGCACCTCGTCGCGGGCATGGTTGCGCTGGCGCGGCGCCTTCGCGTCTCCTCGGTCCATGTCAACTTCGCCGAGGAAGACGATGTGAAAGCCCTCTCGGAGGCGGGGTTTCTGGAGCGTCTCGGCCAGCAGTTTCATTGGACGAACCCCGGCTATCGCGATTTCGAGGACTACCTTGCCGCGCTCAACTCGCGCAAGAGAAAGGCGGTCAAAAAAGAGCGCCGCGAAGCCCTTCTTCCCGGGATCGAAATCGAGGTTCTGAGCGGGGGCGAACTCACCTCGCGCCATTGGGATGCGTTCTATGAATTCTATCTCGCGACGGCCGACCGCAAATGGGGATCGGCCTATCTGTCGCGACGCTTTTTCGCGCTCATCGGCGAGCGCATGCCCGACAAGATCGTCCTCGTCATGGCCCGCCGCGGAAGGAACTATGTCGCGGGCGCGCTCCATCTCTTGGGCGCGCAAGCGCTCTACGGGCGCAATTGGGGGAGCCGCGGCGACTATAAGTTCCTTCACTTCGAATGCTGCTATTACCGGGCGATCGAGTTCGCCATCGCCCGCGGCCTGCCTCGCGTCGAGGCGGGAGCGCAGGGTCCGCACAAGCTCCAGCGCGGCTATCTGCCGGTGCCGACGCGAAGCGCCCACTGGCTTGCCGACCCCGCCTTTGCCCGCGCCGTTGCGAGCTTCCTCGAGCGCGAGCGCGAGACGACCCTGCTGAATATGGCCTCTCTCGCCGAATACTCGCCGTTCCGGCGCGAAGAGTGATTGTTTCTCGGCGCGATCCTCTGGGAGCGGCCCCGCTCGCCCTCGCGCGCACTCCCGAGGCTGCCCTGACGCGACCGGCACGCTAATCGACGACCGCAATCGCCTCGATTTCGACCAGGAAATCGGGGTGGGCGAGGCGGCTCACCTCGACCGTCGTGCTCGTCGGCAAGGCCGCACCGAGATAGCGCATCCGCACGTCCATATGCTTGAAAAACTCCTCGATATCGGTCGTGTAGGTGACCGTCTTGACGATGTCGGAAAGGCTCGCACCAGCCGCCTTGAGGCAAGTCTCGATGTTTTTCCCGACCTGTTCGATCTGCGCCCGCATATCGCCTTTGCCGACGGGCTTGCCGTTCGCGTCGGAAGCCACCTGGCCCGAGACATAGATCTGCCGCCCGCCTCCCGTGACCCTAATGACATGCGAATAGATCGCCTGGCCGCCGATCACTCTTACATGCATCCCGTCAGGTTGAATTTTTTCGCGCGAAATCGTCATCCTCTCATTCCCTTCTCAGGTTGAAACAGGCGCAAGAAACTTTCCGGCGCGTCAAGGGCGTGCCCCGCGCCGCCGCGTTGCGTGCGGCAAACTACGACAAAGGCGCCGCGTCCGCGCCCGGCTCAGCGGCCGGGCGCGCGGTATGCGATGCTCTTTTCGAGGGCGCGATCGACCTCTTCGTCCGTCAGGAGCGCCGTCGTCTTTGTACGCGCAAGACCGGTTGCCGATACCGTGACACCGAACCCAGCCGCAGCGGCGTTGTCCGGCAGATCGACGATGATGTAAACGTCGTCTTCGCCGAGCGCATAGTAGCCGCATTCGAGTTTGCCGCCGACACTCTGAAGCGCCGCAATCCACGCGCGTCTGCGGCCTGAGGCCTTGTCCTTTTGCAAGCCTTTAAGGCCTTCGGGACTATAGGTTGCCGTGATGAGATATTTTGGCATCGGGTAACCCTCCCTCTTTTCCCTCTCTCGAAGAGGGTGCATCGGGAAGGCTACACCACTCGGTCGGCCGCGACCAGCGCCCTCACAAAATGTTGTCATTTAAAAACTTCCAAGGCTAGTTTCGCCTTCACCGGGAATGAGGTGGGGGATGAGCGAAGCCGCCTCGAGCTTCGGCCGGCGCGCGACGAAAGAGGGGGCGCTTCTCTCCTTTCTCCGGCGCGCGCTCGCCGCCGAAGGCGAGCGGCGTCTCCTGTGGCTTCCGGTCGCGTTCGGAGCCGGCGTCGGCCTTTATTTCTGGCTCCAATTCGAGCCGCCGCTTTGGCCGGGCCTCGCTCTCGCTTTTCTGGCGCTCTTTGCCGCTTTCGCCTTGCGCCGCCGGCCGATGCTGGGGGAGGCCGCGCTCGCGATCCTCCTTCTCGGCGTCGGCTTTGCCTGGATGCGTCTCGCGAGCCTCGAGGTCGCAGCCCCCGTTTTGCAGCGCCGGCTCGGCCCCGTCCGCCTCTCGGGGGTCGTTACCGACGTCAACCGGCGCGGCAAAGGCTGGCGCATCGTCATTGCGCCCGATCCTTCGCCGGCGTTTGCCACCGGCGATGAGCCGGCCCGTATCCGCCTTTATGTTCCGCCGACGAGCGACCGGCTCGACCCGGGCGACCGCGTCCGTTTGACGGCGGCTCTTTTTCCGGTTCCGGGCCCGGCGCTCCCCGGCGGCTATGACTTTCAGCGCGACGCCTATTTCGCCCGCGTCGGCGCCGTCGGCTACACCTATGGCCCCGCGCGCAAGATTGCGGGAAGCGGCGGCAGCGCCTGGCGCCTCGCTCTGCGGCGTCTTCGCAGCCGAATGACCCGGCGCATCGCCGCGGTGCTTCCGGGATCGACGGGAGGCGTCGCCTCGGCGCTCATTACCGGCAAGCGCGGTGCGATCGCCGAGAATGTCGTCGCGGCCTTCCGCAATTCCGGGCTCGCCCACCTCTTGTCGATCGCCGGGCTTCATATGGGCCTCATCGGCGCGTTCGTGTTCCTCGTCGTCCGCGCTCTTCTCGCCCTCATTCGGCCGATCGCCCTTCGCTATCCGATCAAGAAGATCGCCGCGGGCGCCGCCCTTCTCGTGCTCCTCGGCTATCTCCTCATTTCGGGCGCGAGGATCCCGACGCAGCGGGCTTTCGTCATGGACGGCGTCGTCTTCGGCGCGATCCTTATCGATCGCCTCAGGATTTCGATGCGGATCTGCGCGCTCGCCGCTTTCCTCGTACTGGCGATCGCCCCCCAAAACCTCATCGGCGTCAGCTTCGAGATGTCGTTTGGCGCGGTCGTCACCCTGATCGCGGCCTATGAAGCCTACGGCGAGCGCCTCTCGCGGCTTTGGCGCGGCGACAAGCTCTGGGGCCGCATTTCCGCTTACGCGCTCGGCGTCGTCGTGACGACGCTGCTCGCGACCGCCGGCACCCTTCCTTTCGCGATCTATTATTTCCACCGCCTCGTCCTTTATTCGCCGCTCGCCAACATCATCGCGGTCCCTTTGAGCGCCGTCTGGACCCTGCCCTGGGGTCTTCTCGCCTGCCTCTTGATGCCGTTCAGGCTCGAGGCTTTGGCGCTCGTCCCCATGGGCTGGGGGATCGACGCGACGATCCATATTGCCGAGTTCGTTTCGGCGCTTCCGGGAGACGTGTGGTCGATGCCGCATCTTCCCCTCGCCGGTCTTCTGCTCATCGTTTTCGGCGGGTTGTGGCTCGCCTTGTGGCGCGGGAAGTGGCGGCGCTGGGGCGCGGCGGGGATCGTCTTGGGGCTTCTCACGATGCTCCTGACGCGGCCGCCCGACATCGTGATGACCGACGGCGGGCGCTTTCTTGCGGCGCGCGCGGCGAGCGGAGGGTATTTCGTGCGCGCGGGCTGGGGCGAGAAGTTCGAGCGTTCCTATCTTGTCGAAAGCACCGGCGCAACGCTGCAAGCCTGGCCGGCCGGAAAAAAAGGGCGTCTCGACTGCTCGGGCGAACTTTGCGCTTATCGTGCCCACGGGCGCCGCGTCGGAATCGTCCTCGGCGAGAAACCGCTCCCTCTTGCCTGCGCGCGTTTCGACGCGATCGTGGCGACCGTGCCGATGGGCTTTCTTTGCCGCGCGAGGATTCCCGTAATCGACCGCAGCGACAATTGGCGGCTCGGCTCCGTGGCGTTATGGCTCGGGCGCTCGGGCGTCGCGATCGAAAGCGCCAACGAAAGCCGCGGCAGCCGCCCCTGGGTGCCGCAGCCGCATAAGCGATGAGCGGGCGCGAGGTCAGACGACCGGAGCGCGCAGCGGTTTCAAGTCGGGAGCGGCGCGAAGAGGCGCCTCGGTTTTCGCCTGCAAGCCCGAAACGTCGATCCCCTCGGCGATCTCGCGCAAGAGGAAGCCTTGCGTCGTCACGTCGATGACCGCGAGATCGGTGTAGATGCGCTTGACGACGCGCTCCGCGGTCAGCGGATATTGGCAGCGGCGCACCAGCCGCGGCGCGCCCCCCTTCGTCGTGTGCTCGACGAGAACGCGGATCTCCTTGGCGCCGACCGCGAGATCCATCGCCCCTCCGACCCCCGGCGGAAACCGCGGGTCGTCGGTCGTCCAGTTGGCGAGGTCGCCCTTGTCGGAGACCTCGAAGGCGCCCAGAAGCGCGCAATCGAGATGGCCGCCGCGGATCATCAGAAAGGAGTCGGTGTGGTGGACGTAGCTGCCGCCCGTCACGAGAGTGATCGGCTGCTTACCCGCATTGATGAGGTCGGGATCGGCCGCGTTGGCGCCGGGCGCCGGGCCGACGCCCAGGACCCCGTTCTCGCTCTGGAAAACGATCTCGCGGCCTTCAGGGATGTAATCCGAAACGAGGGTCGGCAGACCAATGCCGAGATTGACGTAGGCGCCGTCTTTCAAATCCTGGGCGGCGCGCCAGGCAATCTGGCGGCGGGTAAGCGGCATCACGTCCCTCCTATCAAACCCGCGGCAGCGCGACCAGGCGATCGACGAAGATCCCGGGCGTCACGATGACCTCCGGGTCGAGATCGCCCAGCTCCACGATCTCCCGCACCTGCGCGATCGCGAGATCGGCGGCCATCGCCATGGTCGGGTTGAAGTTGCGCGCCGATTTCCGATAGGTGAGGTTGCCCCAACGGTCGCCGCGATCGGCCGCAATGAGCGCGACGTCGCCTTTGAGCGGCTTTTCGAGGACATACACGCGGCCGTCGATCTCGCGGTGCTCCTTGCCCTCGGCCAATCGGGTGCCGACCGAAACCGGCGAATAAAAACCGCCGAGACCGGCCGCGGCGCAGCGCATGCGTTCGCTGATGATGCCCTGCGGGACGAGTTCGAGTTCGATCTCGCCTTTCGCGTAAAGCTCTTCGAACACGACCGAACCCGAGGAGCGCGGAAAGGAGCAGATGATTTTCCTGACCCGCCTTGCCGCCATCAGCGCGGCAAGCCCGCGGCGGCCCGTTCCCGCATTGTTGGCAACGACCGTCAGATCGCGCGCTCCCTCTTCGATCAAGGCTTCGCAGAGCGCGTTCGGCAGGCCCGCCTCGCCAAACCCGCCGCACAAGACGACCGCGCCGTCGCGCACGCCCGCAACCGCCTCGGCGAGATTTCCGACCCGCTTGTCGATCATGGCTTGGCGCCTTTCTCCTCAAAAGGCGACGGCGTCGCCGCCTTTCAAGGAAAGCATCGCCCGCGCTTCGTCGGGGCTCGCAACCTGAAGCGACAGGTTCTCGACGATCGCGCGCGCCATCTTCACCTGGTCGGCGTTGCTTGCGGCGAGCTTTCCCCGTCCCGCCCACAGCGAATCTTCGAGCCCGACGCGGATGTTGCCGCCCATGATCGCGCCCATCGACACGAGCGGCAGTTGGTGCCGCCCGGCGGCGAGGATCGACCAGTAATAGCTGTCGTCGAAGAGCTTGTCGGCGATCCGCTTCATATGCACGAGGTTTTCCGGGTCCGCGCCGATCCCGCCGAGGATGCCGAAGATCGTCTGCACGAAAAGCGGCGGCTTGACGAGACCGCGATCGAGGAAATGCGCGAGATTGTAGAGATGCCCCACATCATAGCATTCGAACTCGAAACGCGTTCCGCAGCCTTCGCCCAGTTCCTTCAGGATGCGCTCGATGTCGGCGAAGGTATTACGGAAGATGAAATCCCGAGTCATTTCGAGATAGCGCGGCTCCCAATCGTATTTCCATTCCTTGTAGCGGCCAAGCATCGGGAAAAGCCCGAAATTCATCGAGCCCATATTGAGTGAACACATCTCGGGCTTGGCGCGCATCGCCGCAGCGGTCCGCTCTTCGAGCGTCATTCCATGACCCCCGCCCGTCGTGATGTTGATGACGGCGCCCGTCGCCTGCTTGATCCGCGGCAGAAACTCCATGAAGACGCCGGGATCGGGGGTCGGCCGCCCGTCCCCCGGATCGCGCGCGTGCAAGTGGAGGATCGCCGCCCCCGCCTCCGCCGCCCGGACCGCATCGGCGGCGACCTCGTGCGGGGAAAGAGGCAAGTGCGGGCTCATCGTCGGCGTATGGATGGAGCCGGTCACGGCGCATGTGATGATGACCTTGCCGCTCTTTGCCATGTTTTCCTCCCGAGCCTGTCGAAGGACGCCAAGCGCTCGCTCGAAACCGGATCGCCCACAAGCAATATCACGCCGGCCTCCGCTTGGCGACGGCCGCGATCGACCCCTCTCTCTCGGCGCGCTCGGGAACCAACCGGTTTTTGCGCGGTTGTACATGGGCGCCTCCCGAAAAAGGTTGGGTCATGTGCGGAAGATCTTTGGCTGACGAAGGCGGGGCCGCGGCGGCCAAATGCTGAGATCCGCGATTGCTCGCGTCGTCGCTTTTTGCACGCGCCGGCCCTTTGTCGTCATCGCGGCAGCGCTCGCTCTGGCGACGGCGTCGACCGTCTATACCGCCAGGCACTTCGCGATCAAGACCGACGTCACCGATCTCTTCTCACCCAATCTGCCTTGGGCGCAGCGCGGCTTCGCATATCTGAAGGCATTTCCGCAACAGGACATCGTTGTTGTCGTCAACGCGCCGACGCCGGAACTCGCCGAAGCGGCGACCAACACCCTGGCCCACGCTCTCGCCTCCAAGAAGAAGGTCGCGCGCGCTGTCCGTCCTCTCGACAGCGGCAACTTTTTCGAGCGAAGCGCTCTCTTGTTCTTGCCGACCCACGAGGTCGCGGCGTTCACGACGAGCCTTGCCCGCGCGAAACCGGTCCTCGAAACGGTGAGCGCCGATCCGAGCCTCAGAGGCAGCCTTTCGGCGCTCTCGGGCGCTTTGATGGCGGTGCGAGAGGGCTATGTGAAGCTCGACGCCCTCACGCGCCCGATGACGATGGCCGCCGATACCGCCCGCGACCTCCTCGATGGCAGACCTGCCACCTTTTCCTGGCGCGCGCTCGCTCAAGGGGCAAAGCCGGCGCAGAATGAGCTGCGGCATTTTATCGAGGTCGATCCCGTCCTCGATTATCACGCGCTCGAGCCCGGCCGCAAAGCAACGAATGCGATCGCGGCGACCGCGCGGGAGCTCGATCTCGGCGGCCGTTATCAGGCGCGGGTGCGGCAAACCGGGCTGGTGCCGATCGACGACGCCCAGTTTGCAACGATAGAGAAGCACCTCCTTTTGAATGTGAGCCTCGCGCTTGCGGCGGTTTTTACGATTCTTTGGCTGGCGCTGCGCTCCTGGCGGATCATCCTGCCGGTCGCCGTCAGCATCGCCGTCGGGCTTTCGATCGCCGCCGCGTGGGGCCTCATCCTCGTCACCGCGCTCAACCTCATTTCGGTCGCCTTTTTCGTGCTCTTCGTCGGGCTCGGCATCGATTTCGGCATTCAGTTCAGCGTGCGCTATCGCGCCGAGCGCCATGATCTCGGCGATCTTTCCGCCGCTCTCAGAAGCGCCGCAAGAAAGGCCGGCGCGCCGTTGGCGCTCGCCGCCGCGGCGACTGCGGTCGGGTTCTCGTCCTTCCTGCCGACGTCCTATCGCGGGCTGTCCGAATTGGGAGAGATCGCCGGCTCCGGCATGATCATTGCGTTTCTTTGCAGCATCACCCTGTTGCCGGCGCTTCTCACCGTCTTCAAACCGCCGCCGGAAGAGCGGCCGATGGGGTTTGCCTTTCTCGCGCCCGTCGATCGCTTCCTCGAGCGCTGGCGCATTCCGGTCGTCGCGATCGCCGTGCTGCTCGTCCTCGCGGGCGTGCCGCTTTTGCGGCATCTGAGGTTCGACTTCAACCCGCTGCATCTGCGCAACGCCAAGAGCCAATCGGTTGCGACCTTCCTCAAGCTCAGAAAAGATCCTGAGATCGGTGCCAACGCCGCCGAGATCGTGGCGCCGAACCTCGCTGCCGCAAGCCGCATCGCCCGCCGCTTCGAAAAGCTGCCCGAAGTCAGAGAGGCTTCGACGTTGGAGAGCCTTCTGCCGCGCCATCAGACGGCCAAGTTGGGGCTTATTGCGGTTGCGGCAAAGACCCTCGGGCCTTCGCTCGGTTCCCGAATGACGGCACCGGCGCCTACCGATCGGCAGAATAGGGAAGCGCTCCGGTCGGCGGGCAATCTTCTGGCGCAACTCGCCGCGACCCGCAAAGGCCCCGGCGCCGCGGCCGCAAGGCGGCTCTCCCGTTTGCTCCGGCAGCTCGCCACAGCCTCCACGGCCAAGCTCCGCGCGGCCGAGACGGCAGTCGCGATGCCTCTCAAGATCTCGCTCGCCGATCTCAAAAAGGCGCTCCACCCAGAACGGGTGACGATCGCTGCGATCCCGCCCGCTCTGAAGCGTTTGTGGCTGACGCCGAAGGGGCGCGCCCGGGTTCAGGTGTTGCCCAAGGGCGATCCCAACAATACGGCCCTCTTGCGCAATTTCGCGCGCGCCGTGCTGAAGGCCGCGCCGCAGGCGACCGGTCCCGCCATCCTCTTGTACGAGGCCGCCAATACCGTCGTGCATGCCTTTATCATCGCCGGCATTTTCGCCTTGTCGGCGATCGCGGTGCTGTTGTGGCTCGCATTGCGACGCCTCGGCGATGTCGCCATGACCCTGGTGCCGCTTCTGCTGGCGGGGGTCGTCACCCTGGAGCTCTCCGTCCTTTTCGGCCTGCGGCTCAACTTCGCGAACATTATCGCCCTGCCGTTGCTTCTCGGCGTCGGCGTCGCGTTCAAGATCTATTACATCATGGCCTGGCGGCGCGGCAAAAGGGGACTCGTCGAATCCACTCTCACCCGCGCCGTCATCTTCAGCGCGATGACGACCGCCACCGCCTTCGGCACGCTCTGGCTGTCGGCCGATCCGGGCACGTCGAGCATGGGGCAATTGATGGCGCTCGCGCTCTTGTGCACGATGCTGGCGGCGGTATTGTTCCAGCCGGCCTTGATGGGCCCGCCGCGCGCGGGTGCCCGCCCCCCGCAAATGCCCTTCGCAGAGGAGGAGCGGCCCGAGGGGATCGCGCGGGGAGGGCCGCCAACCGATCAGCCGGAAGGCGAGCCGGTCGATCCGTGAACTCGCGGCAGAGCGTCGACGAGACGGCCTCGCGCGCGAGCCTCGCGCTCGACAATCTGCGCGCCTTCGTGATCCTGCTCGTGCTGTCGTTCCATTCCTCGCTCGCCTATCTCGCCTTCCTGCCGTCCGCGCCGTTTGCCTTCGATCAGCCGCCCTACATGTGGCGCAGCTTTCCGATCGTCGATCCCGAGCGTTCGTTCGGTCTCGAAATCTACTGCGCCTGGCAGGACGTGTTCTTGATGTCGCTCTTCCTTCTGGTCTCGGGCCTCTTTGTGTGGCCGAGCCTCAACCGCAAAGGAGCGGGATTGTTTCTGCGCGACCGCTTCCTGCGGATCGGCCTGCCCTTTGCGGTCGTGGTGCTGTTTCTGATGCCGGTCGCGAACTATCCGACCTATCTGCAAGGGGCGGCGGCGCCGAGCGTTGCGGCCTATTGGCGGCACTGGCTCGCGCTGCCGTTTTGGCCGGCGGGACCGATGTGGTTTTTATGGCCGCTTCTCGTTGCCGGCATCGCTGCCGCGGCACTCTATCGTTTCGCGCCGCAAGCCGGCCGCGCTTGGGCCTGGATTGCCGCCAGCCGCCCCGCTCGGCTCGCCGCCGGTTTCCTCGTCCTGTCGCTTCTCGCTTACGTCCCGCTCGCGCTCGCCTTCACGCCGTGGCCCTGGGCCCAGTTCGGGCCGTTCTCGTTTCAGGAAAGCCGGCCGCTCCATTACGCGCTCTATTTTTTTGCAGGCGTTGGCCTCGGCGCCGGCGGGATCGGGCGCCCTTTTTTCGCACCCGACGGAGTTTTGGCAAGAAGGTGGCCTCTCTGGCTCGGGTTCGCTGCCGCAAGCTTCCTCTTGTGGATGGGGTTGACCTGGCTGACGATGACGGGCTCGCCGCCGCTCATTCTGCGCGCGCTCGCCTATGCAGGCTTTCCTCTCGCCTGCTTTGGCAGCTGCTTCGCGGTACTGGCTGTGTTCCTGCGCTTCGGGCGGAGCAACTCGCGGCTGGTGCAGAGCCTCAGATTGAACGCCTACGGCATCTATCTCGTCCACTACCCTTTCGTCGTGTGGCTGCAATACGCGCTGCTGCCTTTTGCGTGGCCGGGGATCGTCAAGGCCGCGACCGTGTTTACCGGGACCCTCCTCGCAAGCTGGGCGACGACCGCTGCGATCCGCCTCCTGCCGCCGGCGGCCGCGATCCTCGGCACTCGCCGGCAGGCGCTGCCGCGGGCTTCCTGACGCGCCATCGCCCTCGGAACGTTCGCCTTTCACCGAGCGCCTACGCGCCGCCCTCTTCACGCAATCGAGGTGGGCGAATCATGGGCGCGGATAAAGGCTTTGAGCCGAGGATAGATGTCGCCGCGCCAGCGGCGGCCGTGAAAGACCCCGAAATGGCCGACCGCGGGCGCCAGATGGTGGGCCTTTTTGGCGTCTGAGAGAGCGCGGCAGAGCGCATGCGCGGCAAAGGTCTGGCCGGGGCCGGAGATGTCGTCGCGCTCGCCTTCGATCGTCAGAAGCGCGCTCCTTTCGATCGCCGCCGGCTCGACGAGGATGCCGCGCACGCGAAATCGTCCGAGCGGCAGGTCGTGGCGTTGGAACACCCGCTCGATCGTCTCCAGGTAATATTCGGCCGGCAGGTCCATCACGGTCGTGTATTCCTCGTAAAAGGCGCGGATCGCCCCTGCGCTCTCCTCGTCGCCGTTGACGAGATGGCGAAACATCGACCAGTGCGCTCTCACATGACGGTCGAGGTTCATGCCGACAAACCCGGCGAGCTGCAGGAAGCCCGGATAGACCCTGCGAAAAGCGCCGCGATACCGCGCCGGCACGGTCGCGATCACGCTCTTCTCGAACCAGTCGAGCGAATGCGCGACCGCAAACCGGTTGACCTCGGTCGGGTTGACGCGAGTGTCGATCGGACCCCCCATCAGGGTCGCCGAAGCGGGCTCGCAGGGATCGTGGGACGCGGCGAGAAGCGAGATCGCCGCCAGGACCGGCACCGCCGGCTGGCAAACCGCGACCACATGAATGCGAGGACCGATGACGCGGATGAAGCGGATCAGGACCTCGACAAAATCGTCGAGATCAAAACCTCCGGAAGCGAGCGGCACGTTGCGCGCGTTGACCCAGTCGGTCAGGTAGACGTCGTGGTCGCAGAGAAGCGTTGCGACGGTGTCGCGCAACAACGTCGAGAAATGGCCCGAAAGCGGCGCGACAAGCAGAACCGTCGGCTCGGCGCGCATCCCGCCTTTGCGGAAATGCAAAAGGCGGCAAAAGGGATGGACCGCCGCGATATCTTCGGAAACGGGCACTTCCTCACCCGCGACCCTTGCGCTTGCGATCCCGAACTCCGGTCGTTCATGGGCGATCCCGGCATGCGAGACGAGTTCCATCGCCGCCGAGGCGCCGCGCACGAAAGGGTGGTCCGCGATGAATGGCCAAGGCTCCTGGAAAAAGCCGCGGAAGGCTCGCGCCATCAGCCGCATTGCGGCGAGCGCATCGCTTTGGGCTTGATAGGCGTGATAGAGCATGAGCCCTCATCGAGTAAGGGCCGTTCCGATCGGGAAATGAACGGAAGAGCCGGTGGCAGGGGGTAAGGCGAGGCTTATCGGTCTGTCGTCAACAGCAAAGATCAACTCACACGGGCGATAATGCTCCTGCCCGTTCTTTCAACCACAACGTTCGCCGCCACGGCAAGGACGCGAAAGAGATCCGGAAAACTCGTAAGGCTTCTCGCATCCAGGCTTCCGCCCCGACGGTCGATCGGCCGGAAAGGAAGGCGAATCGCCATTCATCTCGGCGGCGCCAGAACGCCGTGGCGCAGTTCGTGAACGACGGCGCCCGAAAGAGGCGGTGGCGGCTCAAGCCACAGAGGCTGCGCGAAGCTCGTCGCCACGTCGTTTTCTCCCGCCTGCCAACGCCGCAGCACCGCGCCTTCCGAGAAATCCGCCATCTTGGCGGCAAGATCGCCGGCGCTTTCTTCATGGACGAAGTGCAAGATCGTTATCGTCGCGCTCGACGCCGCATCGAGACAGCGCCTCACATCGCGGTGGCGGCGCGCCGCGGGCGGCACATGCTCCGAGAGAAGCGCGATCATGCGCCGCAGATCGTGATTGCGCTTCAAGCCCTCGATTTCCCGCGCCGCGCGGGTCATCGCTTGCGCCTTCTCCGGGACCGGGTCGTAGCCGTCGATCACAAAGAGGAGGGTATCGGCAGGAGGGGCTTCGAGGAGAGCGCCAACCGGGATCACTCCGCCGCCATAGAACTGGCGATCGATCGTGACCGGCGAGAGGCCCGGCAGCGGACGAGACGCGAGCACATGATCGGGCCCGAGAACATGCCGGTCATTGTCGAAATACGCTTCGCCCCCCGTCCCAAGGTTGAGCGCGCCCAAAACGAGGCGCACCCCACCCGAATTGACGCGCTCGAAATCGACCGCGCCGGCGATGAGGGCCCGCAACTCGCCCTCCAAAAGGAGAGCCTCCTCGCTCGGCGAGCGCGGCAACAGACGTCCGAAGGCGCGGCGCGCCCAGCGCCGGGGACGGTGCGCCACGAGAGCGGAGAGATCTTGCCAGAACCGGCGCAGGCGCAGCGTGCGTTCCTGGGGAGGACTTCCGGCGATGATCGCGGCGTTGATCGCGCCGATCTCGGTGCCGGCGATCCAATCCGGCTCTACCCCGCGCGCTTCGAGGGCCGCCGAGGCGCCGGCCTGATACGCGCCGAGCGCCGCGCCGCCGGACAAAAGGAACCCGATCCTCGCGAACCGTTTCAAGCTCATCTGCCTTCGACCCTGCGGCACGCCCCCCTCGCCCTCTCTCAATAACCCCGCGAACGCGTCGAGCGGTAGAGGCAAATTCGCCGACCCCCGAATCGCTTCACGCGACGGCGATTTCGATATGCGTGCGAAAGCCTTCGCGCTCGCGCATCCGCTCGTACCAGGCGCGCAAATTTTTGAGTTCGGGCCGCTCTATGGAAAAAACGTGCCAACGGTAAACGAGGGTTCCAAGGGTGATCTCGGCGAGCGTCAGCGCGTTGCCGGCAAGGTACGGGCGGCGTTCGAGCGCGCCCTCGGCGATGGTCCAGGCCGCGGCCGCCTGCTGGCGCGCGGCTTCGATCGCCGCCGCATTCCGGTCTTCGGGCTTCGTGCGGACGAGCTGTTGCAGGAGCGTCGACATCGGCGGCGCGGCGGTTGCGAGCTGCCAATCCATCCACCGCTCGACATGGGTGCGCCCGGCCGGATCCCTCGGATAGAGTCTCTCGCCGCCATGCATCGCCGCAAGATACCGGCAGATCGTGTTCGACTCCCAGATGATGAGATCGCCGTCCTCGACCGTCGGCACCCGGCCGTTCGGATTTTTTGCCAGATAGGCGGGGTCGCGGTTGCCGCCGAAGGGACCGCCGAGGTCGATGCGCTCGAAGGCAAGGCCAAGTTCGCTGCAGCACCAAAGGACCTTCTGGACGTTGGACGAGGTCTTGCGCCCCCAGATCTTCAGCATCGGATGCTCCTCGCATGTCTCTCGCGTGATGGAGCCCCAGTTTTGCGCCCGGCGCAACAGTGTCTTGCCGGAAAAAAGGTGTATGCTTGCGTGCGGCGTCGTCGCCCTGGGGGAACCCGATGAAAGTCCTTCTTTCCTTCTGCTTCGCTGCGCTCCTCTTTTTTGCCGGCACGCTCAGGGCGCCCGCCTCGAACACGCAAATGGGACTGCGAGCCATCAACAATTGGGATGTTGCCGATCGCTGCGCGAGCGAAGCGCAAAAAGAGCATCCCGATTTCAGCGCCGCCGCAAACGCCGCGCGTGATGCCGCGCTCAACCGCTGCCTCGAAGAGCACAATCTGCCGACGCGCGCGCCTCTTTCTCCGGCCTCGCGCTGACGGCGGCCATGGGTGCCGGGGCTTCGGCGGACGCCGCTCCGACCTAGGAGGCTGCGATGGTTGGTGCACATACGTTCGCAGCGCCCGATGAACCCTCTCCGCCCTTGGGGGCGGAGAGGGCATGTGTACCGATCAACAAGATGTTGCTTAGTGGTGAGACTCTGACGATCGGTACCGCGGCGGCGGCAAGGCGGGACCCTCCGCGACCCAGACGACGATCTTCCCGGCAACCGCGTCGAAGGCCTCGTCGAGGGCGAATACGATATGGGGCACGTCGTTAACGGCCGCCCGTTTGCGGCTTTCGAAGGTGGCGCTGGCGACGAGGCGCCCGCTGCTGCGGCGCAGCAGCTGTAGTTTGAGCGTAACCCGCGCCACGGGCGGCCCCGTGGGCGAACGATATTCGGCTTCGAAATGGCCGATCTCGGTGTCGAGGATGAAATTCGGGTCGAGCCCGATCCGCGAGCGATCGCCGGCCCTCAGCGCGCCACTCTTTTGGAATGTTCCGATGAGAGCGCTTCGGACCAGTTCCGGCAGCGGCGCGGTCCATGCCGACCTGGCGAAATAGTTGATCGTGATCGGTGAGGAGGTAAGCGCGATCCGCTCCGTGTCGAGCCCGGGCGCAGCCTCGGGCCGCCGAACGAGAAGCCGGACCTCGCGGCGCGGAAGGCCGGCAGGGAAGGAGTGCTCGGCGGTCAGGCGATAAAGATGCGGAGGGGGTTGCACAAAGAGGCCGGCGCAGCCGCCGAGCGCCAGCGCCAGAGAGAAGGCGAGGGCCTTGCGAGCGCCCATGCGCGGGGTCATTGCGGGCGATACCCGCCGCGCCGGTCGCCGAACACGAGAACCGACGGGTTGCTCTCGATCTTCGCCGTCACTCGATCGAGCCGACCGAGGAGCCGGCGTGCGTCGCCAAGGACCGCATCGGCTTTGGGCAACGTGTCTTGCGTGAAATGGAGAACCTTCGGCCGGCTCTCTTTCAACATGGCATTCAACTGACGGCTCGTGTCTGCAAGGTTCGTAGCGAGCGCGCTGTAGTTGCCGAGGAGGTGGTTGAGCCGGTCTTTGAGGCCCCCTCTTTCGGCATAGCTCTCGTCCACGTGGCCGATCAGAGACCTGAGCGCGAGGACGGTCGCATTGGCGTTCTCCACCACCGCGTGCAGCTCTTTGCCGCGCGTTGCCAGAGCCCCGGTCAGGGTCTGCAGATTGGCAAGGCTGGCGCTGAACGCTTCGCGGTTCTTCTTGTTGAGGAGGGCGTGCAGATCGTTGGCGACGAGGGTGAACCGTTCGAGAAGCTGGGGCGCGCTCGCATACACTCTCTGCAGCGAGGTTTCCCCGGGCGGAATCTTCGCATATCTACGCCCGGGCTTTGGTTCGAGATTCGGAGCCGCTTGCGTTCCGCCGCGGATCTGGACCGTCGAGACGCCGGAGAGGATATTGGTGTCGATATAGGCGCGCGCATCCGTTTTGATGCGAACGAGATTGCGGTCGATTGAAACCGTCACCTGGATCTGCTCGATATTTTCGGGATCGACGCGAATGTCGGTGACGCGGCCGACCGGGATGCCGTTGTACTGGATGGCAGAGCCTTTGCTGAGCCCGGCTACCGGGCCTCTGAAAAAGATGTAGTAGCGTTGCATGTTCTCGGCTATCTGAACCCGGCCGAGCCACAACAGCGCGAAAAAGCCGAGGAGAATTATGGCGAGAACGAAGCTCCCGACCGCGACATAGTGGGCTCGTCTTTCCATCTATTTCCTCTCGGTCTCCATTATCCGATCTGCGCTTTCTGCAACTCGGCGGCGCGTCCGCGAGGCCCGTGGAAATAAGAATGGGTCCATGGGTGATCGTCGCGTGAGACCTCATCGAGGGTGCCGACGCGCACCCTCTTGTCGACGAGGACCGCAATCCGATCGCAGATCGCGAAAAGGCTGTCGAGATCGTGCGTGACGAGGAATACGCTGAGGCCGAGGCTCGATTTGAGATCGCGAATGAGACTGTCGAGCTCGCTCGCGGCAATCGGATCGAGCCCGGAAGTGGGCTCGTCGAGAAAGAGGATCTCGGGATCGAGCGCAAGCGCGCGAGCAAGGCCCGCGCGCTTTCTCATTCCTCCCGAAAGCTGGGCAGGAAATTTGGTCGCGGCGTCAGCGGGAAGCCGAGCGAGCCTGATCTTGAACGCGACGATCTCCGCGATGAGGGGTTCCGGCAATCGAAGATGCTCGACGAGCGGCACCGCGACGTTTTCCGCGACCGTCAGCGAACTGAAGAGCGCGCCGTCCTGGAAAAGCACCCCCCAGCGCTTTTCGAGCTCGTGCCTCTCGCGCTCGGATATCCGGTAGACATCCTCGCCGAACACTTCGACCGTGCCCTTCTCTGGGCGGTTGAGCCCGATGATCGTGCGCAGCAGGACCGATTTTCCGCTCCCCGACCCGCCGACGACCCCGAGAGCTTCGCCGCGAAAGACATCGAGATCGAGGCCGTCGTGAACCGTCTCCGCGCCGAACCGGTTGACGAGCCCGCGCACGCGAATGACCCTCTCGCCTCGCGTTTTGCGCCCGCTCATATCTTCAACACCGCGAAGAGAACCGAAAAGGCGGCGTCGAGCACGATCACGAGAAAGATGGCCTCGACCACGGAAAGGGTCGTCAGGCGCCCCACGCTCTCGGCGCTGCGCGAGACCTGAAACCCCTCGTAGCAGCCGATAAGCGCGATGATTACGGCAAAAAAAGGCGCTTTGATGAGACCGATCCAGAGGGTCCACGGGCTCAACGCGAGACGCAGTTGGCTCATGAATTCCTGAGCCGGGATCCCGAGAGCGATGGCCGAGAGAAAAGAGCCGCCGAGAAGCCCCATGAAATCGGCAAAAAGGGTGAGCAACGGCAGCGTGACGAAGAGCGCGAGAAGACGCGGCATCACCAGGACCTCGATCGGGTCGAGCCCGATCGTGTGCAAGGCGTCGATCTCTTGGGTGACGCGCATCGTCCCGATCTGTGCCGTAAAGGCGCTTCCCGAGCGGCCGGCGATGATGATCGCGGTCATCAGCACGCCGAGCTCGCGCAAAATGCCGACCGCGAGCAGGTTGACCGTATAGATTTCCGCGCCGAAACGCCGCAATTGGTCCGATCCCTGATAGGCGATGACGATCCCGATCAAGAACGACAAGAGACCGACGATCGGCAGCGCATTCACTCCAGTTTGTTCCATTTGGGCAATCGTCGCGGTGAGCCGCAGACGCCGCGGATGGCGCAGAAGCGAGAGTCCGGTGGCGGCGACGAGGCCCAAGAAACCGATCATTCCGAGGCCGCGCCCGAGAAGCGCGAGCGTCATCTCGCCGATTCGAGCGAGGAACGCGGCAACCGCAGGAGCGCCCTCGCGCTCCGGCAAGACCGGAGCCTGCGCGCTCGCCGCCCGCAGCTGCGCCAAGAGCGGTGCAAAGACCGGCGACAAGCCGCGGGTCTCGACCCGATTGCCGCGGCGCAAAAGAGCCCGCTCGGTGCGCAGCAGAAGCCAGGCGCCGGCGGTATCGAGGCTGTCGATCGCGGAGAGATCGAGGACGACGCTCTCCCCGCTCGGCAGCGAGAGGCGAGAAAGCCGCCCGTCAAGCTCGGCGGCGACGTTCACCGTCCACGCTCCGCCCGCGCACAGAAAAGAGGCCCCGTCCTTCTCGGTGAGACTCAACCTCGGAGCGTCCGCCGCCACCGCCGCTTTGAGTTTCGTGCTCACAATCGCGAAGACGCCTTTCCAATCCGGCAAAAAAATGGTTATTCGGCAAAGAGCAAGGGCGCTGCGACCCTAAAGGTCAAGGGTCATGAATTTGAAAGAGCATATCCGGTCGATCCCTGATTTCCCGAGGCCCGGGATCCTCTTTTACGACATCTCCACCCTGCTCGCCCACGCCGAGGCGTGGCGCACCACGATCCGGCGCCTCGCCGCGGCGCTCCGACCGCAAGAGCCCGAACTTCTTGTCGGCATCGAATCGCGCGGATTTCTCGTCGCCGCCCCTCTCGCCTACGAGCTCGGCCGCGGTTTCGCGATGGTCCGCAAAAGAGGGAAACTGCCGGGCAGAACGGCAGCCTTCAGCTACGCTCTCGAATACGGAACCGACACCATCGAAATACAGGAAGACATGATCCGTCCGGGGCAAAGGATCGTCGTGCTCGACGATCTTCTCGCGACCGGAGGAACGATGCAGGCCGCAATTTCGCTGGTCCGCCGCCAAGGCGGGATCGTCGTCGCCGCCGCCTGCATCATCGAGCTTTGCTTTTTGGAGGGGCGCCGGCGAATCGATGTCCCCTTCACCTCGATGATCGCCTACGACTCCTGATCGCAGCCCGGCGCGTCGGCAGGCGCGGGGCCGAGGCTTTTCCCGATCACCGCATAAAGCGGCGCCCCCGCTGCGGGCGGGGTGCGATCGAGGCAACGGATATCGGTCCAGTTGCCGGCCTCGGCGAAATAATGCGCGACGAGGCAGAGATGGCCTTCGCCGTCGAGGATCCGCCAGCAGGCGATCGGCGGGTTCGGCCGGCAGCATATGGAAAAGGTGACGATGAGCGGCGCTCCCGGTTTGAGCACCCGCCCGACCTCGCGGATCACCTGGCAAGGCCGCGTCAGATACTGCACCGAAACGCAAAGCGCGGCGCCGTCGAACTCCGCGGTGGCGAAAGGCAGGCGCGGATCGCGGTTCAGATCCTGGACCCGCCATTCGTCGAGAAACGGATTTTCGGCGAGCTCGGCGGCGTCGGTCCCGATCCCGACGACGCGGCGATAGGGAACCTCGGGCGGCAAATGACTCCACCAGCCCGACATCAAGTCGAGGATCGCGCCTCCGGGCGGAAAGACTTCCCGGTAAAGGGCGGTGACCGCGGCGATAGCCGCCTCGTCGATCTGCATCGGCGCGGCGTGCCGTGCCGCCTCGCTCTCACCCGCCAGCCGCACGAGCTCGACGTAACCAATCATCGCAAAGGGCCGCTCGCTTCGCTCTCCTTCTGGGTGAGATAGGTATGCCGGCTCTCCCGTTCCATAGCGCAGATCTGGGGCACGGGCGGCGAAAGACGAATTTTCTTGCCCTTTCATTCCTCGAGCACCCTCGCCGCCTCGGTCGCCGGCAGATCGAGGGCACGGGCGACCGCCTTGTGGATCACCCGCCCGCGGCAGACGTTGAGGCCCTCGCGCAAATTCGCGTCTTCGAGAAGCGCCTGCCGCCAGCCGCGATCGGCAAGCGCCAGAACAAAAGGCAGCGTGGCGTTGTTGAGCGCCACCGTCGAGGTCCGCGCCACCGCCGCAGGCATATTGGTGACGCAGTAATGCACCACCCCTTCCTCGACATAGGTGGGCGCCGCATGAGTCGTCGGCCGGCTCGTCTCGAAACAGCCTCCCTGATCGATCGAGATGTCGACGATGACGGAGCCCGGCTTCATCGCGCGCACGAGTTCGCGGCTGACGAGCTTTGGCGTCGCCGCTCCCGCGATCAGCACCGCGCCGATCACGAGATCGGCCGCTTTGACCTCGTGCTCGATCGTTTCCATCGTCGCGTAGAGCGTGTGGAGCTGCGCCCCGAACTGGAGGTCGAGCTCGTAAAGCCGCGCCAGGTTGCGGTCGATGACGATGACGGTGGCCTCCATGCCCATCGCCATGCGCGCGGCGTTGGTGCCCGCGACGCCGCCGCCGAGGATCACGACTTTGGCCGCCGGGACGCCGGGAACCCCGCCCAGGAGAACGCCGATCCCGCCCTGCTCCTTTTCGAGGCAATGGGCGCCGACCTGCACCGCCATGCGTCCGGCGACCTCGCTCATCGGCGCCAAAAGCGGCAAGCCGCCCTTGCCGTCGCTCACCGTCTCGTAGCCGATCGCCGCCACTCCGGCAGCCAACAACCCCTCGGCGAGCCTCTTGTCGGCGGCGAGGTGAAGATAGGTGAAAAGCGCCTGGTCTTCGCGCAGCGCCGCGACTTCCTCCGGTTGCGGCTCCTTTACCTTGACGATGAGTTCCGCGACCGCGAAGAGATCGGCGGCGCGGGCGAGAATGCCGGCGCCGGCCGCTTCATAGGCGCCGTCCGTAAACCCGATCGCCGCGCCGGCCCCCGTCTCGACCACCACCTTGTGGCCGCGATGGACAAGCTCGCGCACAGAGGCCGGGGTGAGACCGACGCGATATTCGTGAACCTTCACCTCTTTCGGGACGCCGATCAGCATTGCTCGCCTCCATTGAGCCGCTCCGCGACCTCCTCGGCAAGCGCGAGCGCCGCGGTCAGGCCCGGCGACTCGATCCCGTAAAGGTTGACGAGGCCGCAGAGCCCATGGCTCTCTCTTCCCTGCACGACAAAGTCGGCGGCGCCTTCGCCGGGTCCGCTGATCTTCGGCCGGATCCCGGCATAGCCCGGTTTGAGCGCGCCCTCTTTGAGATGCGGCCAATACGCCCGGATGGCGCGATAAAAAGAGGGCGCACGGCCGGGATCGACGTCGTAATCGACGCCGTCGATCCATTCGACATCCGGGCCGAACCGCGCGCACCCCGCGAGATCGAGCGTCACATGAATGCCGAGCCCTCCGGGCGGCGGCACGGGGTAGACGAGGTGCCGGAAGGGCGAGCGCGCGGAAAGCGTGAAATAGTTCCCGCGGCAGAAATAGGCGGGCGGGATGCTCTCTCTCGGGATCCCTTCGATCGAACGCGCGACCGCTGGCGCGTAAAGCCCCGCCGAGTTGACGAGAAAGCGGCAAAAGAGCAGCGCGGGCTCCTCGCCGCCGATCGCAAGCTCGAAGCCGCAGCCCCGCGCCCGGCCGCGCAGCAGCGGGCTCTTGAAGGCGATTGCGGCGCCCGCCGCCTCCGCCTCACCCTCGAACGCAAGCATCAGCGCATGGCTGTCGATGATGCCGGTCGCAGGCGACAGGAGCGCCGCCACGCAGCAGAGTTCCGGCTCGAGCGAGAGCGCTTCCTGCGCGCTCAGCCATAGAAGATCCTCGACGCCGTTCGCGTCGGCCGCCGCCGCAATCTTTTCGAGCCCCGAAATCTCTTCCTTGTTGGAAGCGACGATGAGCTTGCCGAGCCTCTTGTGAGGCACGCCGTGCTCGCGGCAATAACGGTAAAGCCGCTCGCGACCCGCGAGGCAGGTTTTCGCCTTGAGGCTCCCTTGCGGATAGTAGATTCCGCTGTGGATCACCTCGCTGTTGCGCGAAGAGGTCTCAGAGCCGATGCGGGAGGCGCGCTCGAGGACGATCACCTCGCGCCCCTCCATCGCGAGCGCCCGCGCGATCGCGAGCCCCACGACCCCGGCTCCAACGACGACGCATTCGACCTCGTCCACCCGTCCTCCTCGGCGAAACCGCGGAATGTTGGTCGAAGGAGGCGTCCGCCGCAAGCCCATGAGCGCGCAGCACCCCTTGCCCGCCCTCGGGCCTACAGACGGCACCAGCGTTACCGTCGATAAGCTCGAGGGTGATCCGGGCATCCGCGCCTTCGCGATATGCTGCGCCGGGTGGGGAGAAATCGTGGATTGGCCGGGCCCGGCCCGCGGGCCAAGCCCGCGGGCTAAAGGCCGACCGGCCAGGGGGAGACGCCAATCAGCCCTGCCGGCCGGCTTTGCGCAGGCCCTCGACCAAATCGGCGTGGTCTTGCGGCCGAAACCAGATCGGCTGATTGCGGGCGTACATCGAGCCCTTCAGAAATAGCGCCACGAGTTCGCTTCGCGCGCCGGGGCGCCGCAGCGGCGGTTCAGCGGCCGAGATAGGTGTCCGCAACCCGGCTGTCGGAGGCGAGTTCCGCAGCCGTGCCGGAAAGCACAATACGCCCATGGTCCATGACGTAAGCGCGGTCGGCCGCGGCAAGGCCGAGGGAAAGGCTCTGCTCGGCGAGAAGGATGGCGACGCCCTGCTCGCGCAGTATGGGAAAGGTCTCAAAAACGGAAAGGACGATTTTGGGGGCGAGGCCCATCGAGGGCTCGTCGAGCAAAAGCACCCTGGGATCGGTCATCAGCGCCCGCGCAATCGCCAGCATCTGCTGCTCGCCGCCCGAAAGCGTGCCGGCCCTCTGGCCGATGCGTTCTCTCAAGACCGCAAACATGTCGAGCACGCGCGAGCGCAGAAGGGCGCGGCGGGCGGGTAGAGAGAACCGGCCCCCGAGTTCCAGGTGATCGCCGACGGAAAGCCGGGGAAAGAGTTCCCTCCCGCTCGGGACGTGGCCGATCCCGGCACGGGTGATGCGGTGCGCCGGCAAGCCTTCGATCGCCTCGCCATGGAGTCGGATCGTTCCTTCGCGCGGAATGTTGAGCCCGGCGATCGTGCGCAGAAGGGTGGTCTTGCCGGCACCGTTTGCGCCGAGGACAGCGACCGCCTCGCCGGCGTTTACCACGAGCGAGACGTCTTGCAGGATTTTGAGGGGACCGACAGCGGCGACGACGCCTTCGACAGCGAGCGCCGCCGGACGGTCCTCCGTCACCGCGGCTCCCCGAGATAGGCGCGGACCACCGCCGGATCGCGCAACACCCTCTGCGGCGTGTCCTCGGCGATTTTGCGTCCGAAATCGAGAACGACCATGCGGTCGGCGAGGTCGGCGACCGCGCTGATCACATGTTCGACCAAGACGACGGCGGCCACCCCGAACTCGGGAAGCCGGCGGATCGCCGCTCTCACCACTTCGCGCTCTTCCACCGTCATGCCCGCCATCACCTCATCGAGAAACGCGATTTCGGGAGCGAGCGCCAAGACGCGGGCGAATTCGAGCTGGCGCTGATGGCCCGGGGGGAGCCGGCCCGCGCGGTCGCGCCACATCGGGGCGAGCCCGCTCACGTGCAGCACCCACGCCGTGTGCTCGACCGCGCGCTGCCTCTCTTTGCCGTGACGGGCGGGCAGCACGACGTTCTCCCAAACCGAAAGCATCGGCATCGATCGCGGGATCTGGAAGCTCCGCGCCATGCCGAGCTGGGCGCGGCGGAAGGTTGGAAGGCGCGTAACGTCCCGCCCGAAAAAACGGATCTCTCCGCGGCTCGGGGGAACAAAGCCGGCGATGGTATTGAAAAGCGTGGTCTTGCCGGCCCCGTTCGCGCCGATGATCGCCACCGTTTCGCCGCGCTTCAGAGCGAGGGAGACGCCGTCGAGAGCGGTCAATCCCTCGAACCGGACCTCCAGATCCTTGACTTCCAAAACCGGCGCCTCGTCGGCGCGCGGCGGGCGCTTTTGCGGCGGCTCACCCGCCGGAAGGATCGCCGGGGCAAGGATGATCGGGCGCCGCAGATAGCCGAAGCGGTTGAAGATGCCGACAATCCCGCCGGGGAAAGCGAGCACCGTCGCGATCACGACGAGACCGTAAAGGGCGAGTTCAAAATGCGGCAGATAGACGAGAAACTCCTCGGCGACCAGCATCAGAACCGTCGCGCCGAAAAGCGGCCCCCAGAGCGTGCCGACCCCGCCGAAAAGGACAAACACGATGGTCTCGAGGTCGAGCGTCGGATCGAAGGCGCTCGAAGGATCGAGATAGCTGCGGTTCCAGGCGACGAGCCCGCCCGCCGCGGCCGGCAACAGCGCGCTCAAGGCAAAGGCGATCACCTTGACCCGCGTCGCCGGAACGCCCAACGCGACGGCCGCGGTTTCGTCCTCATTGAGGCTCATGGCGTCGAGCCCGAAGCCCGAATGCGCAAAAAAGGCGTTCAAGAGAAAGCCGAGAAGCGCCAAGAGCGCCATGCCGGCATAAACCGACACCGGCGTCAGAGCGGGCGGCAAGGAGAGGCCGAGCGAGGCGCCCGCATAATTCCAGTTGTTGAACACGACTTCGAGGATGCGGGCGAGCCCGAGCATTCCGAGCGCGAAGAGGATACCCCGCAGACGCAGCATGATCGGGCCGAGCACGAGCGCGGCGAGTGCGCCCAAGAGGCCGGCGCAGCAAACGGCGAAATACCACGGCATCCCCGCGCGCAGCACCAGGATGGAAGTCGCATACGCGCCGATACCGTAAAAAGAGACCTGGCCGAAAGACAAATAGCCGGTGAACCCGCTGATGAGGTTCCAGCCATAAGCGAGGGTGACGGCGGCGAGGATGTCGGTCGAAAATTGCAGCGTGTAGCCGGAACCGGTGAGCGCGATGAGGGCGAGGAGCAGGGCCGCAGCGAGGCCCGCCGCGACCGCGGCGATCCGGCTCTTGTGCGCGCCCCGAAATCGCGCCGCGGCTCTCGCCAGCGCGTCCGTCTTTTCCTCGGCCGTCACTAGGGGCTCTGCCGAAAACGCTGAGGCCGCGCAACCATCACCAGGAGCAGCAGCAGATAAGGCAGGACGTACTCGGCATTGCCGCCCCAAAAGTAGCCCGCAACCGACTGCGCGAGACCCAAAAGAAGCGAGGCCGCGACCACCCCGAGATAGTTGCCGAGACCTCCCAAGGCGATGATGACGAAGGCGAGGAGAGTGAAGTCATTGGCGCTTTGCGGCGCCAGAGCCAGCACCACGATGACGAGAACGCCGGCCGCCGCCGCCAGCCCGACGCCGATGCCAAAGGCGACCATCCGCACCCGGCCCACATCGATGCCGCAGGAGAGTGCCCCGGTCGGGCTTTGCGAGGCGGCGAGAAGCGATTTTCCCGAGAGCGTGTAGTTGAGCCAGACATAGAGGCTGGCCGAGATCACGGCCGCAAAAACGCCGGAAATCGAGAGCGCCGCGTCGAAATTGAGGCCCCGGAACCGATAGCTCGATTGCAGATAGGGCACCGAGACGAAGTCCGAACCCCATAGATTGAGGGCCAATTGGACCAGAACGAAGGAGAGGCCAAAGGTCAGCATCAGGCTCGCGAGATCGGCCCGCCGCTCGCGCAGCATCAAAGGCTCGACGAGAAACCGCTCGATGAGCGCGCCCGCGAGCCCCATCGCGACAAAGGCAAGCGGCAAGACGAAAAGCGGAGAGAGTCCGCTCGTCGTCGCGAACCAATAGGTGAAAAGGCCGGCAAGCACGATAAAGCCGCCATGGGCAAGATTGACGATCCCCATGACGCCGAAGATCAAGTTGAGGCTCTGTGCAATCAAAACGTAAAGCCCGCCCAAAAGAATGCCGTTGACGAGGAGCTGCAAAAGAAGCATCAGCCTCTCGTCCCGGTGGTTTTGGCGGGCTGCCCCAGCTGTGCCCTGTCTCGTTCGCCAGGCTTCACCCCCCGAGGGCGCTGCGCTCGCCTTCCCTTCGACGGGGGAGGCCGCGAGCGGAGTTCCCCGCGAAGCAATGCTTCGCGGGGTCCTCGAATGGGAGCGGATGGGGGTGTGCCGCGCCGGAGCGGAAAAAAGTCAGAAACGTTTTGGGCCACTAGGCTCCCCCCTGTCGCCTGCCGCAATCACGACCCGGTATAGGGGACGAGCACCTTTCCTTCCGCCAAAGACGGCGGCGTCATCAGCTTCAAGACGCCATTCTGGATCTGCACCATCTCTTGGCTGGCGCCGAGCATCAACCCGTAGCGACTGACTTTGAACGGGCCTTGGATCGTCGGCACGGTATGGCTCAGGATATAGGCGCGCAGCTTTGCCTGATTGAGCGAGTGCGTCGCCTTGACCGCCGCTCCCAGCACCTCGATGCCGGAATAGCCGACCGCCGCGTGATAGTCGGGCGCAATCCCAAACTTCTTGGTAAAGGCGGCGATGAAAGCCTTGTTGCCGGGGGTCTTGTAATTGTGCCACCAGCTGGTGTTCGACAGGATGCGGTTGGCAAGCGGCCCAAGCGCCTTGATAAAGGCGGGTTCGACCGGGCCCACCGTCTCGCCGAAATATTTGGGCGCGAAGCCTTGCTGGTGCAAAGCGCGGGCGATGCCGACGGCGTCCGGATAATAGGTGCAGCCGAGCACGACGTCCGGATGCGCGTTCTTGATCGCAAGCGCGATCGGCGAGAAATCCGGCATCGGCAGGGCATAAGTCGTGCGATAGACGACCTTCATGCCGAGCTGTTTCGCCTGCGCGACGCGCGCATCGAGGCAAGCGAGAGTAAACGCCGATTCGAGGCCGACCAGGGCCACCTTGTTCGCTCCCGCTTTATGCGCGAGCGGCAAGAGCTGTTTCAGATAGGTGGTCGAGGAGGCGATGCCCTGGATGTTCCACTTGTTCCCTTTGACATAGATCGTCGGCACCGACGCTCCGGGTTCGATGGTCGCCATCTTGTATTTGTTGATGAGCGGCGCGATCCCGATCGTGACGAGGCTCGAATACGGCCCCAGAAGGAGGTTCACCTTGTCCTCGGTGATGAGCCTTTGATAAAGGCGGACAGCGGTGCCGGGGCTGCTCTTGTCGTCGTAATATTTGAGCAGGACCTTGCGTCCGAGCCAGCCGCCGTGAGCATTCGCCACCGCGACGCCGAGTGCTTCGCCCTTCAGTTGAAACACCGCATCCGCAGCCAAAGGCCCGGTTTCCGAGACGGTGGCGCCGACAACGATCGGCGCCCCGGCGGCGTGTGCGGCACTCGCGGCCGCGAACACAACCCCGCCTGCAAGGATGGAGAGAACGGCGCTCCCGAGCGCCCCCAACCGCGATCTGCTCACTCTCATGCTTTCCTCCTGCTGAGGGCGACCGGTCTTGCTCCGGAACATTGTGGGCGCCCTGGAAAATCGAGCCTCCCATCGAAATCCGGACGTGAGGCATCAAACGCCGATCGAGAACCGATGTCAAATCGACGCGGTTCAATGCGTCTCTGGGAAGCGCCCGCAAACCCTCGCCGACGCGGCGGCTCTGAAGGCTTTCGAGGTGCTGCGCCCGGCAACCGCCTCGCGCTTGCTTTAGTGGTAAAAATCACACGGATGGAGCCGTTGTCGCCTGCCGTGTCGGGATTGCTTCGTCGCGGAGTTTATCCTCGGGCCGCGCGAAGCGCGGACCCGTGGGCTCCTCGCAATGACAACGATTTACGATGTCATTGCGACCCCCGGACGACCGCCCTCGCGGGCGTTCCGGGGGGACGCAATCTCGGCGGGAGCCGCCGCGGTACCAATCGTCAGATTCTCACCACTAGGAGGCTACGGAGAAACGGCGGAACGTCGTCATTCCGGGGCGCGGTCGCAGGCCGCGAGCCCGGAATCCATAAACACAGGCCCGAGAAATCAATGGCTTGGCCGGTGTTCATGGGTTCCGGGCCCGGCTCTCAAGGGCCGTCCCGGAACGACAGCAGAGTTTTTCGACACCCTGCTCTAGACGACCCCGCTCCTATCTTCCGCTTCCGCAAGATGGCACCGCATTACATTGGCCGCCGCGCGCGGCGCCACCGGCGCCAGCAGGCCGACGGCAAAGAAAATGTAGCGCCGGTCAACGAGGAGCCTCGGGTCACGCGGGCGCAAAGACGTCGGCGAATGCGGGTCGTAACAGGCGGCTTCGAGGATCCTTCGCGGGTTGCGGCCGTATGCGAACACCCCGCCGGTGCCGATCACGCTCGCAGCCGCCGACAAATCCTTGCCGTGGAGAAGCTGCACCGCGCCCATTGGCGTATAGACGGTGCTGACCCGACCGGCATGGCGCTCGAGTGCCGCATCGATCGCGATTGTCGCGAGCGCGGCGTCGAGATCGTGATCGAGGTCGTCGCGCGGCACCCGGTCGACTTCTGCCGCCAGTTGCCGCACGCGCGCAAGAAGGGCGTCTCTTTGGAGCCGGCCCTCGAGAGCGCCCATGACGCGCTCGGCGCCCGCCGTCTCGACGATCGTCGGCGCATTGACGCGGATGCCGAGATCGCCTTCGACGGTGCGCTTGGCGAACGGCTCCGGCAAGCCGCGAGGGACGAGCCCGGGCGTTGACGGCGCGCCGCTGCCGATCGAGTGCACGTCGGTGGTGGCGCCGCCGACATCGACGACGACGAGATCCCCCATTCCGCAAGCGCCGCCGCCGGTCGAAAGCAGCCTTGCGCCTTCGAGCACCGCCATCGGCGTCGGCATCGCGATCCGGCCGACGAAAGCTTCGGCCCGATCAAGCCCTTTGGCGTGGGTGATGCGATTCATAAAAATCGCGCGAATGGCGGCGCGGGCCGGCTCGACGTTGAGGCGGTCGAGCTCGGGCAACACGTTCTCGACGATCGTGTATTCGAGGCCGGCGCCGCAGAGGATCGCCTCGACTTCGTCTTCGGCCGCGCGGTTTCCCGCGACGACGATCGGCGCTTTCGGCCGGGCCGAGGCCAGCGCCGCCGCGTTCTTGAGGATGGTTTTGCGCTCGCCGCCGTCGGTCCCGCCGGAAAGCAGGATGATATCGGGTTGAATGCGCGCGATCTCCTCGAGATCGCGCCGCGACAGCTCGTAAGCGAATGCGCGCAGGACCTTGGCGCCGGCGCCGAGCGCCGCCCGCCGCGCCGCCTCCGCCGTCAGATCGGGAACGAGCCCGATCGCCACCATGCGCAATCCGCCGGCGGCGCTCGAGGAGGCAACGCGCACGGCAATGTCGCCGCGCTTGACGCCGCTTCTCTCCTCAAGACGCAGAAGAGCGCGATCCAATCCGACCATGACGCCGTCGCCGACGGTCGTCGGCGACTGCGCCACCCCGATCAAAACCTCGTCGTCGCAGTCGATTGCAACGACCTTGGTATAGGTACTTCCGAAATCGACGGCGAGCGTAATCGGCACTCTCAGTCTCTCTTTGCGGGTCAACCGGCCGGCGGCGGGCCAAGCGCCCGTCCGCAGGGCTTCGTCTTCACATCGCGCCCGGATCTGCGAGCTCGCGCAACACGGCGCGGTAGAGTTCGTCGATCGGCTGCTTCAATGCGTCTCGCGGAAGCGCCCGCAAGACCTCGCCGACGCGGCGGCTGAGAAGGCTTTCAACATGCTGCGCCCGCCACAGGACGCGCGCGTCCTCCCACCGCTCGCTCACCGTCGTCCACGCCTGGTGACGGTCGATCTCGGCAGCGAGCTTCTGCATACTCTCGTCCTCGCCATGGGAAGAAAGCACGATCGGCGGCCTCCATCCCGCGCCGGCGACGCTCCGCTCTTTGCGGACCGACCGCAATTCCGCAACGAGCTCCTTGGCGCCGGGCTGGTCCGCCTTGGCGATCACATAGATGTCGGCCAATTCGAGAATGCCGCTCTTCATCGCCTGGATCTGGTCTCCGGCACCCGGATGCAGCACCAGGAGGAGCGTATCGACGAGAGCGCGGATGGCGTGGGCGACCTGGCCCGCGCCCACCGTTTCGATGAGCACTTCCGAGAAACCGAAGGATTGGAGCGCGGCGAGGATGTCGGG
This sequence comes from Pseudomonadota bacterium, assembly GCA_021812165.1. GTDB lineage: Bacteria > Pseudomonadota > Alphaproteobacteria > ATCC43930 > CGMCC-115725 > AP-15. The sequence goes on along the minus strand of JAKAOO010000001.1, from coordinate 23,449 downwards.
GAGATTGTCCGCGAGCCCGTCGCGGCTCTCGCGGCTTGCAAGCGAGCGGATGTAGATCCGTTCCTCGTTTTCGAGCTCTTCCATGCGGATGCGGTCGCCGAGGATGGCGCCGCCGGAAATGGGGCTCGTCGGATCGATGACGAGGATGGCGAGGTCGCCCTCGCCCGTGAGACGGCGGCGGGCGAGCCTCGATATGAGGGTGCTTTTGCCGGCGCCCGGCGGACCCGTGACGCCGATGCGCCGGCAATGCCCGTCGCCCGATTGCGGCAAACGCAGCACTTCGGAAACGCTCGCATCGGCCAGCCTCGAGAGCACGCGGGCGAGGCGTCGCCGCTCATCGGGCGTCACCGCGCCCCCTCCTCGATCAGGATGCCGTCATGCTCGCCAAGCAGCGGCGGCGGCGCGTACCGGCTCTCCTCCCGGTCCACCTTGATCGGATTGCCGACGGCGCGGAGGATCCCGCCTTCGACCGGGATTTCGACGACCATGGAGCGCGCGGCCGCCTGCTCGCTTGCGAGCGCGTCTTCGAGCGTCTCGACGCCGGCAACGACGACGCCGACGGGCGCGAGGCGGCGAACCCACTCCTTCGTGTCGCGCTCGGCGATGACCGCCGCAATCCTCTCAACCACCTCTTCGCGGTTGGCGTTGCGCGCCGCCATGGTGGCAAACGCTTCCTTCCGGATCCATTGCGGCCGGCCGATCTCGGTGCAAAAGCGGCGCCAGAATTCGTCGTGGGTGATGAAGAGGGCAAGCCACCCGTCGCGCGTGCGGAAGGTCTGCGCCGGCACGATCCAGGGATGGGCCGAGCCGGCGTACCGGCGGCTCTTCTCGCCGGCATTGAGCGAAGCCGAGGCGAGATAATTGAGCTGGGAAAGCATCACGTCGGACATCGCGATATCGACCTGCCCGCCCTTGCCTTCGACGATCTTCGCGAGAAGCCCCAGCGCCGCCATGATCCCCGCCGAATTGTCGACGGCGGAATAGCCGGTTTTGGTAGGCGGGGTTCCGGGGTCGCCCGTCAGCTCCATGATCCCCGTCATTGCCTGGATGACGTAATCGTAAGCGGGCCGCTCCGCGAATGGGCTGTCGAGGCCGAACCCAGTCAAAGCGACGCAGACGAGACGCGGGTTGACGGATTTGAGCGCCTCGTAGGTGAGGCCGAGCTTCTTGATCGCCGACGGGCGAAGGTTGACGAGGAGCGCGTGGGCGCCGCGGCAAAGCCTGTGCAGCTCGCCTTGGCCCGTTTCGGTCGCGAGATCGATGACGACGCTTCTCTTGTTGCGATTGAGGCTCGCGAAATAGAGGTTGTGCGGCCCCAAGGAATGCGGTCCGACGCGCCGCGCGATATCGCCCGAAGGCGGCTCGATCTTGACGACGTCGGCCCCGAGATCGGCGAGGAGAAGCCCGCCGTAAGGGCCCGCCAGCATGTGGCCGATTTCGAGAATGCGGATGCCGGCGAGAGGCCCTTCGACAGGCTCAGGACGGCGCCCTTCGACAGGCTCAGGACGGCGCCCTTCGACAAGCTCAGGACGCGGCCCCGTCACGAGAGCGCCTGCGCGAGCTCGGCGATCACGCGGGCGAGCGTCATCTCGCTCGTAAAGATGCGCCGCACGCCCATGGCGAGAAGTTCGCCCTGGTCTTCCGGCGGAATCGTGCCGCCGACAAAGACCCTGATGTCGCCGCCGCCGAGGGCTTCGAGGGAGGCCATCGTCTCCGCCACCAGCTCGCGGTGGCTGCCGGAGAGGATGCTCAACCCCACCGCATCGACGTCTTCGTCGACCGCGACGCGCGCGATGTGTTGGGGGCTCTTGCGAAGACCGGTATAGACGACTTCCGCTCCCGCGTCCCGCAACGCGAGCGCCACGACCTTGGCGCCGATGTCGTGGCCGTCGAGCCCCGGCTTCGCGACGAGGATGCGCTTACCTTTGAGCGGCGCCCGCTGTTCCCCGCTCATAACCGGATCGGCTCCCGGAAGCTGCCCCACTCCTTTTTGAGGCGGCCCGCCATCTCGCCGATGGTCGCATAGGCGTGGCAGCAATCGACGAGGTAGGGCAGAAGGTTCTCGCGCTCGCCCGCCGCCGCTTCGGAAAGACGCGACAGAGACGTCTCGACGGCCGCGGCGTCGCGCCGTTCCTGAAGCGCCGCAAACGCCTCCAATACGCTCCGCCTCGCATTGGGATCGAGCCTGAAGGTCTCGCCGGCCATCTTCTCGCCCTCGGTTTGAAAGGCGTTGACCCCGACGACGATATTCCGCCGCTCGTCGATCGCCATTTTGCGTTCGAGCGCGCGAGCGGCAAGGCGCGCCTGCAGCCACCCCTCCTCGATCGCCTTGACGACGCCTCCATAAGCGTCGATCTCGCCCATCACTTTCCGGATCTCCTCCTCCATGCGGTCGGTCAGAAATTCGACGAGGTGGCTTCCGCCCAAAGGATCGACGGATTTGGCGATGCCGCTTTCATAGGCGATGACCTGCTGCGTTCTGAGCGCGAGCTCCGCGGAGAACTCGGTCGGAATCTGGAAGGCTTCGTCGAAGGCCGCGGTAAAGACCGATTGCACGCCGCCCATCACGGCAGCCATCAGCTCGACGGCGACGCGGACGATGTTGTTGTAGGGCTGGGCGGCCGTGAGCGAGGAGCCGCCGCAGACGACGCCGAAGCGGAACATGAGCGCCATTTCGTCCTTGACGCCATAGCGCTCTTTCAAAAGCCGCGCCCAAAGCCGCCGCGCCGCGCGGAATTTGCACACCTCCTCGAAGAAATCCATGTGCACGTAAAAGAAAAAGCTCATGCGTTTCGCGAATTTCTCGATGTCGCCGCCGCGCCGGATCAGCTCCTCGACATAGGCAAGGCCGTTCGCGAGCGTGTACGCCATCTCCTCGACGGCCGTGCATCCGGCGTCGCGGACATGGGCGCCCGCGACCGAGATCGGGTTGAAGCGCGGCGTCGCGTCATTGGCATAAAGGACGGTGTCGGCGATGAGGCGCAGCGAGGGCCGCACCGGAAAGATCCAGGTGCCGCGCGCCACATACTCTTTGAGGATGTCGTTCTGGATCGTCCCGGTGAGCTTTTCCCGCGGCACTCCCTGCTTGTCGGCGCAGGCGAGGTACATCGCATAGATCATCGCCGCGGTGCCGTTGATGGTGAAAGAGGTCGAAACGCGCGCGAGATCGATCCCGTCGAAGAGGATCTCCATATCGGCAAGGCTTGCGAGAGACACCCCGACCTTGCCGACCTCCGGCCGCGCCATGGGATCCGTCGGGTCGTAGCCGCACTGCGTCGGCAGATCGAGCGCGACCGAGAGCCCGGTCTGGCCGCTTTCGAGGAGGAATTTGTAGCGCCGGTTCGATTCCTTCGCGCTCGCAAACCCGGCGTATTGGCGCATCGTCCACAGGCGGCCCTGATAGCCGTCGGCAAAGACGCCGCGGGTAAAGGGAAATTGCCCCGGAAGCCCCTCGCTTCTCGGATCATGGTCGGCCGCCGTCGCCACCACCGGCAGCGGGATGCCCGAGGGCGTGACCGCTAGAGGGGTCGGCGGCGCCTTTTCCAATTCGACGAACTCGAACCTCTTTTCGGCAACCGACATCGATCCCTCCCTACCTCTGCGGTCCGGTACGGGAAAACATCGCCTCCGCCGCAGCCCAGTGGTCGCTATGAACCCAGGTGCCCGTAAAGGCGCGACTCTCGATTTCCGCCATCTCGGCGTTCGCCGCCCCGAAGCGGTGGGCGATCGCGAGCGCCTTGAAGGCGCGCATGACTTGGGGCCTGCGGGCGGCAAGGCGGGAGGCAAAAGCGGCGACAAAATCGCGGAACGGTTCGCCTTCGGGCGCCACCCCATCGACGAGACCCAATTCGAGAGCGCGTTTGGCGTCGAGCGCTTCCGCCGTCCCGAGCAGAAGAAGCGCGCGAGCCGAGCCCAAAAGCCGCAGAAGATCGGTGCCGCCTCCCCAGGCGGTCGCGATATTGAGCCGGCCCTGCAAAAAGCCGATCCGCGCGTGCGGCGCCGCAATCCGCAGGTCGCACGCCATCGCCAGCTCCGCCCCGCCGCCCAAAGCGTCGCCGTTCAAACCCGCGACGACGGGAACCGGAAAGCGGCGGATGGTGTCGAGCGCGCCGCGGGTCTCTTTGGCGAATTGGAGCGTCTCGGCCTCATCCCTGAGAAGGCTCAGCTCGTCGAGGTCGCCGCCCGAAGCAAACGCCTTTTCCCCTTCGCCCGTCAGCAGGGCGACGCAGAGGTCTTGCCGTTCCCTCCAGCGCATGAAGCTCGCCGCCAACTCTGCGAGGAGCGCGCGCGACAGCGCGTTCCGCTTCTGCGGCCGCCGCAAGGTGAGCCAGAGCACGCCCTTCTCCAGGGCGGCGGAAACGAGACCGCTCATCGCGCGTCTCCAAGAGACCCGCAGGCTTTTTCGAGCGCGGCCGTGTGCGAGGGTACGTCCGCGGCCATGCGGTGCATCGGCCCCGCAACGGCGACCGCGTAGAGCGAGCCGTCGATCCGAACCGGTCTCGCGACGGCCGAGACGTCGGCGATGTTCTCGCCCCGCGTCTCGGCGTACCCGCGTTCGGCCGCCCTTTCGAGTTCGGCGAGAAGAAGAGCGGGATCGGTGATGGTCGCCGCGGTCATCGCTTCGAGCGGCAGGCGCGCCACCGTCTCGGCTCGCTCGGAAGGCCCGAGGGCCGAAAGCAGCGCCTTGCCGATGGCGCTCGAATGCAACGGCTTGAGCGCGCCGACCTCGGCCGTGTAGCGGACGGTCTGCGGCCCTTCGAGGACGGCGAGATAGAGGGCGCGGTCGCCTTGGCGCTTGCCGAGGAGGACCGTCTCGCGCGTCGCGTCCCTGAGCCGGGCGAGCGCCGGTTCGAGCCGCGCCACCACCGGCTCCGCCGCAACGATGGCGCTCGCCACGTGATAAAGCCGTCGCGTCGGATAAAGCCGCCGCCGCTCGCCCACGGCATAAAGATAGCCCCGGCCCTCGAGCGCCCGCACCAGGTTGAAGCAGCTCGAATGCGGCATCGCGAGCGCCCGCGCCAGTTCGGAGAGCGACAGCGGCCCTTGCGAGCGCGCGAAGGCTTCGAACAAATCGACCGTCCGCCTGGCGCTTTTCACATCCATGATAGAAGTTTCAGCAGGAAGAAATATGAATGTCAAGTTCCGAATGGGCTCGTCGAAGGGCCGGATCGCGTGGCGCCGTCGATGCCGCCGCACGCTCCGGCGTATTCATCAATGACCGGCGCCTTGCCTCTGCCGCCGGTGCGGCCTCTATTTTTCGCAGGAGTGCCCCGCGAGATCCGTCATCCGATGCCGCGACCCGGCGAACGGCGAGCCTGAAGTCCTCGCGGCGTGCTTGCGGCTCTATCGGCGGGAAACTTTGCCCCTATCGGCGGGCAGAATCTCCCGCTTTTGGAGGTCCCAACAACTCCCTTATTTCCGCGGGGCACTGGAGATCAGCCGCCTGCTGCTGGGTCCTGGCCTCGAACCCGTTCGGCATGACCGTTGCCGTGCTCACGGCACGACGTGACGTGGCTCGGCGATGACCGGTATAGGGCCGCGTCATTAGCCTGCTGCGTCGCGGATCGGGTGCGACCTCGCGCGGCCCAACCTCTAAGTAGGAGGCAAGCGCATAATTACCGCTCGACGAAACGGATCACCCGATTGATAGGCCTTTCTCGAAAAGACACATCGGATGATCCCTGATCGCCGCGGCGACGGCCGTCGGGCTCGGCCTCGTTTTATTGGCTCAGGCACGGACTCAGACCGCTACCTATACTATGACAGGCCTTATTTGGCTAGCGGTATGCACCGTCCGGCGGTTCTACAAATGCTCCGCGGCTGCGGCATATTCGACGGCCGGAACTTTGCATGGGACGTTGCGTATCGGTGCGAGCGGGGTGGGCGCGTCGAACCGGACGCGACCGGCGGCGGCGTCGAGCGCGTCGGCGAGTCCCTCGGGCGTGACAACATCGAGCGAGAGGATATTCTCGGCGCGACGAGAGAGGTCCTTTGCCTCATAGCGGCTGGTGATCGCGACGCACCCCGCCGCCGCCATCTCGAGAGCAGAGTAACCCGGGTGAGGGCTGACCATCAACGATATCCCAATTGCCGTCTCGTTGAGGAGCCCCGCGTACTCCCCGAGGGGGAGCTTGCCCGCGCAGCGCGCGTGCTCGATCTGTTCGAGGCGGCCGGGATCGAACTCCTCTCCCGCGAACACGACCTCGTAGGCGCTGTTCGCCTGGGCGTTCCGGCCCTGCCAGATGCGAATTCCCTCGACGAGCGTTTCAAAGAGATTGCGCACGGCGCTTGGCCGCCCGTAAGCCAGAACCTTCTTTTCTTTCGTCGTGGGTTTCAGATGGGCCAGGATTTCCGGATCGATGGCGTAGGGAACGTGGAAGGCGTAAGGGAGGTGGTAGCGGGCGGTTAGGAAATTCGCGAGCTCCTCGCTATTGAGCAGCGCGACGGTGTCGCCGCCCCGAGAATAAGTGGCCTCGGCGAGGGCGTACCTTGCGGACCATTGGTAGAAACCGGGCTCAAAATCCTGGATGAGGTAAACGATCTTCGGCGCGGCCCCGAATATCTGCCTCTGGCGGTCGCGCAAGCGAAAGGCGAGGTCCGCCGTCCACCAAGCGGTCGCAAAAAACACATCGCCTGCGCGCAAAGCGAGAGGCAAATAGCGCCGGTTATGGAGATCCACCACGACCATCCCGTCGACCTCGTCGTTCGGCTCCGCCAAGGCGAACGCGCTTTCGAAACGAGTCGCAATCTCGCACATCGATCCCCTTTCGACGTCGTCCGAGGTCACGATCACCCGCGTCTCAGAGGTGTCGCGCATGGCCTCGAAGAGGGCTCGCCCGCATCGGATTGCCGTGGCGACGCCTCCGTAGACCTCGGCCGGCTTCGTCGTCGGAATGACGATATTGAGCCTGCGCCCGGGGCGAGAGGAGCGCGCCACGTTCACGGGATAAATCTCGCCGATCTCCGAGCAGAACGCAGGCCGGGCGCCGGTCCCTCCGAGAAGGCGCGGCCCGTGCCGACGCAGCATGTAGGAGATGTCCCGAGTGCTCGCCAAAATCGCCGCGGCCGCACAGGACCGGTCGCGCGCGATCACCTTCAGGTGCCGAAATCCCTGGAGCTCGGCGACATAAAGGGGCCAACGCTCGATCGCGTGCGCGAGCGTCCCGTCGACCCGTTCTGCCTCGGTCTCGAAGTCCTCATAGCCGAGCCCCAGATCGAAGAGGGGACTGAGCGCTTCGGTCTTGGCCCAAAGTCTTATCCCTCTGGGTCCGGTGAAATCAACATTTTGTAGGTAAGGGGCGGGTGGCCGGCGGCGATGCCGAGCAAGGAGCGGAAAGCGGCATGCCGAGCGCGGCGGGACGAGATCCTGCGATCCGCGATCCGCCGGGTCTGGGAGGGTAATTTCCGGGTCTACGGCGTGCGCAAAGTCTGGCGGCAGCTCGGCCGGGAGGGGATCGCGGTGGCGCGCTGTACGACCGACCGGCTGATGCGGCAGATGGGGCTGTCGGGCGCGATCCGCGGCAAAGCAGTGAAGACGACGATCGGCAATCCCGCCGCGCCCTGCCCGCGCGACAAGGTGAACCGCCAGTTCCAGGCGGCGCGACCGAAGGCGCTGTGGGTGGCGGATTTCACCTATGTCGCGACCTGGCAGGGGTTTGTCTACGTCGCCTTTGTCATCGATGTCTTCGCCCGCCGCATCCCACGGGTCGGGCTTTCGCCCGCCCGAGGACAGGCTCTGGCTGGCGGGTCTCGCGATCGGCCGAGACCGGCTTTGTCTTGGATGCCCTGGAACAGGCGCTCTATGACCGGCGCCGCTTCCTTCCCGGCTTGGTGCACCATAGCGATCGCGCCAGCCAGTACGTCTCGATCCGCTATACCGAGCGGCTTGCCGAGGCCGGCATCGAGCCATCGGTCGGCAGCGTCGGCGACAGCTACGACAATGCTCTGGCCGAGACAGTGATTGGGCTGTTCAAGACCGAGGTGATCCGTCGGCGTGGTCCCTGGCGCCATCCCGCGGGTCAAGCCCGCGGGCTAAAGGCCCACGAGGCGGTGGAATTTGCCACCCTCGAATGGGGCGACTGGTTCAACCATCGGCGCCTGCTCGAACCCATCGGCAATATTCCTCCCGCCAAAGCCGAGGCGCGCTACTATGCCCAGAGCGCCGGTCAGGCGATGGCCGCCTGACTCAAGCAAAATCGCCTCCGAAAATCTCGGAGCGGTTCAAAGCCATGTCGTGCGATCGGGAGCGGCGAAGATCGCCTCGATTTCGGGCCGTGTCAGGAAGTGGACCTGAGACTTGTCGTGGCGCTTGCTCGGTATCGCGAGGACTCTCTGGATCAGGGCGCTATGCGCCGGTTCCTCGAAGGAGGCGAACCGGAAGAATGAGCGAACGGCCGTCAGGCGCAAGTTGCGCGTCCTGGCGCTGGCGCCGCGCTGCGTCTCGAGATCAGCGAGGAACGCGCTGATAAAAGGCACATCGAGATCGTCGAGAGTCAGCGCGCCGCGAACAGATATTCGACGCAGGCCGCCTCATCCGGGAAGCGCTTCTGGAACTCGATCAGGGAGCGTGGAAAGTCGGTCATCCTGTCACCCAAAACCGATTATGTTCGTGCTTTGTTCTATCACAAACCAACCCCACCCACCACAACATTTTGCGGCCCCGGACGCACAGGGATAAGCCTCTTTGACCTAAACATCGACCCGGTCGGGAAATCCAACAGGAAGTCCGCGGACGATGTTACCCCGAGCCTCCTCATTAGGCGGCGCGCATGCAGAAAATCGAAGCCCCAGTTCCTGAGACCCTCGACGGGACCGAAATGCTCGGAATAGACGACGCCGATCTCCTGCTGCTCCAGCAAGTGCAAAATCGAGCGCACGATCTCTGGTGAGCCAACAAGGTTCCGGCGCACGAAGCGCGCCCAGTCAGCCAGACCGACGTCATGCGGCGACTTCTTGGTGTGAAGGTGGAGGACGATCCCTTCTCTGCGGAGACGACGCGGGATTTCAACGAGGAACGGCGCCAGGTTTCGGCCTCGGTTCGGGGCGACGACCACTTCTCCGCGAAGGCCGAAACGGACCAGAAAAGCCTCGATGCGGGCGGCCTTATCCTGCGTGTCGGTCGTCAGAAGCGCGCGTAGATTCAATGGCAGTCTGGCGAGGTTCGCCAGGATTCTCTCCGCCTCATCCAGATAGAAGCAGTGGATGGCCGCCAAGACCGCCGGACCAAGAGGATCCTTCGGTCCGGTGTCGTCGAGGTCGTCGAGAGGGACGACAACCGGCAGAGCCTGAGCCCACGTCGGATTATAGGCTTGGAGAGCGCCGTTGTCCCCGAATCGGGCTTCGATGCTTATCGCGGGCTGCGCCGGCAGATTTGTATCTGCCGCACGGTAACCATCGGAGGGCCGGCGACGCCGAAGGTGATCCTTTAGGAGTTCGGTCCACTCGGCACCGAGAACCTTGGCGAGCTCCGGGTCGTCGATAGCGACAAATCCAGCCGTGACCAGCGACACCTTCACGAACGGGAACCCCGCGTCGACGAGCGGGCGCCAGAAATGGACCGTCGGGTTTTTCGACGCCGAGTCTGCCTGCGGACAAGTGAACGCGACCCCGGTCGAGAACCCCAGAGCACGGAGCCGGGACGCCAAGGTGAGCTCGTGGTCGAGGATGACCTGCTGTTTGTCGTGCAGATAGGAAGCCTCGTCAATGACCTTCAGCGCGCCTTTCGCCAGGGCTCGCGACTTCAATGCGAAAAAATATTAACCGTTCCATAATAGTTGCAATCACGTGCACGCATAGCGTGTCGTCGGCGCAAGGAAGAAGCTGCGCACCAGTCCAGGCATCTTCTGCAACTGCCGGAGATGCGAGATCACCATCTGCCGTATCTGCGCCAGCGAAGTGATGGCCCGGCGTCCGAGGCTGTGGGTCTTGAGATCGTTCCACACCAGCTCGTCAGGGTTCAATTCCGGCGAATAGGGCGGGAGGAAGAACAGCGCCAGCTTGCCGGCTTGCCCGGCGAGGAAGCACGCTACCGACTTCGCCCGATGGGTCGGATGCCGATCGACGATGAGGAAGATCGGTGCGGTGGCATTGACCAAAAGCCGTTTTGGGACCATGGACATATCAAGTTTTGGTCGCAGCGGGCGCTTGCCACGTTGCTGAGGGAGGGCGGTTTCGTCGCGATCCGATTTTTTCGGGTGGGGCGGATTGATCCCTTTGCGAAGTCACTGATTGCCGTCGCGCGCCGGCCGCCTGAGGCCGAAAATCCGTCTCCCTTTGGGATACCCGTTCGCTCGAAACAACCATCCGAGCCGGCATGAGCTCGGCCGTGCTGGCAACACCACGCATGGCGAGACCCATGATCATTCTCGGCATCAACGCCTTTCATAGCGACAGCGCGGCCGCAATCATCCGCGATGGACGGCTCGTTGCGGCGGCCGAGGAGGAACGGTTTCGTCGGATCAAGCACTGGGCGGGGTTTCCTTCGCGGGCCATCGGGTATTGCTTCGAGGAAGCAGGGGTGCGCCTCAGCGACGTCGACCATGTCGCAGTCAATCAGGATAGCCGCGCTCACCGATTGCGGCGCCTTGCCTATCTTCTCGCGCATCCGTCCGGTCTATCTCTTCTGCGCGGACGGCTGCAACATCGGCAAAAGCGCGAAGCGATCCCCGCTCTTCTCCGCCAGGCGTTTCCAGGCGAACCCTTCCGCGGCGCCTTTCATCATGTCGAGCATCACCTCTCCCACCTTTCCTCGGCCTTCCACGTCTCGCCCTTTGCGGAAGCCGCCGTGGTATCGGTCGATGGTTTCGGCGATTTCGCAAGCGCCGCTTGGGGGCGGGGCCATGGCAGTCGCATCGACATGGAGGGGCGCGTCTATTTCCCGCATTCGCTCGGCCTCTTCTATCAGGCTCTGACCCAGTATCTCGGGTTTTCCCATTACGGCGACGAATACAAGGTGATGGGTCTCGCCCCTTATGGTACGCCGTCCCATTTGGACGCCATGCGCCGGATCGTGAGGCTCGGAGCCGACGGCGCCTTTACGCTCGATCTTGCCTATTTTCGGCATCATCGAGAGCGCATCGCCTTTTCCTGGAACGGCGGCTCTCCCTCCTTCGGAGATCTTTTTTCGCCCGCGCTCGAAGTGCTTTTGGGACCGCGCCGCAGGCCGGAAGCCCCGCTCGAAGCGCGGCACCGCGACATCGCCCGCTCGCTCCAGGCGATGTACGAAGAGGCGTTCTTTCATCTCCTCGGCGCCGTGCACCGGCGCCTCGGCCTCACCGACATCGCGCTTGCCGGCGGTTGCGCGATGAATTCCGTCGCCAACGGCAAGATCCGGCGGATGACGCCGTTTCGCCGCGTTTACGTGCAGCCGGCGGCAGGCGACGCCGGAGGCGCTATCGGCGCCGCCTACTCTCTTTGGCACCGGCAGGGCGGCGCGCGGTCTTTTGTCATGGACCACGCGTTCTGGGGCCCGGGGTTTGGCCCTTCCGAGATTGCGACCCTCATCGCCGCGCAGCGCGGAGAAATCGACGCTTCGGGCTGCGTCCTCACCGGGATCGAAACCGAGCGTGAGCTTTGCCGAACGGCCGCCGAAGCCATCGCCGAAGGCAAGGTCGTCGGCTGGTTCCAGGGCCGCATGGAGTGGGGCCCGAGAGCACTCGGCAACCGCTCGATCCTCTGCGATCCGCGACGGGCCGATATGAAAAGGGTCCTCAACGCCAAGATCAAACGGCGCGAGTCCTTTCGCCCCTTTGCTCCCTCGGTGCTCGCCGAGGCGGCCGCGGAATGGTTCGAGGAAGACGACGCGGTGCCCTTTATGATGCAGGTCTTCCAGATCCGCGAAGAAAAGCGGACCCTTATCCCGGCCGTCACCCATGTCGACGGTTCCGGCCGCCTGCAAACCGTCACCCGCGACGCCAATCCGCTCTACCACCGCCTCATCGGCGCTTTCCGCGATCTGACCGGTGTGCCGATGGTGCTCAACACCTCGTTCAATGAAAACGAGCCGGTAGTCTGTCGCCCTGAAGAGGCGCTCGATTGTTTCTTGCGCACGCGGATGGACGTCCTCTTCCTCGGCAATCTGATGCTGGCTCGGGATTGCGAGGCTCTCCTGCGCCCGCCCTTCTCGGAGAGTGTCATCGCTCCCCAAGACGCCGCGGCTCCCGGGTGAGAGGCAGGAAGCAGTCGCCTTCCCGCGCCCTCACTCGTAGCGCGGCGCGCGCTTCTCGCGAAACGCCGCGACGCCTTCGGCAAAGTGCGGGCTTTTTCTGACCGCGTCGCCGAGTTCCTGCTCCAAAGCCTCGCGGGCGCGGCCGTGATCGGCAATCGTGGCGCTCACCTGGCGCTTCACCGCCTGCACCGCCGAGGGGCTGTTCGCGGCGATCCTCTCCGCGGTCTCGATCGCCCAGCCCAGGAGCTCGTCCGGCGCCGCCAGACGGTTGACGAGGCCCAATCGCAGCGCCTCCTCGGCACGGATCAAGCGCGCCGTCAGAAGCAGGTCCATGGCGTGCACGTGGCCGATCTGCTGCACGAGCTTGATGGTCGAGCCGCCGAACGGATAGATCGACCATTTGACTTCGGGGAGGCCAAAACGCGCGCTCGGCACGGCGGCGCGGATGTCGGTCGAGAGCATCAGCTCGAGGCCGCCGCCAATGCAGTCGCCATTGAGGGCGGCGATGATCGGCTTCGAATAGGGGTCGTTTTTGAGGAGCGCGTGGTTGACCATGCGCGCCGTCTCCGAGTCGGCGGAAAGGTCGCCCCTCATGTCGGCGCCGACGCTGAACGCGCGCGAGCCGGCGCCCGTCAAAATAATCGCGCGGCAATCGTCGCGCTCCAGCGCGTCCCAAAGGCGCCCGAGTTCGAAGAACATCTGACGCGTCATCGCGTTGAGGTGCCGCTCGTTGTCGATGGTGATGATGGCGACGTGCCGGCCATGGTGGGAAAGGCGGATCTCCATCACGAAGGCTCCTTCGACGAGCTCGGGACACCGTCCAACTCGACGACGACCTTGCCGTGCGCCTTGCGGTCGGTCAGAAGGCGGATCGCTTCGACGCCCCGCTCCAACGGCAGGCGATGGGTGATGAGAGGCTTGAGGCTCCCCTCGCCGTACCAGCGCAACAATTCCTCCGCCGACTTCCTGAGTTTCTCCGGCGCATACCAGCGGAAATAGCGCAGCGACGAGCCGAGCGCCGCGCGGTGTTTGACGAGCAGCCGGTTCGCCGGTATCTGCGGCACCCCGCCGACGAAGCCCATGAGGAGGATGCGCCCTCCCCATCCGAGCGAGGAGAGCGCGGCGTCGAAGAGCGCGCCGCCTACCGGATCGAAGCAAAGATCGGCTCCTTTGCCTTCGGTCAACGCCAATACCCGCTCGCCCAGCTTTTCCCGCGAATACTCGATCCCCGCGTCCGCCCCATGGGCGAGCGCCACCGCCAGCTTCTCGGTCGTGCCGGCGGCGGCGATGACGCGCGCGCCCAAGGCTTTGCCGATCTCCACCGCGGCGAGGCCGACGCCGCCCGCCGCGCCGAGAACGAGCATGGTTTCGCCCGCTTCGAGGCGCCCTTGCCAGCGGATCGCCGCATGGCTCGAAAGGTAGGCGATGGGAAACGCACCCGCCTCGGCAAAGCTCATGCCCTCGGGAATGAGCCAAGTCTCCTTGGCCGAAGCCACCGCGAATTCGGCGAACCCGCCATAGGCGAGGATCGCCATCACCCGGTCGCCCGGCTTGAAGCCGCCCGCATCCGGGCCGCACGCCGCCACCACGCCCGCCGTCTCCAGGCCGGGGCTGAACGGCAGCGCCGGCTTCGTCTGGTAGCGGCCCGCCACCATGACCGAGTCGGCGTAGTTGACCGCGGTCGCCTTGACGCGGATCAGCACCTCGCTCGGGGCGGGCTCGGGAACGGGCGTTTCGCCAAGCTCCAGCCCATCGACGCTACCCCATTCTCGGCAGATGAGCGCCCGCATTGTGGGCCGTGGGTCTCTCATCCGCTCCCCTTATCGGCGCTGTGATCCCCCCGAAGAGGGCGCGGTGCACACTGAGATACACCCGGACGTCCGGCAAGTTTGACGCTGCGCCGGGGCCCGCCTAGATTCTGCGGCAGAGGAGCGAACACCATGCCGTCCCAAAGCGAAGTGATCGAAACCACAGTGGAGAAGGTTGCGCGAGAGTTGATCCGCCGGGGCTTCGATCCGCAAGACCGCGTCACCGTTACGATCGAGCCTCGCGAATTGATCCCCGGCCGACGGGAAGCGCGCGCGCGCGTAATCGCTGCCGGGCTGAGCGATGAGGATATCGACCGGATCATCGAGGAAGCCCGCACGCAAGCGCAACCGCTTCTCGGATGAGGGCAGTCGTCGACACGAATGTCCTCATCAGCGCGGCGCTGAAGGAGAGATCGCTTCCGGGTCTCGCCGTTCGCATCGTGTTGGAGAGCGGCACTCTTCTCAAATCGACGATGACTGAGCGGGAGCTGTTCGTCACGCTTGCGCGCCCGCGTCTTGCGCCGTTGATCCCCCCGTCGTTCCGGGATTGGCTCGCTCGGTTGATGGCGGCCGCCGAGCTGGTTGCGGTCGGCGAGCGCATCGTTTCTTGTCGTGATCCGAAGGACGACAAATTTCTGGAGCTGGCCGTCAACGGCCGTGCCGATGTGATCGTTTCCGGGGACGGCGATCTTCTCGCGCTCAACCCGTTCCGAGGCATCCCGATCGCAGCCCCGGCCACTTTCGTGCGGGCGTGGCGGCAGAAGCATCGCCCGCAGCCTCCCCTCGATCCGTAACGCCGCCCGAGAAGACCAACAAGCCTCATGCGCTCACTTTCCCGGGATGATCGGCACGAGCAGGTATGAGTCGTGCGGGCCGCCCGCGTGGAGCGTCACCTTTCCGCCGAAAACCTGCGGCGGCCGGTTCTCGGGATCGTTGTGGGTCATGCCGCCCGTGCCGCGCGTCGCATAGTGGAACCTTTTGCCGAACTCCGAGAGCGGCCCCGTGTACTCGTAGTCCTTGCCGCGCACGCTGAGCGCCACCCGCCAACCGGCGGGGACCACGATCGAGGTCGGGAGGATTTCGACCTCGCACTCGTAGATCTCTCCCGGGGTCAAAGGCTCGACCCGGTCATGGGGGTGATAGGGCCGATAGGGCCTGCTTCGCTCCGGGTCGAGCCGGCGGTGCGAAGCGCGAAGCCAACCGTTGGCGATCGGGGTGTTGGGATCGGTCGAGCCCATGAAGGTGAGTTCTTGGCCCTCGGGATCGAACACGCGAACGATGAGAAAGAGGTCGGCATCCTCTGTCGAAGACGAAATGAAGAGGCGCGCCGCAAGCGGCCCCGTGATCTCGGTCGCGCGCTCCATCGGCGCCATCCTGAACGTCAAGCCCTCGCCCAAGGCGTCGTACTCGATCCTGCCGGCGCGCGCGACAGGCTGCGGGCCGAGCGACATTGCGCCTGGGTCGAGATGGAATTTCGTCCAACGGGTGCGGCCGAGCGGCCACTCGTTTTCGTATCTCGGAACGAATTTCTCGCCCGGATGGCGGATATTGAGGGTGATGGGCGGGGTCTTTTCCCAGCCGTTGTCCGCGCCCTTCAGAAAGTGATCGAAAAAGCGCTTTTGGAGCGAGACGCCGTAGCCCGATGAGAAGAGCGACCAATGCGAGTCGCCGTGGACCTCGAGCCATTTCTCTTTCGACGCGGTTTCCGTAAAGCCGTTGAAGTTGCCGCGCGGGTGAATGCCCTGCCCGCCCCAGTTGGCGCAGGTGAGAAGCGGCACCTCGACCTTCGCAAGATCGGCGGAGTGCGTGCGGTGCCAGGCGTCGTCGAGCGGGTGCTTTTTGAGATCCTCGAAGGCGTCGACGCGGTTTCGGGCGAGCTCCTCGTCCGAAAGCGTCACCGGCCCGGCGATCCCTTCGCCGGTATTCGGGCTTTTCCGCGCCCTCTCGCCGAGCCCGTATTGAACGTTCCGCACCTGATGTTTCGCCCAAAGCTTTTGGAACTCGCAGAGGATGCCGCCGTGGTATCCGCTGTCGCGATAGCGGTCGTTTTGCCCTTCCCATGGGATGATGGCGGCAAGGTGCGGCGGGTGCCTCGCGGCGGCGCGCCATTGATTGCTGGCGTAATAGGAAATGCCGAGCATGCCGACTTTGCCGTTGGACCACGGCCGCGTGCCGGCCCACTCGATGCACGCGAATAGATCCGCGATCTCGCGCTCCGAATTAGGATCCATAAAGCCCGGCGAACAGCCGGCGCCGCGCGAATCGACGCGGACCACCGCATAGCCGTGCGGCACCCAGCGCTCGGGATCGGTCACCTCCCAGTTCTGGTATTTGTTGGTCGAGCCGATGAGGATCTCGGGGTGGTCGGCCACCATCTTCTCCCATTGGTGCGGGTAGCCCTCCTGGTAGGAGAGTCCCTTCCCGTAAATTCCGTAAGTGAGGATGACGGGGTAGCGGCCTTCCTCGACGGGGCGATAGACATCCGCGCGCAGGACCAAGCCGTCATCCACCCTTATGGGCTCGTTCCAGGTGATCCGCATGCCGTCGCGCATTTCGGTACGCGCCTCAAGCTCCGCACTCTTTGCCATGACGCCTTTCCCCTCTTCGCCGGTCGCCCGTTGACCGGTCGCAATCTATCATATTCGTTTGCGGCGCCTGCCCGCAAACAGACCCGGAGAAAGCCCCCATGTATGAACGCAACGCAGCCAGCATCCGCAACATCGCCGAAATCCTCTGGGAGACGCCGCCCGAGCACTATGACGCGCATTCGAAGATGCTCATCAATCCCAAGACCGCGAAAAGCGAGCGCCTCGATTACCGGATCTCATCCTATCAGCCCAAAGGCCATGTCGCGCCGCACCGCCACAAGGTGCAGGAGCAGATCTATCATGTGCTCGAAGGCGAAGGCCTGATGGAGCTCGACGGCGAGCGGCGCGTGGTGCGCCGCCACGACGTCATCCATATTCCCCCCGGCGTCGAGCACGCGATCTACAATTCGGGCCTCCAGGACCTCGTATTCCTCGTCGTCACCACACCTCCCGCCGACGCGTGAGGGGGCCTTTATCCGGTGGAAGCGATGTCGCGCGCGGCGAGATAGCCGAAAGTGAGCGCGGGACCCAAGGTGATGCCCGGGCCCGGATAGGCGCCGCGCATCAGCGAACTCATATCGTTGCCGCAGGCGTAGAGGCGGCGGATCGGCGTGCCGCCCGCGCCGAGAACGCGCGCCGCGGCGTCGGTTTGAAGCCCGGCGGAAGTGCCGAGATCGCCCGGATAAAGCGCGACCGCGTAAAAGGGCGGGGTCTCGATCGGCGCGACGCAGGGGTTGGGCTTCTGATCGCTGTCGCCGACGTAGCGCTGATAGGCATTGCCGCCGCGGCCGAACGCCGGATCCTCTCCCTTCGCGGCGCCTTCATTATAGGCTTCGACCGTGC